>CAYNSI010000026.1:0-16928 GCA_964399665.1 uncultured Enterobacterales bacterium | reverse complement strand
ATGATAACTTTTTTCACTCACTGATGGCCCTGATGCAGATAACAAGTGCTGAGTACGAAAAAGATCTTGATATTTTCAACGGTTGTAAGATGTAATAGATTTTGCAGACATTGATTGTTTTTCCCTGCGTTGGGTGGGAAAAATGGCCATGGGGCAGCGGCAGGAAAATCCTTAAGGGAGATTTGGTTATCTAACCAAATCCCTGCAGGATCTTTTAAAATTGCGCTCCTTGAAAAACTGTAAAGGAGTTAGTGGAGAAATCGTCAAAGACTAAGTGTAATCCAAGGGTTTTACCGGAAAGATTGTAAAAGATCTAGCGTACGAACCTCCTTGGTGACAAGCTCGGCGTCAACGCGTTCTTGGATCGGCTCATCGGGAATTTTTCCTGATGTTGCCGCCTCAACCAAAAGCTCAAGGCCGCGCGCGCCCATGACATTAGGTCTTTGACGCACTGTGGCGGCAAGTTCTCCGCGGTTGACAGACGCAACAGCATCGGAATTGCCGTCAGTACCTACTATCAGTACCTGATCTTGACGCCCTGAATCACTGACAGCTGCCTGGGCTCCCATGGCCATGGTGTCATTACAGCAGTAGATGCCGACAAGATCCGGATATTTGTTCAAATAATCGGTGGCAACATCATAGGCACGGGTGCGACTCCAGTCGGCAGGCTGGGTCTCTACGAGCTCAATGCCCGCTGCGGCATTAAAGGCATCGGCAGCACCACGGCGTCTGTCCTCACCTGATGCGCTATCGGCCTTACCCTCAATAATGGCAACCTTTCCTCGTCCTCCCAGTCGGTCAATGATGTATTGTGCGCCTATACGGCCTACATCAACATTATCCGTGGCAACAAAACCGCAGATTTTACCGCCTAAGGCATTGAGGCTGCTGATATTAACCAATTCATCTATGTTGATGGTAAAAATACCGCGGGATGAGGCATCAGCAATGGCTGGGATTAAGTTGTCAGGTGAAATGGGGGCAAAGGCTATGCCCTTGTAACCTTTGTTTACGGCGCTTTCCATGATCATGGTCTGACCTTCAACGTCATCTTCGCTATTGGCAGCGTAAACATCAACGGAAACCCCAAGTCTTTGTGCCTCCTGTTCAATGCCTGATTTCATGGTCTGCCAGAATTCGGTGGACAGGACTTTAAGTACTACGGCATATTCAGCATCCCCCGTTGCAGCATAGGAAGAAGTTGACATCAATCCTGCGGAAAAAACCGCCGCCGTAAGAAGGCCAAGGCCCTTTTTAAAGTGTGTATTCATAGTTTTTCTCCAGTCTCAATCCCTTCATTCTGAACGGGTGAAATTCTAGCAAATTTTGGAGCCGCTGATTATCAGAGGTGCAGCTTGCGAGCCTAACCTTACCACAGCTTATAAAATAAGAGAGATTCAATCTGCCAAAGACCGTGCCGATTTGCAAATCAAAGGGGCAAATACCGCTTTACTTTTGAAGTAAAGGCGGCAAAACCACGCAAAAGAAGATGAGGCCTTCGAGGAAGGCAAACTACAGTTTTTAGAGCACAAATACGCCGATTTGATTGAGTCTGTGACTTTGTGCCCTGTGTTATGGTGATCGTCAATGAACAGCAAAGGGATGAACACTAACACACCTGCAATTCTTTTGGGGCAGAAGAGGGGCAGTGGAGATCATCTCATCAGGGATGCCCCTTGGTCTCAATGCTGCTTATCTGATCTATTCTTACCTGATGCCTGCCGCCTTCGTATTCTCCCTTAAGGAAGCTTTCTACTATCATTTTGGCAAGATCAAGCCCTACGACGCGCGATCCTACTGCCAGCATGTTGGTATTGTTGTGCTGACGTGACAGCAGGGCGGAATACGGTTCAGAGCAGCAGACGCAGCGTATGCCCTTAACTTTATTGGCAGATAAGGAGATCCCAACCCCCGTCCCGCAGATTACTATGCCGCGGTCATAACTTCCCTGGGCAACGGCCTGTGCTGCCTTGAAGCCGAATTCAGGATAATTGCACCGCTCAGGGCTGAAGGTGCCGAAGTCATGGCACTCAAACCCCTCCTCCACAAGCCATGTTATAAGCTTTGATTTAAGCTCAAGGCCTATGTGATCGCTTGCAAATGCTATTTTCATTAAGGTACTCCAAATTACAGATAATGAGGGTCAGCAAGACGTTTAAAAGCGTAGATGCCGGCTCCACGCACGCCGCTGTATTGACTGTCCTTGACATAAATAAGCCTAAGGCTGCCCGGAGGACAGGGGCGGCGGGCATAGGAATACAGGCACTCTTCAAAGAATGCCCGCGGAAAATCTGCCATCTGGATCACCCCGCCTCCTAAAATCGATACCTCAGGATCGATGATGATGATCTGGCAGGCCACGGCTGCGGCCAGATCTTGAATGTAGCGCCTAAGCTGAGGTTTGTTTTGATGTCTTGTAAAAAGATCTCCTATGAAAGTATCGGCAAAATGCTCCTGCCTGATACGCTCAAGGGCCATCCCTCCTGCTATCAGCTCAATGCAGCCTGTGCCTCCGCAGCCGCAGGATGCCTTAAAGCCCGGGACATGAATATGTCCAAGTTCGGCTGCCGTGCCGTGGGCACCTGTAAGCAGGCGGCCGTCAAGATAGATACTGCTGCCAATACCTGTTCCTATGTAAAAACCGCATGCGCTTGCAGGCTTTATGTTGTCCTTAAGGTCTTCTAAATCCGAGAGCATGATGAAATTGACATCACGGTTGATAAACACAGGCAGATTAAGCCTTGAGGACAGTTTTTCCACGACAGGAAGATTTTGCAGTGAAGCAATATTAGGCGTGGAGAGCACAACCTTGCGGGCAGCATCAATGGTTGAAGGAAAGCCTATGGATACTGCTGCAATTTCATGGTCAGTCTCGGCCACAGAAGATCGCACCAGATCTTCTAGCCTTGCTAAAGGATCAGCAGTATCAAGCACAGGCTGCGATTTGGTAAGGGAAAAATCATGCAGATTATAGTCTGTGTCAATAAGGCCCTTGCGGATATGGGTGCCGCCTATATCTATGCCCAAAACTGCAGAATCGCCCATTTATGGTTCACCCGTTAACCTGGCATAATCAGATCTAAGTTCGGCAAAGGCAGTACGAATATTAGGATCCCGGCTGAACAGCCCTGAAGAGCCCACCACGAAGATGTCAGCTCCGGCTTTGCGCAGTTCTTTAAAGGTGCCGTTATTGCAGCTGCCGTCGATTTGAATTTTAAAGCTCAGCCCAAGCTTTTGACGCAGCTCACGGGCTTCGTTAATTTTATCCAGCATCTCGGGAATAAAGGGTTGTCCTGCAAAGCCGACATCCACTGTCATAATAGTCAGGATACTGATACGGTTGATGTAGTGGCGGACGGCATCAAGGGAAGTGGCAGGATTGAGCACTACACCTGCCTGACATCCTGCATTGCGGATCCTGTTGATGGTACGAAAGGCATCGGTATTGATGGTTTCGGCATGAACCGAAATAGTCTGTACCCCCGCATCGGCAACTGCATCGATCCAGTCATTGGGGGATGTGGTCATAAGGTGCACATCCACGGGTTTTGCAGCAACTTTACATATTGCGGCAATTAAATCAGGAGACATGGTGATATTGGGGCAGAAGTGACCGTCCATCAAGTCGGCATGATAATAATCGGTTTCATGGTTGAGGGCATCAATCTGATCGGCAATGTGCAGATAATCCATGCACATTAAAGATACAGAAAATTTTGCTGTCATAAAAAATCCTTATCAAGGCGCACTTTGACCGCCTGCATTGTTTCGGTTTTATATTTTAGGCTGTAAAGGCAAGGCAGCCTGTTTATTTGATGCCCACTTTGGAGCTGGCGCCAAAGTAGCGATCCAATGTTACGGCTACAATAATCAGAGCTCCCATGGCGATCTGCTGATAGAAGGAAGACACCCCTGCCATATTAAGGCCGTTGTTGATAACTCCTATAATGAGTCCTCCTATTACCACCTTGGGGATATAGCCTATGCCTCCGAAAAAGCTGGTTCCGCCGATAACCGCCGAGGCTATGGCAAAAGTCTCATAACCGGTTCCGGCATTGGGCTCGGCAGCTCCCAGTCTTGCCACATTGACCATGCCTGCAAGACCGGCACAGATCCCTGAGATCATAAAGGCCAGCAAAACATGCCTTTTGACATTGATGCCGGCATACCAGGCTGACTGCGGGTTGCCTCCTATGGCATACAGATTGCGGCCGAACTGGGTTTTCATGGTGATAAAAAACAGTATTAAGGCTGCCACCAGGGCCACCAGGATTGGGGTAGGGAGAACGCCGAAAAGCTTGCCTCCTACCATGCGGGTAAATTCAGGCGGCACTCCGGAGACGGTGCGGGAATTGGCTACAATCATGGTAAGACCGCGGAAGATTGACAGGGTGCCTATGGTAATGATGAAAGGATGCAGCCCGGTCTTATTGACCAAAAAGCCGTTTACAAAACCAATGGCAGCTCCCAGCAGGATGGAGCCGCACAGTACCGCTATGACAGGATGAATGCCCATGGACATCATCTTGGCAGTGCATACCCCGGTAAGCGCCATCACAGAGCCTACTGAAAGATCGATACCGGCAAGCAGAATGGCAAAGAACTCTCCGCAGGCTATCAGGATGGTAATGGAGCTTTGTTCGATGATTTTTATAAAATTGTTCATGGTCATAAAAGCCTGGGGCTCAATGATCGAGAACAACACGAGCAGCAGCACCAAAATTGATACCGTACTGTACCTGTCCCAATAATAGGTAAAATCCTTTTTGGTAGTTGCGATTTTTTCTGCCATTATCAGTTCTCCGTGCCGATGGCTGCCGCTTTCAAAAGTTTTTCTTCCGTGGCCTCTTGTGAAGTAAAGGTCGCGGTAATGCTGCCGCTTTTCATGACGATAATGCGGTCGCATATTGCAAGAAGCTCGGGTAATTCCGAGGAAACCACAATGATGCCGATGCCCTCTGCAGCCAGGGTGCGCATCAGTTTGTAGATCTCGGATTTGGTACCAATATCAATACCCTTGGTGGGTTCATCGAAAATTAACAATTTCACCCTGGCAGCCAGCCATTTTGCCAGAATGCATTTTTGTTGATTGCCGCCTGAAAGATCCGTGATAAGCTGCTGCGGTCCTACGCATTTTATGCGCAGCTCCTCAATCATCTTCAGGGCAGTGCTTTGCTCATCACTGTCATCGATGCGCCCCCACATGCCTCCTAAACGGGCTTTTTGCAGCTGCCTGCTTAAAATGATGTTGCGCCCGATGCTAAAATTCTTAAAAAAGCCGGTTTCACGGCGGTTTTCGGTAACAAGACCGATCCCCTCTTTTAAGGCATCGAAGGGAGTGTTGATTTCAAGTTTTTTGCCATGAAGCAGGATCTCTCCGCTTGATTTGGGAAAAGCCCCGTAAATGGCACACATAGTTTCGGTTCTGCCTGCGCCCACCAGGCCGGAAAATCCTAAAATCTCACCCTGGTACAGATCAAAGGAGACATCGTTGATATAGTGATCTTTGCGATTTAAGTTCCGCACCTCAAGGATCTTATTGGTGCCTGCAGCTCTCTTGGTTCCTTCATGAAAGTGCTCGTTAATTTTACGGCCTACCATCATGGTAATAAGCTCATCGACGGTAACGTCACCTGCTCTGTGCGTGCCTACTGAGGTTCCGTCCTTAAGGACCGTGATCCTGTCGCCTATTTCCTTAAGTTCGCGCAGTTTGTGGCTGATGTAGACGATGCCTTTGCCTGCTGCTTTAAGAGTACGGACAATTTCAAACAAACGGGCAACTTCAGTCTCGGTAAGTGATGAGGTGGGCTCATCCATCACGATGATTTGGGAGTTAAAAGCCACGGCCTTGACGATTTCAATCATCTGCTTTTCGGAAATGCTAAGACGTCCTGCCATGGTGGCAGGATCTGCCTTGAGGTTAATGCTTTCCATAAGCTCAAGGGTCCGCTTGCGCATGCCCTCTTTATCAAGAACTTCAAGACCCATGATTTTTTTTAAGGGCAGCCGCCCCAGGAAAATATTCTCCTCAATGCTAAGTTCATTGATGATGCTAAGTTCCTGATAGATAATGCTGATGCCGCAGGCTTTGGACAATTGCGGCGTCAGATTATGAAAGGGCATGCCGTTGATAACAATCTCCCCCGAGTCTGGCGTATAGACTCCGCTTAGGATTTTCATCAGGGTGGATTTGCCTGCCCCGTTCTCTCCCAGCAGCACATGAACTTCCCCAGGTCTTACGTCAAAGGAAATATCACTTAAGGCCGGAACGCCGTTGAAGCTTTTGTTAATATGCTTCATTTCAACAAGGGGTGCAGGCATAGCCTTATGCTCCTTTAAGTTAACTCTTCAGCCAAAGCCTTAATTCTTGGTAACAAGCTCTGCGGAAACGCGCTCTTGGATCGGCTCATCGGGAATTTTTCCTGATTTTACCGCTTCAACCAAAAGCTCAAGGCCGCGTGCACCAATGGCATCGGGTCTTTGACGCACGGTGGCAGCAAGCTCGCCACGGTTGACTGACTCAACTGCATCAGAATTGCCATCGGTACCTACTACCAGCACCTGACGTCCAGAAGCGTTGACGGCAGCCTGGGCTCCCATGGCCATGGTGTCATTGCAGCAGTAGATGCCGACAAGATCCGGATATTTGCTCAAATAATTGGTGGCAATATCATAGGCACGGGTGCGATCCCAGTCTGCAGGCTGGCTTTCTACAAGTTCAATGCCTGCTGCAGCATTAAAAGCATCGGTAGCCCCCTGGCGTCTGTCCTCACCTGATGCGGTACCGGCCTTGCCCTCAATAATGGCAACCTTACCCTGTCCTCCCAGACGGTCAATGATGTATTGGGCCCCCATACGGCCTACATCAACATTATCTGTGGAGACAAAACCGCAGATTTTTCCGCCTAAAGCATTGAGGCTGCTGACATTAACCATTTCATCGATGTTGATGGTAAAAATACCGCGGGATGAGGCCTCTGCAAGAGCGGGGATGAGGTTGTCAGGTGAAATTGGGGCAAAGGCTATGCCCTTGTAACCTTTGTTTACGGCATTTTCCATGATAACAGTCTGACCTTCAACGTCATCTTCGGTATTGGCAGCGTAAACATCAACGGATACCCCAAGCCTTTGTGCCTCCTGTTCAACACCTGATTTCATGGACTGCCAGAACTCGGAGGACAGGACTTTAAGCACTACGGCATATTCAGCGTCCTCTGCTGCATATGCTGAAGAAGACATCAATCCTGCGGAAAAAACCGCTGCCGTAAGAAGGCCAAGGCCCTTTTTAAAATGTTTATTCATGGTTTTTCTCCAGTCTTGGGAATAGGGAAAACATTTGTTAAAAACTTGCAAAGTCAACTAGATTCTATTCATAAACTTTCACAAAAAATTTGAATTACGCCACAAAACAATCAAAATTTTTCAAAATTTGTTTAACTTCTTTCATGGCTCCCCGTCCCCAAAGTTGTATCAGGGCAAGTTTGGATCCTTGAATTGGTAACTTGTGAATATTGATGACATGATAATATCCGCCCCTTAAAGTCTGCAGATAAAATATTAAAGTTAGGCTCAGTCAACATGTCAGGAAGGTTTCTAAACCGCTTATAAAGATTCAAAAAAGCCGTCGTTATTAATCAAAAATTCTTAAATCAGCTCTCCTGTGACGGGAAATGATTTTTTTGCAGTTTTTAATATGAAAATTTTTAAAAGATCTTGCGTCATTCCTGATAAATTTTGCAGGATCTGAAATAATGAAGTGTCCAATACCGCTCACTTGGCTGCGGCATTATTGATGGGAGATAAATTAAATGCTTATCAGGGATCGCCATGAAAAAATTTTGGAGCTTATTAATCAAAATGTGCGCATGTCTCTTAATGAGCTTATCACTGCCGTTGACATCTCAGAATCGACGCTAAGGCGCGATCTTAACGAGCTTAATTCCCGGGGCCTTATCAAACTGGTAAGGGGCGGGGCCGAATCGGTGACGGCCGTGTTAGGCCGCGGCGAGGATCTTATCGATCACCGTTACGCCCTGTTCTCCGATGAAAAAGAAATGATAGGAAAATATGCCGCTTCCTTGATTAAGCCTTTGGATCTAGTGTTTATCGATTCAGGATCCACTACTGAAAGGATGTGTGAATTTATCACCGAAAGAAAAGCAAGTTACGTTACCATAGGGCTTAAGCATGCCATGATCTTAACCAGGGCAGGTCTTAACGTGACTATTGCCCCAGGGCGCATCAAGCAGCTTACAGAAGGGCTCCAGGGCAGCTACACCATGGAATTTCTTAACAAGTTCAATTTTTCCCTGTCTTTTTTCGGGGCCCTTGGTATTACCCTGCGCGGCGGCATGTCCACTACCGACGGTGAGGATGCGGCCATAAAGTCACTGGTGCTCAATCGCAGTACCAAATGCTATCTTCTAAGTGATCATTCCAAATTCGGCATCGATACTGCAGTATCCTTTGCCCCTCTAAACCGTATGACCATCATTACCTCAAAGGGCGATCATCTGCAAAGCTATCACCCCCACGGCACTATAGTGGAGCTGTAGCACCCCCATGGATCTGAAGCTGGCCTACAAAAGCTTTAAGGCTTTTATTGCCAAAAGCTTATACCCTAAAGCAAATCCACGCCACTGTATATTTTGATAAGAACTTGATTTTTTTACTGTAAGAAAAGGGCACCGGCAGTCATTCTGCCCTGCCTTTGCTTTTGCTATACTCAAGACAGCAAAAATGACTTTTAAGGTGTGATGACGTGAAAAGACAAATTGCGCTTGATACTGAAACTACGGGAAAGGATGCCGACGGCAGCCCCGGGGATCACCGCATTATTGAAATAGGCTGTGTTGAAATCATTGACCGCAGGATCACCGGCAATACTTTGCAGCTTTATATCAACCCGGAACGTCCTGTTGATGAAGAGGCGGTGCAGGTTCATGGACTTACCGATGAGTTTTTAAAGGATAAGCCGGTTTTTGCCAAGGTGGCCCCCAAGATCCTCGATTTTATCAAGGGTGCTGAACTTTTGATTCACAATGCCAGGTTCGATACTTCATTTCTTGATAAGGAATGGCTGCTTCTTAATATGAAGGAGCGTACCGCTGATATGTGCACCATCGTTGATACCGTGGCCCTGGCACGCAAAATCAATCCCAATAATCTTGTCAACCTTGATAACCTGTGTAATTTGTACGATATCGACAATTCGCGCCGCACCCAGCACGGGGCACTTTTGGATGCCAGGATTCTAGCTGAGGTTTATCTTGCAATGACAGGAGGACAATCGTCCTTTAATTTTGGCGAACAGGATCTTGTAACCGGAGGCAGTCACTGGGAAAGACCTGAAGGTGCCAAGCTTCCTATGATGCAGGTAGACGACAGCAGCAGGGTCAGGCATGTTTTGGAAACCATTAAACTTGCCCAGAATGTCAAACTAAAGAAGACTGAAGACGGCACTGTTATAGCAGGAAGTCTGTGGGGCAGTGAGTATGATATGCCTTTTTTAGAACAGGGATCCGATGAGGATAAAAAAGCATTTTATGCAAGGAAAAAAGCGCAGCAGGATCTGATGTTGGAAAAGTTATTGACCCCTGAGGATCGAAAACTGCTTGAGCAGTGTCTTAATGCTGACAAAGAGGCTCAGGAAAAGTGGGAGTTTCGAGTCCAACATGGCATCAAAGAGTAGGAGTTTTAAGATGCTGTCATTTAATGTTCTTGATGATCTTAAGGAAGCTCATAAAGTTCTGGGCGATTACATCAATGCCAAAGATACTAAAGAAAGTATTGAAAAGGCAGTTGCTATTATGGTTGAAAGCCTTAAAAATCAGGGCAAAATTATTACAGCCGGCAATGGCGGCAGCATGTGCGATGCTATGCATTTTGCAGAAGAATTATCAGGCAGGTATCGTGATGATCGTCCAGCCTTCGCGGCAGTTGCAATATGCGATCCCAGCCATCTTACCTGCGTTGGCAATGATTACGGCTTTGATGCGGTATTCTCACGGTTCATAGAGGGGTTAGGTTTCCCGCAGGATGTCTTTTTGGGGATCTCTACTTCAGGAAACTCGAAAAATATCATCAAGGCCTGTCAGGCAGCACGGGACAAGGGCATGAAAACCATTACGCTGCTTGGCAAAGATGGCGGGAAACTCAAAAGTCTTTGTGACCTTCCCCTTATTGTCCCTCATTTTGGCTATGCCGACAGGATCCAGGAAGTGCATACCATGATAATACACATTATGATAAGGGCAATTGAAGAGCAGATGGCCAAGGCAGCCTGATAAAAAGCAAAGGGCAGCTTAAAGCTGCCCTGAAGAACCTGAAGAACAGGTCAATAGGTCCTGATCGTAAGCTTAAATTTTCTCAGGCACCATTTTGATGTGACCGCAGGGGCATTCCTGGGCACAGACACCGCATCCTTTGCAGAAATCATAATTAAATTCATAACCCTTGCCGGGGCCGAGTTTAATTACGGCATTGTCCGGGCATACTCCATAGCAGTTGTCACATTCCATGCAGTTGCCGCATGACAGGCAGCGCCTGGCCTCAAAGATGGCATTTTCTTCAGTAAGTCCGTGCTGTACCTCATCAAAGGTCTGGGTTCTTCTTGCAAGCTCAAGCTGCGGTCGAACCGTCTTGGGAGCATCGGTGTAATACCAAGGATGCATATCTTCAAAACGGGCATCCTCATGCTTTTCAAGCTTCTTATAGACCGTGCCTTTTAAGTAGGCATTGACGCCGCGGGCAGCATGCTTGCCCATGCCTATGGCGGCAGTGACGGTACGATTGTCTGTAGTGACCATGTCCCCTGCGGCAAAAATACCGGGGACCGTGGTCATCATGGTTTCCTTGTCGATGGTCACAGCATCCTTTTCAGTGGCAAGCCCTTCAATCTTTTTGCAGATTGAAAGATCGACATTCTGCCCTATAGCAAGGACTACTGAGTCGGCAGGAAGATCTTCATATTCACCGGTAGGCTCAGGCCAGCCTTTTTCATTTAAGGCCATTTTTTCAATCTTTAAGGATTCACCTGAAGCTTCGGCGATGGTGGACAACCATTTGACCTGAATGCCTTCTTCTATGGCACCGTCCATTTCCTCCTCATTGGCAGGCATCCTGTCACGGTTGCGGCGGTACACTATGATAGGTTCAGCCCCCAGACGGCGCAGTGAGCGGGCCACGTCAACTGCAGTATTGCCGCCGCCGTAGACTGCAACCTTTCTGCCTATTTCCACATCAGTGTTGGAGGCAATCTCACCTAAAAGTGTCAGGGCATTGAGAACGTGGGTGGTGTCTCCTGAAGGGATGTCAACATTGGTGGAAATCGAAGCCCCAAGACCTAAGATCACGGCATCATAATGCCCCTCTTCCTTTTCCTTGAGGATATCTTCAACCTTGTGATCACATTCTATCGTGATCCCCAGATCTGTCAGGCGCTTGATCTCAGCATCGAGAATATCACGCGGCAGACGGTATACCGGAATGCCGTAGCGCATCATCCCGCCAGGCTCATGGGCAAGCTCGACTATGTTCACTGTATGCCCAAAACGACGCAGATGATAGGCAGCAGACAATCCTGCAGGGCCTGAGCCTATGATAAGCACTCGCTTTCCGGTCTCGCGGGTGGGCTTTTTAAAGGAGAGCTTGTGCTCAATGGCATAGTCTCCTAAGAAGCGCTCAACCGAGTTGATGCCCACTGACTCATCCAAAAAGCCCCGGTTGCACTTGCCTTCACAGGTGTGATAGCAGACGCGTCCCATGCAGGCAGGCAGGGGATTATCCTCGGTAAGCACCCGCCAGGCATGTTCATAGTCACCTTCACCGGCATAGTAAAGCCACTGCTGAATATTTTCACCTGCAGGGCACTGTTTGTTGCACGGAGGCAGTTTAAAAACGTTAACAGGTCTTAGGGTTCTCCAAGAACCGGTTTTATTTGCAAGAGAACTTGCAGGATCTAGTGTTGCTCCAAAAGCTTTATCCATCATTTAGACTGCCCTCCTAAACTGCAGTGTTGCGCTCAAATGCCTGAATGGCCACAGGGATGGTTTCAGGGACTTCATCTCCAATTAAGCCAAAGCTCCTGATGTTCTCATCACACATGGCCTGTATGCGGGCTAAGCCCTTAGGATCGGCATTTTTGCCGGTTAAGTGGGCAAAACGACGTTGAAGCTTGAGGAAATTAATAACAGGCTGCTTCTGATTAATCTTGCGTACAGAGACAACCTTGCCGTACTCAGCTTCAAAGATGGGGTAGAACCCTGATTCTACGGCAAGTCTTGCCAAAGTTACGGTAGATGATGAGGCAGATCCCCAGCCTAACGGGCATGGTACTAAGATCTGGATATAGCGGGCACCGTGGTATGACATGGCTTTTTGCACCTTGTATTCAAGATCACGGGGATCTGCAACTGATGCCGTAGCCACATAGGGAATACCGTGGGCCATGGCAATTAAGGGAACATTCTTTCCCTTGCCCCATTCGGCACCTGGTTCTGCTCCCACAGGCTGGGTGGTGGCGGTGCGTGCAGAAGGCGGCGTTGCCGAGGATCTCTGCACCCCGGTATTCATGTAGGCGCCGTTGTCATAGCAGATATAAAGAACGTCATCATTACGCTCAAACATACCTGACAGCGGGCCAAAACCTATGTCGGTGGTGCCGCCGTCACCGCCTTGGGCTATGACACGCGGAACGGTAGTAGAACCTGATTTTTTAGCCCTGATTCTAGCTGCTACCGCCAAACCTGTGCCTACTGCTGCACTGTTGCCGAACAGGGAGTGGATCCATGGGATCCTCCAGGCTGATTCAGGATAGGGAGTAGAGAATACCTCAAGGCATCCTGTGGCGTTGGCAACAAGAAGCTGTCCATTGGTTGCCCTCATGGCAGTATCAAGAGCATAGCGGGCTCCTAATGCTTCACCGCAGCCTTGGCAGGCACGGTGGCCTGAGGTAAGCGAATTGGTGCGGCTTTCTGAGGCCTGATTGGCACGCATCGAGGGATTCAAGAGGCGGTTGCCTACGGTTTTGGATCCGGTTTGATAAAATCTAATTTCGTCCAGCATGTTATCCCTCCTTAATTAAGATCTGCCAAGGCTGTTTAGCAGCACTTTTTCGCTTGCAATCTGGTCTTCAGGAATGCTTAAGCCTTCTTTGGCCTTCAAGTAGCTGTTTAAAAGCTTCTTATCTATGTCAATCCAGCAGATCTCATCAACAAGCTTTCCTTCATTTGAGGCAGTGACGATATCCTTTATGGTGGAGCCTAAGACGGCACGACCGCCAAGACCTGCAACTGCGGTACGTACGTCACAGCCTGTTCCTTCCATGGCACGCTTGACCTCAGGGCAGATAATACCTCTTGCCCCGTAGGAGAAGGAACGCTCCAGGCAGACTACTTTCTTACAGTCACCTACAGCTTCCCTCATTTTGACGTAGGGGAAGGGACGGAAGGCCTTTAAGGAAATGATGCCAACTTTGATGCCCTGCTCCCTTAAGCGGTCTACTTCATCCTTGGCAGTACCAACTGAAGATCCCATGATGACAAGCTTAAGTTCGGCATCCTCGCAGCGGTAGCAGTCAAGAAGCCCTCCTGAGTTACGGCCGGTAAGTTCACGGTATTCTTTGGTGACCTTTTCGATAACATCAAGGGATTTGATCATCTTGCGCTGAACCAAAAAGCGCAGTTCGGTAAAGGCCTCTGGTCCTACCATGGCACCCATGGTAATAGGCTCTTTGGGATCAATAAATTCCTTTGGCTCATAGGGGGGCAGGAAGGAATCAACCTGCTCCTGTGAAGGCATGTCAAGCCGCTCAAAGGCATGGGTCAGGACGAAGCCGTCCATGCATACCATGACAGGAAGTCCTACTTCCTCTGCTATCTTAAAGGCCATGATGTGGGTATCAAGGGCATCCTGGTTGGACTCACAAAAAAGCTGGATCCAGCCTGAATCCCTTTGCGACAAAGAGTCTGAATGATCATTCCAGATATTAATGGGTGCTCCTATGGCCCTTGAGGCTACCGTCATGACGATGGGAAGTCCCATCCCTGAAGCATTGTAAACGCCCTCTACCATGAACAGCAGTCCCTGTGATGCTGTGGCAGTATAGGTTCTCACCCCGCCTGCCGATGCACCTATTGATACTGACATGGCGGAAAATTCCGACTCTACATTTACGAACTCACAATCTTGAAGTTTACCTTCTTTTACCAGTCTGCCGACATTTTCAACGATATGAGTCTGCGGGGAAATAGGATAGGCACAGACAGCCCCCGGACGACATAAGGCTACTGCTTCTGCAATACCCAATGAGCCTTCAATCTGCTTAAGCATTACAGCCTCCCTTTTTAACATTCACAATAAATTCATAGGCCAGGGCTGCTGTTTCAGCATTGGCATCACCGACCTTGCCCGGGTATCTGGTCTGAAAGGACTTCTGGACGCTGTCAAGCTTGAAGATTTCAGTTGCGGCAGCCAAAGCGGCAATCATAGGCGCACCCGGCAGGGGACGCCCGATTTTCTGCATCGCAAAATCCGTTGCCGGGACCGTAAAGACATGTCCTGCAGGAAGTTTTTTACACAGTTCAGGAACAAGTTCTTCGGGAGTTTCTGCAGAGTTGATGATAACGTATCCTTGAGGGCCGATACCTGCAAAGACATCCAGGGCAGCAAGCAGGGTACGATCTTGAACTACAACAGCATCAGGATTAAGGATTGGTTCGTGGGTGCGGATTTCCTTGTCATCGATACGGGCATATGCCACCACCGGAGCACCGGTGCGTTCTGACCCGAAGCTTGGAAAAGCCTGGGCATGGTGGCCCTCAAAAAAGGCGGCAAGAGACAGCATCTCGGCTGCTGTCACCACACCCTGGCCGCCGCGACCGTGTAATCTTATTTGAAGCAAAGTCGGCTCCTTATAATAGTTGCATGTGCTTTTTGGCATCAAGGAAAGCTTGAGCCCCAAGGCGCATCGTTATTGTTAAAACCCTAAAGCCTGCCGCTTGAAGGAAGACAGCCTGCCTTTTGAAGGTATTGTAAGAGATTACCGGCTGAGGGGAAATTGACTTTCGAGGCTCTTAGGCCCGGAAAGCAAAAACCGCTTTATTGTCTAACTTATTGTTATACAATAAAAAAGCTTTTTATAAGTCTTTTTGGCGATGAAAAAATATTTTATAATATAAAAATTAGTCGTAAGATAAAATTTCAAGATTGAGTATTTGTTATATAAGGGAAAAATAGTAAAAAACAGGATTAGCTTCTGCTAACGCATATGAAATAAAACTCCAAAATTGAAAAATTCAAAATTTTTCGATATTATTAAACATAGTTTAATAACTGAGTTTAATAATTATTCCATGTTACCAGATCAATTAAGAGAGCGTTTAACTTCAAAGGATATTAGAAAAGGAAACCTGTTGACGGTTCTTGGGGTACTTCATAAAGAGCAGGTGGCTGCTATTTCCAGGCTTAGGGATCTTACGGGACTTTCCGTGGTAACCATAACCAAGGTATTAACTTATCTTGAAAAAACAGGAATTGTCTTTTGTGAGCGCCAAAGCGTGTCAGGAGGGACCGGCAGGCCGCCTATGACCTACTGCTTTAATGCTGCCTTTAAGCTGATGCTCATAGTTTCATGCTATCAAAGAAGCGGGCAGGATTTTGCAGGCTATTCAGTACATGATCTTTTCGGTGAGTGTTTAGAGCGGCGCGAGGAGCTGTTATCAACCATACATACCGATTATTTTAGGATCGGCATTGAGCGCTATTTGGAGCGTTATCCCAAAATAGCCGTCATTGGGATCTCCATGCCTGCGGATACGGTAGGCGGCAGGGTGGCAGCTGCCCTGCGCCATGATCCTATGTCATTGCGGCTGGCAGGACATTTGGAACAGCACTTTAAGGTTCCGGTGTTCTTTGAAACTGATATTAATGCCGCAGCATTGGGATGTTACAAAAGAAATCAGTCACATGATTATGTGGCAGGAATTGTCCTGATGCCTGGAAGATCTCCAGGATGCGGTTTCTGCTTTCACGGGGAACTCTTAAGAGGCCGTGACGGCATGGCAGGGGAGGTAAGATACTTTCCCATGTATAACGATGTCGGCATTCTGCCTGCAGATCCAAACCTTGCCGATGAGCTTGCAGTGCGCACTTTAAGGGCGGTGATGTGCGTTATCAATCCTTCATTGGTTGCCGTGTACACCGAAGGGCTCAAAAGCGGCTTGAGCGAAAGATTAAAAAAGAGGCTGCTCACAGAAGCTGAGACTGCCATGCTGCCCAAAATTGAAGTTTCCTACTCCATAAAAGAGGACATTGTCTCAGGCATGGTTTCCCTGTGCTTAGAGCAGCTTCCAAGGTTTATCTAACTTTTTCAGTCAAAGACCGAGCTCTAATGCCGTTTTTGAGGCTGCGTCTTAAGATCTGCAAAGTCTTTGCAGCATGCAAAAAAGTTTTCTGCCCCAGGTTTATTGTCAAACTATAAAAATAACCTTTTGTTATACAAAGGTTTTACTTTATAAGCACAGTACTTATGCAGATTTTGCCTCTGAATCGCAGCTGTAATAATCCCCTGCCCTGAAAAACCTCAGAGTCTGCACCTAAAAGAGGAAGAAACAAAGGATCTATTCGGGGTGATTGCAGCTGGCCTCCTTTCAGCAGGTTCAATTGCGCCTTTGGAACCTAAATTTTTCTTAAAATTTTCTTATTTTCTTAGATTTTTGGTTGACACATGCCTATTTTGATGTCAAAATTGGTTGGCCTCTTTAAAAGAGGCGAGGTATAATTAAAATACTATAATAAAAATATGGAGACCGTTATGAGACCGACAGAAGATTTACTCGCTTTAATCCCTGCCCAGCTGCACACCGATAACTTGCGCTGCACTTGGCATAACATGCAAAAAACCTGGTACGTCTATTGGCTTGATG
>CAYNSI010000025.1:0-17072 GCA_964399665.1 uncultured Enterobacterales bacterium | reverse complement strand
GTATTTTAACCTTAAGACTGCACAGTATTGCAGAGCGCCAACAGCTCTTACCCTAATCTTGTCCGACATGCCATGTGAAAAACTTAGGGCAAAAAGCGCAGGAAACATTGCTGCAGACTTTTTTTTAAGCACCTGATGATGCATGAGAGAAGCAGATCCCGTCAAATCCTGCAGATCTGCGCCACAGCTTGTGTCCCTTAAGTTTTAATAATAATTATCAGTGCAGATTCTTAAGGGATCTAGGAAGCAAAACATACAACAGGTTATAATTGGTATGTTTTCAAAACAAACTAGAGAAGTAATACTAACCTGTATAAAAGACAGGCTGTTGATTTTTAACGTCAACCGCTTAAACAAAGCTTTTACATTAAGTCAGAGTAAGGCGGGTGATGCTTTTTTTGGGGCATTATGACGGAACGTTCAGATACCGGCTACTACCTGGGGATTGATTTAGGGTCAACCACCGTAAAATATGTCCTTATTGACAATGGGGGCAGACTGGTAGAGTGCGCCTATACCCGCCACCAAAGTGCCGTGATCCCGACTCTTACAAACCTCCTTAAAAAACTTAGTGACAAGCGTCCTCTTCCGCTTATAAAAGCAAGTTTTACCGGATCTTCTGCCCTGGAACTTTCTAAAAATCTTAAGATCCCCTTTGTTCAGGAAGTAATCGCCGCCTCAACATTTTTAAAAAATTGTCCCACCCCAGTGGATGTCTCCGTGGAATTGGGAGGCGAAGACGGCAAGATAATCTTTTTGACAGGCGGCATGGAACTTCGCATGAATGAAGCCTGCGCAGGCGGTACCGGGGCTTTCATAGATCAGATGGCAGCTCTTCTTGATACCGATGCTTCAGGCCTTAATGAAATGGCTAAAAAGGCTGAGAAGATCCACCCTATTGCCTCACGATGCGGCGTCTTTGCCAAAACGGATTTGGTGGCCCTTTTAAATCAGGGAGTAAGCCGTGAAGATATTGCCAAATCAATCTTTGCTGCAGTATGCGAACAAACCATTTCAGGTCTGGCATGCGGCAGAGCCATTGAAGGTAATGTTGCTCTTCTGGGCGGACCGCTTTCTTTCCTTAGTGAGTTAAAAGCAGCCTTTAAAGAGCGTTTGGGTTCTGAAAAAACCACCTTTACCGACAACAGGGACGGGCAGTATGCCATGGCAGCAGGTGCTGCCCTGGAGCTTCAAAAAATTGACCGTGATCCTACCATAAGGGGAAAACCTGCTCCCCTGTCCTTAAAGGATCTTATTGAGGCTTTAGCCCAAACTAAGATCAGCACCAGAGAACACCCCCTTCCGGCGCTGTTTTTAACTAAGGAAGATTATCTTAAATTTCAAAAACGCCATGAAACCGAAAAGCTTGAGCGCATCAGCCTTAAAGAAGCTTCAGGAAATCTCTTCCTCGGGGTTGATTTGGGTTCTACTACCGTAAAAGGGGTACTAATTGATGAAAAGCTGCGCCTTGCTGCAAGTTTTTATGAACACAACGGCGGCTCCCCCCTGGAAAAACTGCTGCCTTGTGTTGATGAGATCTTAAAAGAGCTTGAGAACAACCCCAACTGCACCCTAAGTGCCATATGTACCACAGGGTACGGCGCCGATCTTGCCAAAGCTGCCTTAAATGCACAGCACACCGAAGTTGAGACCCTGGCACATCAAAAGGCAGCCTGTGCCTTTGACCCTAAAACCACCTATGTCATTGATATCGGTGGTCAGGACATGAAATGTATCAAGGTAAAAGACGGTATCATCAAGAGCATGGCCTTAAATGAAGCCTGCAGCTCAGGATGTGGTTCTTTTATTGAAACCTTTGCAAGACAGCTTAACCTTGATTTAAAGGACTTTATCCACGAGGCTATGCAGTCAAAGGAGCCTTGCGATCTTGGTACCCGCTGTACCGTATTTATGAACTCCAAGGTAAAGCAGGCCCAGCGTGACAGCAAATCCATAGCCGATATTGCCTCAGGTCTTTGTCTTTCCATAGTGCGTAATGCCCTGTACAAGGTTTTAAGGATCCATGACAGTGATGAACTTGGCGATCACATAGTCGTACAGGGAGGCACCTTTTTAAATGATGCCGTTTTAAGAGCTTTTGAGCAGCATATAGGCAGAAACGTGATCCGCCCTGACATCGCAGGGCTCATGGGCGCCTTTGGAGCTGCCCTGATTGCCAGAGAGCGCTTTAATCACAATGAAGCCTTAAATTTAAAACGTGAATTTTTAGATTTGGGCAGGATCAAAATAAGACAATTCCGCTGCCGCGGCTGCAGCAATCACTGCCTTTTGACCATGAATACCTTTGCATCGGGGCAAAAGCACATTCATGGCAACCGCTGCGATTTTCCGGTTAAAGCAGGAGTTAAAAGCAAAGGCAGCGAAGAGTTTGTCGATTTTAAACTAAATGCCCTGTTTAACCGTGAGGTTTTGAATCCTGACCAAGCCCCCAGGGGAGTCGTGGGGATCCCCAGGGTGTTAAATATTTTTGAGCATTATCCCTACTGGCACAGGCTTTTTACCGAACTTGGCTTTGCCGTGGTATTGTCGCCGCCTTCAACCAAGGAAATCGCAGAGCTTGGCAATGCCACCATTCCCTCACAAAGTTTGTGCTATCCTGCCAAGCTTACCCACGGGCATGTGACTTATCTTGCCAATCAGGGGATCCTCGACATTTTTCTGCCCTGCATCCCTCGCGAGGCCAAAATCAAAGGCAATCCAGAATCCTATGCCTGCCCGGTGGTAGGCGGGTATCCTGAGGCCTTAAAACTTAATATTATTCAGGATCATAAGGACATCAAAATCCATACTCCCTTTTTGGATCTTTCCAAGGATAAGACAGTCCTGAACGCACTTTTAGAGTGTTTCCCCGACCGGGATCTTAAGATCCCCGAAATAAACCGCGCCATGAAAAAAGCTGCTGAGGCCCTGAATGAGTACCGCCTTTTGATAGTGGAAAAAGGCCGGGAGATCTATAACAAGGCCGCAGAGGAAGGCAGGACATTGGTGATCCTCTCGGGAAGACCCTATCACATAGATCCGCTTTTAAATCATGGTATTCCGGCTCTTATCAGCTCCCTGGGGGCCCGCGTGGTCACAGAAGATGCCATAGTGAATATGACCGACCATCCGCAAAAGCTTGATGTTATTAATCAATGGGCCTTTCACAGCAGACTTTACCGGGCAGCAGAAGCAGCCTCACAAAAGAAAAATACCCAATTTGTTCAATTGGTATCTTTCGGATGCGGCATTGATGCCATAACTTCAGAGCAGATAAAAAAGATTCTTGAAAATAATGACAAGATCTACACCATGCTCAAGATCGATGAGGGTGACACCCTGGAAGCGGCACGGATTAGACTTAAGTCATTATTGTGTGCAGCAGATGACCAAAACTTCTCCCAAAATCGTGACGAAATGCTCTATCCTGTAAACGAGGCAGTAAGAGCTGATCCTGATCTTCACAAAACTCTTATCATTCCTCAAATGGCTCCCATCCATTTTCCCATCTTATCAAGAGCCTTGGGAGCATTAGGCTACAAGGTCAAGCTTTTGGAGGAAGTAAGTGATCAGGCCATTGAGATGGGACTTAAGCATGTCAACAACGATGCCTGCTATCCTGCCATAGTGGTGATAGGACAGCTTATTGATGCCTTGATGACTGCAAAAATCGACAAGGATAACTGTGCGCTGCTGCTGGCCCAAACCTGCGGCCCCTGCAGAGCTACAAATTACCCTGCCCTGTTAAAATGGGCCCTTGGCGATCTTAAGCTTGATAATGTTCCCATTGTGACCTTGTCAAGCTATAACCTCAATACAGATTATTTGAAAATAAAACTGGGGGCCAAAGGTCTTAACACCCTGATGAAGGGGATTTTGTTAGGAGATCTTATTCAAAAACTCTATTTTCACTGCAAAACTTACGAAATTGAAAAAGGTGCTGCTGACAAGGCCTTAAAAAATGCCACGACCTTATCCTGTGACTTTATTGATAAAGGCAAAAGCAGCGGCTTTAAAGCCTGCGTAAATAATATTATCGGCTGTTTTTCAAAAATTGCCTTAAAACTTGAGAAGCGGCCCAAGGTAGGCATTGTAGGGGAGATCCTGTTGAAATATCACCCCAAAGCCAATCTTGATCTTATGAACAAGATCATTGCAGAAGGTGCAGAACCTGTTTTAGGTGACATAGCCTCCTTCATTCTGTATTGTTTAAATGACAGTATTTTTCAGGCTCGTCATATGAAAGGCCCGTGGTCCAGAGCCACTGCCTCATGGTTTATCACAGCCCGTTTTAATAAGATGCGCTCGGTAATTTACAAGGCTTTATTAGAATCACCTTTTACCACCTTAACCCCATTTTCTGATTACCAAAAGGCCATTGAAGGACTTATTTCGGCAGGCCAGCAGGCAGGTGAAGGCTGGCTTTTAACTGCCGAGATGATCGACTTTATCGAACATGATGTCAACAATGTCCTGTGCGTACAGCCTTTTGCCTGTCTGCCCAATCACGTTACCGGAAAAGGAGTAATGCGGGCCGTGCGCATGATGTACAAAACTGCCAATTTATGCGCCATAGACTTTGAGGCAGGAACCGCCCAATCCAATGTCGCAAACCGCCTTAAGCTTTTTATCACCCAGGCTAAAGAAATTGAATTCAACAAAGAGGCAGGAGAGATCCCCTTTAAAAAAGCAAGTTGACCAAAGACACTCTGTTATCAGGGCCTAAATCAACTTAGAAAGTTTCCAAAACCTGCAGCCTGCAAGCTTTTAAGCCTTAGTTTGCTGATAGAATGTGCTTTATCCTGTTAACTTCTTTTAAGTCAAACGACATGAACAAACATATCTTTATTACCGGCGGGGCAACCGGAATAGGAAAGGCTGCCGTAAAAAAATTCCTAAGCAAAAATTATCAAGTAAGCTTTCTTGACATCAATGAGGAAGCTGCAGGTGAACTTCTAGCATCAGAGAATAAAAATCGTCTTTTTTTTATCAAAGGCAGCATCAAAAACGCTTCAGATCTTAAAGAAGCCTTTGAAAAATCATATGCAAAATTCGGCAACATCTCAGCTTTGTTCTGCAATGCCGGAATTCATAAGCGCAATAATGTCCTTAACATCACTGATGAGGAGCTTGAAGAGCACATAGCCGTAAACATAACAGGAACCTGCAATACCCTAAGACTTGGAGTGCCTTATCTTATTGATAACTTAGGCGGAGCCATTGTTATCAATTCTTCAGATCAGGCCTTTGTAGGACACGCCAATTCCTTTTCCTACGGCTTAACCAAGGGTGCCGTAGCCCAAATAGTAAAGGGCATGGCCATTGATTTGGCCCAATTTAATATCAGAGTCAATGCCGTATGTCCCGGGACCATTAAAACTCCTTTGGTTGAAAACCTGTTTGAGCGCCTTAGCGTCGATAAAAAAGAGATTAAAAAACTCTGGCAGGAGGAAGATGCCCAGTTTCTTAGGGGCAGATCCGGCACCCCCGAAGAAGTAGCCGAATTGGTTTATTTTTTGGTTTCAGACAAGGCCTCATTTATTACAGGATCACAGTACCTGATAGACGGCGGCTATACCTGCCGTTAAATCCGAAAGCTGTGTGCTCTGCAGGGCACACATCAGGTCTTGTAGTTCAATATCAGACCGGCATGACAGACTTGATAAAGGGCAGATAAGAAAATCAGGCCCTTGTAATAGATCTGTCGATTCTTGACCGCTCCAACAGGAAAAACCCTGCTAGGTATTTGAATATTCTTAGGTAATGATCTGGTCTCCTAAAGGGAGCATGATCTGCCAACGTGATATAACGACCTGTTACGACAAGTTGGATTATCCGGGCACAGTTGTACCTCTTATCAGCTGGCTCGCATTGTTTATTTCAAAAATGAAACAATAAGCAGCCTTATTTCGCATTTGAAACGAAATATTTTTCAAATCTGAAAAGCCAAGTGACTTATTCAAAAAATTTCCCGTTATTTTAATAAGTTACAAGTTGGAACGGGACTTGCTTTTATGGTGCAATCATAAACTATTATTGGCAGCAGGGAGCACTCTTAATGAATTATTCGCAATGGATGGCTGACTCTATCATTGCCCATAACATAGATTTGACTAATCACTGGGGCTATGAATACGGCCTGACCTTAGAAGGGATCTATGCCGTCTACAAGGCTACCGCAGAACAAAAATATTTGGATTTTATCATCAAGACCATGGATGCCTTTATCGGCCAAGACGGCTCAATTAAAGGATATCGCTTGGATGAGCACAACATCGATCACTTAAATAATGGCAAGATAGTGCTCAAACTTTATAACGAGACAGGCAAAGAGCGCTATAAAAAGGCTGTCTGCCATTTGGTTGAGCAAATCAAAACCCACCCGCGCACTAAAGAAGGCGTCTTTTGGCATAAAGCCATCTACCCTCATCAAATCTGGTGTGACGGCCTGTACATGGGAGCTGCGTTTTTGGCCGCCTTTGCTTCCCGTTTTGGCAAAGAGTCAGATTTTGATGACATTGCCCTGCAGTTTTTAAAGTCCTATCCGCACCTAAAAGACGAAAAAACCGGACTTTTGTACCACGCCTACGATGAATCCAAGTCCATGTATTGGTGTGATCCTAAAACTGGTTTATCCCCGCACTTTTGGGGACGCGCCATGGGCTGGTATGTGATGGCTTTGGCAGATGTTATTGAGGTTATGCCCAAGGCACATAAAGACTATCAAGCCCTGTGCAAAATCTTGCAAGAGTGCCTGCAGGCCCTCTTAAAAGTACAAGATCCCAAGGCTAAGGTTTGGTATCAGATCTTAGACTTAAAAGACAGACCTCAAAACTACCTTGAGGCCTCAGCATCCTGCATGATCACAGCAGCTTTGTTTAAAGCCGTGCGTCTTGGGGTATTGGAAAAATCGGTTCTGTCTGATGCTCAAGAGGCATTCTCGGGGCTTATTACCCAATTTGTCCTGGAAACTCCCGAGCATCTTTTGAATTTAAATAAGATCTGCTATGTGGCAGGCTTGGGCGGTGCCGTCAGGCGCGACGGATCTTTTGCTTACTATATCTCTGAACCTGTTATCTCCAACGAGCCCAAAGGGCTTGGTCCGTTTTTATTTGCCGCCATTGAAAGCGAACAAGCAAAGGAGGAATAATCAAAATGACAGATACTACCTTGACCACCAATCAGGCCGCGGCAGATCCTACCGCGGTGCGCAGGATCCGCCTGCACCATGTCATAGGCTATGCCTGCGTGAACTTTTTAGGCGGCGGCTCGACCACCTTGATCTCAGCGTGGCTGATGTTCTTTTACACCACCATGTGCGGGCTGTCTGCAATATCTGCCTCCATCATCTTCACCTGCGCCCGCATCTTTGATGCGCTTTTAAACCCAGTAATGGGCTTTATTACCGATAACTTCTACAAAACCCGCATAGGACGCAGATTCGGCCGCAGAAGATTCTTTATCTTATTGGGCGTTCCCTCCATCTTGGTAGTTTTCCCTGCCATGTGGCTGCCGGGCATGAATTTAGCCTATTACTTTGGTATCAATCTGTTGTATGAAATGGTCTTTACCATGGTAATAGTCTCCTGCATCTGCCTGCCTGCTGAAATGACGCAAAACGCCACCGATAAAACCAAGCTCACCGGCGGCAAACAGATGTGCGGGGTGATCTCCTCGACCATCGCCGCAGCCATCCCGGGACTGATGTTCCACATGTATGGTCAGGACAGCACTATCGCCTTTACTATGACAGGCGTGGTCTACGGCGTAATGATGGCAGTTTCTTTGGTAGTCGTCTATTTGTGGACCTTTGAAAAACGTCCTGAAGAAGTTCACGTCTTCTCCAAAACAGGCTCCATCAAAGACGGCTTTATCTCCATCATCTCCAACGTCAAAGCCAGCTTAAAGCTGCGGGCTTATCGCCTGCACTGCACCATTCTTGCAATGGGCTGCATTTACAAGAATTTGGCCACCGGGATCTTTGCTTACTTTGTGGTTTCGGTTTTGTTTGTCTCTCAACAAGATGCCGCTTGGGTCCTGGGAATCACGCAGATGACCTCCTTTGCTGCCCTGCTTTTGTGCATGTTCTTTTGCCTGCGCTGGGGAGCACCAAAGACTTTCAGGATCTTCACCGTGATTGTGGCAATAGGTTGTGCCTGCTACTTTATGCTCTCCCGCATGATTGGCGCAGACAACCTGACCATTTTACTGTGCGGTGCTGCTATCATCAGCTTTGCAGGCCGGGCCGGCATCGACTACATCCCGGTCTTCCAGCTGCCCTTCATGGCCGACATCGATGAAATCGTCCACGGCGAACGCCGCGAGGGGATCTTCACCGGGGTGAATACTTTATTCTCCCGCGCCGCCACCGGCATCGAGTCTTTGATCATCGGAGCAGGATTGGCTTTCTTCGGATACGTTAAGGGCACCACCGAGCAGCCTGAAGAGGCGCAATTTGGCATCATGATAATTGCCGTAGTCTTCCCCTTAGTGTTCCTTGCCATTGGCTGGCTGGCTTCCGTGCGCCTCAACCTCACCAAAGAGACCCACAAAATTGTCTGCAACGAGGTGGCTCGTCTTAAGGCAGGCGGCTCCAAGGCAGATGTTGATCCCAAGGTGCGCGCTGTCGTTGAGGACTTAACCGGCTACAGCTACGAAAAATGCTGGACCATCAAGCACAACGAAGAGGAAGAAAACTTCAATCAGCCTGACAGCAAGTAAAGGCTTGATACAAAAGTGCAGCAACTTTTTGCATAACTCTATCAGACCTCAAGCCGCCGTATGGCGGCTTTTTTAACAAGGAACACAATATGCTCTTAGGCATTCGCGGACATGATCTGGGCAGGCACAGTCACACTGAGGCTTTGCCCTTTTTAAAACAAACAGGCTTTATGTGCGTGCAACTGGTCTTGCACAAGCTCATTGCAGGCTTTTCCTCCTACGAAGATGAATTCCCAAACTCCCTTCTTAATGATTTAAAAGCAAGTTCACAAGAGTGCGGCCTTAGCATTGCTCTTTTGGGCTGCTATCTTGATCTGACCAACCGCGCTTTAGAAGATGCCAATCTAAAACTCTACCAAAAATACGCAGGCATTGCCTCACGCTTGGGCTGCGGGTATGTCGGCACCGAAAGCGCAGCTTTGGCCATGCCCCTTGAAGAGTGCCTGCAAAAAAGAGACTACCTTCTTTTTATCGTACCTAAAATTTGCAGGACCATGGCAGACAATAACGTCACCCTTCTTTTAGAGCCTGTGGGATTTCAGCCTTTTAATGATCCTGCCTTGTGCCGCAGGCTGATGCAATCCTGCCCTAAAGGATCTTTAAAGTTTATCTTTGATCCTTCCAACCTCCTAAGATCCGAGCAAAAAGATGAACAGAATACTTTGTGGCAAAAGTGGTTTGACTGCAAAGCCTTTACAGATAACACGGTGGTAATGCATGTTAAAGACTATGTGATGCAGGATGACTTTAACAAGCTGATGACTCCTTTAGGACACGGCATTGTGGACTTTGAGATCCTGCGCCCCTATATCACAAAGCTTCCTGCTCTAAGTTTTGCCGTGCGCGAGGGGCAGGATCCTAACTTTGTTAAGCAGGATCTAAACTTTATGCGCGAATACTTTGCCTGATCAAGTGCCCTTCGCATGATTAACATCCCTTATCAAGGGACTTAAGCCCCTTCGTGCCGTTTGCCTAAGCCCAGGCCGATTTTAAGCAGGACCCTTTCTTTAGTCTGACCGCGCCCTGGCATCTGCTGGAATTTGATTGCAGGCGTCACTCTGTCGTATCGGCATCGCGCCCTTTTTTTGAAAATTGGCGCAATTAAAAGATCCGCACGCAAAAATGTTTTGGGGATCTTTTTGACACGCAGCTTTGTGGATCTTTTTTGCCATTGTGCTGCTTTGCTTAAGTCCCCTTGTGTTTTAGGCCTTTTTGAGCTTGCGCCACAAGGTCACGCGCGAAAGATTAAGCCTGCGGCAGATCTCATCTTGGCTCATAAATTTGAGCATCCCCTGCAGGGCTTGATATTCAAGATCTTTTAAGGAGGCAAGTTCATTAAGATTGAGGTTAAGCATGCCCTCAGGATGGATGTCAGAAAGATTGGCAGCATTATCAGTGACTTTAAGATCAGATGATTTATACGGGTCATGATGCAAGATCTGCTCTAATGTGGACTTTTTAATGACCGGGCCGTCCAGAACACAGGCCTCTGCCGTATTGCGCAGTTCGCGAATGTTCCCCGGCCAGTGATAGGCGTTAAGGTAAGATTTGGCATCATCTTCAATGGTAAAGTCATGATTACCAAAGAAACCGCCTAAAAAGGCAGTAAACAAAGGTAAGATGTCACCTTTTCTATCCCTTAATGCGGGCAGACTCAATCTCAGTACATTGATGCGATAGTAGAGATCCCAGCGAAACTTGTCTTCTTGACAAAGTTTTTGCAAATCGCGGTTGGTGGCGCAGATGACCCTGACATCCACCGGGATCAAGCGATCATCGCCAATGCGCATGATCTCGCGCTCTTGCAAAACCCTCAATAAGCGCCCCTGCATATCACTGGGAAGCTCCCCTATTTCATCGAGGAAAATAGTGCCGCGGTGGGCCATTTCAAACAGCCCTGGTTTGCCCTGACTGCGCGCTCCTGTGAAGGCCCCTTCCACATAGCCGAACAGCTCCGACTCAATCAAAGCAGGCGGCAGTACGGCGCAATTGACCGATACAAAAGCCTCTGCCTTGCGCGCTGAAGCATTGTGAATAGATTGGGCAAAAACCTCCTTGCCCACCCCTGTCTCTCCGCAGATTAAGACCGTACTGTCGGTGGAGGCAAAACGCTTTGCTTGTTCAATCAAGGCTTTGGTCTTTTCATCAGAAGCTTCTAAAGCGGCAAACTTGGACTTGGCAATCAGGCCCTTGCTGATATTATGGGCCCTCAATGAGCGCTCAGATTTTTCAATCTCCCGCCCTTCATGCAGGATCACCACGTGATTGTCGATATCGGTATTGGGGAAGATAAAGCGCATGGTGTTCATCAGCACTTGTCTGCCGTTGAGCGTGACCACCGAATTGACCCTGGAATCTTTAAAGAAGGGCTCAAGCAAATCAAACATGTCCTCTGGCTTGACCCCATGTAAGATCTTGTCTGCCTGCACATTGTGAAAGACCGCTTCTTTGTCGCGGTTGAAAATGATGACACCTTCTGCAATGTTGTTGATAAGAAGATCTAAGCGGGTAAGCTGCAGTCTTTTTACTTTCTCAAGATGTAAGATGCGCTTTCCTGCCTCAAACATTCGGGTGATGGCAGTGGCGCTGATGCCGATGCACAGTGCTTTGAGCGAATCACGCTCAGGAATGCTGTTAATTAAGGACTCGGGAGCTAAAATGCCGTCAACCCCGCACAAGGCAGCCTCTCCGATGACAATCTTACCTTCATTGACGCTTGAGAGCCTCACGAAAATAACCTCGCAGTCCTGGTAAAAAAATGAAGCACGCGAGGGCATTTCATCCACACAAGGCAGCAGTACAAAAATACGTTTGCACCCTAAAGAAACCAGCTTATCAACACCGCCAAACACTGCAATATAATCTACGGGCACCTCAATTACGGTGACGGTGAGCACAGAACGCAGACGGTCGGCTAATGCACCGTGAGAGAGTACTAATAAAATGCCCTGTGACCGAACTTTTTCGACGATTTCATCAACATTAGAGGAGAGCATGATTTCGCAGAAGAAAAAATCCTGCTCATCGGCGCACTTTTGAGCAAGTTGTGCCACGTATGACAAATTAGTTGCAAACAGTGCCTTGCTGGGATTATTCATACACGCTCCTTAAACATAAGTAGCATATACGACAAGGGCAGCAATGAAAAGATCTTAAGCTGCCCTATAAATGTCGGAAAAGTCTTCTGTGCATCGCTTTTCGAGCAGCCTGACACAACTGCAAAAACCAAGTCTGTAGTCTGCAGCGCGCAGGCACATCGGCTGCCCATGCGCTCAAAGACTTCACAACCTTGTTAACAGGCCTGTTATGTTGTCTTAAGAAGGCATTGCCCTTAAGGATCCTGCCTGCATCCTAATCCAAGAAAAATACCCTTTTTGGTAACGCACCGGGCTTTACCTTGATAGCTCGGGGGGACAGCTTAAGAAAACTGCCGCTGCCTGCGGCCATTTTTCAGCCTTGCTGCACAAAAACTAAAAAGAAAGTGAATGTACAAACTCTAAGATGGCCTCAGCACTGTGCGCCACTTCATCGCTTTTGAGTACTAAAGCCTTACTTTCAACTATGCCGCCTTGAACCTGGGCTGATAAAGTACGCAGAGAGGATCCTGCGCCATAGCCGTCATGACTGCAGAAGAACACCACTTTTTTCCCCTCAAGACTTAAGCTTTGGATAAAGGTACTGACTGCTCTTGGTGCCTCCATAGCCCAGATAGGGTAGCCGATAAAGATAACATCATAGTCCGTAAGTTGAGGGATCTCCTGAACCTCAGGAAAAGATCTTAGCCGCTGCTCCTGATGGTTTAAGTCCATCAGTTCATTAAAACTCCCGGGCAGCAAAGTCTTTGTCTTAATGGAGAACACATCAGCCTTAAGATCGTCAGCAATCACCCCTGCAATAAAGGCAGTATTGCCAACCTTTTTGCCCTCATCTATTACAATGGACGCACCGGTGAGATTATCTGCCTCCTGCGGGGGCAGCACGGTATTGTCGTAGCGTGAAAAATAACACACCAGAGCTTTGACCCCCTCGTGCCGGCTGTGGTCGAAAGAAGCTGCCTGACCCACTGCTGACAGCGTAAGGCCTAGGATCAGGGTGGTCTTAAGTGCGGTTATAAGTTTCATGATCTTCTCTTCTTTTTGGTAACCTTGAGTTTGTATCATCGGTTTATCTGCGGCCGTTGGGCAGACAGACAGCTTTTAGCAATGGATCATCAATGGTACTTTGCCGCCTGAAGATCTCCTGCAGCTCTTCAAGCCCCACAATGTCAGTGACGTACTGCTCAGGCTCAATGATGCCCCCTGCAATAAGATCAATAGTCTCGGTAAATTCCTTTTCGGTGCAGGATACCGAGCCCATCAAAGTGATCTCATTTAAGACGGCGCGGTTCATCTCAAAGCTGATATCCGGGCTGATGGTATTGCCAATCATGACCACGGTGCTGCCAGGTCTGACACAATGCAGCAAGGTAGAGAAGGCGCTTTCATTGCCAACTGCCTCAAAACACACATCAAAACCTCCAGGGGCTGCCTGCTGGAGTTTTTGCTCAAGCTTTGGATCATCACACATAAAGTAGTCATCGCACAGCCCAAGTTCCTTTAAGCGGGTAGTCTTAGTCTGATTGGGAGCTGTCATCGCAATGTAGGCTGCTCCTTTTTTACGGCACAGATCAGCAATAAAAGAGCCTATAATGCCAGATCCTGCAATCAGCACCCTGCTGTTGATGCCGGGGTTGGAGCGCTTGACGGCATGGTAGGCCACCATTAGAGGATCGATGGTGGCAGCTGCAATATCCGTAACACTGTCTGGCAGCAGGTAGGCGTTTTTGGCAGGTCCCTTGAAGTACTGGGCATAGCCGCCGTTGCAGACAAAGCCGATATAGTTTTTACCTCCGACGGCACGGCACAGATGCTCAAGCCCCTGTCTGCACATATCACATTGGCCGCAGTATAGATTGGCCCAGAAGGTCACTCTATCACCTGATTTAAACTTTGAGTCCCCAGGATCTACTACCGTGCCGCAAAACTCATGACCTAAAACAAAATCGGTCAGTCCCTCACCCCAGGGCTTTCCTTGTTTCCACATATGAATATCAGAGCCGCACACGCCGCAGGAGTTAACCTTTATCAAAAGCTCCCCGAATCCTGCCTTAGGCAGTAAAATCTGTTTTACCTCAAGCCTGCTGGGCCCTGCCAGCACGGCACCTGTCATCATCTGTTGTTCACTCATGGGATCTTCCTCTTATCAAAACAGCCACATTAGGTTTGCATTAACCTTAAATGTTAGTAACTTTAATTGAGCACAGCCTGGGGTCTTGAAAGGTCGTCTTTCTGGTACATGGCCATAATGTCCTCATCGGTGCGGTTACCGTATAAGGTCAGCTCAGAAAGCCTCTTGTTGAACTCCTGAAGGTCGCTGTCACTTATCTTAAAGTCCCAAGCCCCCAGATTTTCTTTAATCCTCTCACTGCTTCGCATTCCAGGGATCGGTACATGGATGGAGCTCATCTTCAAGATCCAGCTCAATGCCCACTGAGCCTTTGACATGTGGTATTTGTCCGCGAACTTATGTATCAGCTCAAGCAAAGGCGCATTTTTCACCATGTTCTCTGGTTTAAAGCGGGTGATAGCCCGTCTGACATCATCTCCGGTGTAGACTGCCCCAGGCTTACAGGCGCCTGATAAAAACCCCTGCCCCATGGGGGAGAAGGGTACAAAACCTATACTTAATTTTTCGCACAAAGGAATCACATCGGTTTCAAACATGCGCTCTGCTATGGAGTACTCGCTCTGCACTACGGTTAAAGGACAGATGCTGTGGGCCAGGCAAATGGCCTTGGTGTCAACCTGCGAGAGCCCCCAGCCGCGAATAAGCCCCTCTTTAATTAAAGGTTCAACAGCCTGAGCCACCTCCTCTAGTTCAAAGCGCGGATTGATGCGATGGTAGTAATAAAGATCAATATAACTGCAGTTCAAACGGCGCAGTGACCCTTCAAGATGGCGGCGGACGGCAGTTTTGAGATTGGATCCTGTCTCACTGTCATCAAGGTGAAATTTGGTGGCCAGTACCACTTTGTCCCTGAAGGAGCTTACAGCCTGACCTACCAGTCTTTCATTTTCACCGTGCAAATAGCCTTCTGCTGTGTCATAAAAAGTGCAGCCCAAATCAAAGGCCTGTCTGATTAAATCTAAAGCCTCCGCAGTGGACGGACCCTGTCCGTATCCGTGACTAAATCCCATACAGCCCATGCCGATGGCACTGACCTTAATCTTGCCAAGATATCTGTATTGCATAATTCCCTCTTATCAAAATGCGCTGACAGAAGCTGCTATTCTTGCACTTCAAAGACGACGTCAATGGTGCGGTCCATTGCCAAAAAAGCATCCAGGTTCTTAGTGATCCTTCCGATAGGGACAACTTCCATGCCCAAATTGGGACGGTCTGTCTGATGATGGAAAACAGCGATGGTGTTATTGACAAAGCAGTAGGTGATCTCACCGTCTGCAAAGTGGTACTGCCCCTCTGGGCGCACCTTAGGTGAAAGCGGCGATGAGCCGTAATACTCCCGGCCTAAATAGCCTGACATGCGTACTGTAAGAGGGAAGGCTTCCAGCACTTCACGGGCAAGAGGGGTGTCATACCACACCGCATCAAATACCTGATTGTCTGCGGTTACCTTAACCTTAACTTCAAGCACGGCTTGATCTGAGGTTACAGCAGGCAGTTCTTCTGCCGAAGCTACACTGACTGCAGGGAGTAAAACTGATCCTGCCAACACGGCAGTAAACATTACCGATGCAAAACGATTCATAAAAAGCCTCCTCTTATCATGTCTTAAGATTAAAAGAGGCATTAGGCTCTGTAAAATACTGTTTTTAAAACCTCCTCCATACCCTAATGTTATATCTAACCAACTCTATGAGGCTTTAAGAGGCTCTAAAAGTTCCTGTCGTTTTCTGCAACCTAAGCTATTCATTACTTTCTTGTAAAAAAAGCATTCTTGATCCTTATTTTTGATACGACCTTTTTTACCCTCAAAAACAGTGGTCTTAAGCTTACTGAATGGAGCTTAGATCCCGTTGATGTTCTTTGAGATAATCAACAAAGGCCGCCGCTGCCTTGCTTAAGACTCCCCCTTTTCTCCAGGCCAAAGTTGAGTTTAACCGCAGCGGCTCATCAAAGCTGCGTCTTTCAAGACCCAAGGCTGGGTTTATGCTGTAGCCGTCATCAACTGCAATAAACAGTCCCAGGCCATTGACTACCATCAAGGCACCATTGGAGGTAAGATTACTGTAATTGATCTTGCCTACCTTCACACCCTCAAGGTATTTTTCGATCTCCTGCCTGACCCCGTGCCGGGACGGGAGGATGAGATTTTGCCCGCTAAGATCGCCTAAACAGATGGTGTCTTTTGAAGCTAAAGGATGATCCTGCCGCATAAACACAGCAAAATGCTCACAGCCAAAGTGGCAGGTGTCAAACAGTTCAATGTCAATGGGCTCCAGCAGCAGCCCCACATCCAAAGTGCCTCTTTCAATATGCAGTTTGATGGCATCAGCATTGGCTGTTCTGACCTCAAAGGTGACCTGAGGGTGCGTTGTTGCAAACTCTCCCATAGCCTCAATCAGACGGCGGCAGGAGTGTAAAAGCCCCATCCCCACGGCAATACGCCCTTTAAGTTCACTGCTGCCGCCTTTAAGCTCACTTAAGGTCTTGTCGGCAAAGTCCAAAAGCTGTTCAGCTCTCTTAACGAGCAGCAATCCTTCTTCGGTGAGAGTAAGCCCGTGGCGGCTGCGGATAAAAAGCGCTGTACCGCATTCCTCCTCTAAGGCATGGATCTGCCGTGTTAAGGCAGGCTGTGAGATATACAGCTTATAGGCAGCTTTGGTGATCGAGCGCTCCTGAGCTACCGTGATGAAGTTATAAAGACTTTTAAGCTCCAGCATGTAAAACCCTCCATGCCTTTAGTTTAGCTTAGCTTAAGATGTTCTTTTTCTAAAAATTAACCTTAATGAATATTCTTAGGTAATGAAACGGTTTTCTTAAGGGTAAAACAACCGCTTTTACTTGGATCTCAAACAGTTTACGCAGTGAAGTCCTGCCGCTTTTAGTAAACGCCCAAGAGTAAGACCACAAAATACAGGAGATCCTCGCCTCTTGAATATGAAAGAAAAATTACAGACTCAAAAATCTTTTTTTCCTTGCTGTAGCTGCCAATACCAAAGGCTGTGATGATCTCCAAGATGACCTGCTGTCATCTAAGATCTGCCAATACAGTGCAAAGGGATATTAAATTATGGAGCATGAAGAGTCCTGCAGCGCAGCACTCTTGGCGCAGTAAGCTTGCTATTGTT
>CAYNSI010000024.1:0-17163 GCA_964399665.1 uncultured Enterobacterales bacterium | reverse complement strand
CCGATCTTCTGAGCATCTTCAGCCCCGGCGATGCTTTTGACATTCTGGTCATGGCCATGCTCCGGGTGCTGCGCCCTCGCATCACAGCCAAAAGATACTCTTCCGAATTTGAGTGCTCATATCTGTCCGTCTGGTATCCCACCGCCCATCTGAGCAAAAACAAAATCTCCGATCTGCAGATTAAGCTGGGCATGAACAAGGACAAACGAGAGGAGTTTAATTACCTGAGGCTGCAGAGAGTGTGTAAAGAGCACCATATCGCCATTGACGGCACCCTCAAACAGGACAACAGCAGGATCAACAACCTCTGTGCTTTTTCACACAAGGCCAGGGGCAAAGGCCTCAAAGAGATCTCCATTCTGTACGCCTTTGACACAGAGCTCCTCGAGCCTGTCTGTGCCGAAGTCTTTCAGGGCAACAGTATTGACGCCACCTCCTACAGTGCCTTTATCCGTGACAACAAAATCACGAGGGGCATTATTCTGACAGACAAAGGCTTTCCCGTTTCTGCGGCAAAAGAGGAGTTTGCCAAGCACCGGGATCTGCACTATCTGTCACCCATAAAGCGCAACGATACGCGCATAACAAAGAACGGCATGCTTGAGTTTGATGAGCAGCTGTACGGTGTTGATGCAGAGGTTGTCTGCAAAAAAGTCAGGCTCGAAGACGGTACTTTCCTTTATTCCTTCAGAGACAACCGCCGTCATGCCATGGAGAGCCGTACTTTTCTTACCAACTCGCGCAAACATCAGAGCTTCAACTCTGAGGACTACTTGTACAAACAGGAGCGTTTCGGCCTGATTGTTTTTGAGTCAGATTTGGATATGTCCTGCCGTGATGTCTTCAAATGCCATTCCAACAGGTGGCTTCTTGAGCTCATGTTTTCACAATTCAAAGGGGATGAAGGACTGACCACCACCAACGTACAAAGCGATTACGCCGTGCAAGGCTCTGAGTTCATCAACTTCATTGCCACCATCATCACCTCCCGCATCACCCGCAGGATGGAAGAGGCAGGACTGATGCTCCATGACTCCTACGGAGACATCATGACTGATTTGGCCCGGGTAAGACGCAATGCCGCCGCCCCCCAGGATGAGCTTCCCTCAAGCAGTGACACCTATTGGGATCAAAATCCGCTCAAAGGAGTCATGGAAGGTATGGAGAAACTTGGACTGTGCAGAAAACTTCCCGAGGTAAAAACGCCCCGCAGCAAACCGGGCAGAGCACAGAAGCCAAAAGAGGAAAAACAACCTGAGCCCAAAAGACCCCGCGGACGTCCCCGCATTCACCCAAAGCCAGATCCTGATGCCCCCAGGCGCGGCAGAGGCCGGCCACGTAAAGAAGCGACACCCGAAACTACGGAAAAGAGGCCTCGCGGACGCCCGCGTATTCATCCAAAGCCTGATCCGAATGCTCCCAAAAGGCCACGCGGCAGACCAAGGAAAAATCCTTTGCCGGATTCTGATGGCTCCGATTAAGATCTTATCCGTGACCCGTTAAATCTGAGAACGGGTTTGATAGTACAGCAACTTGGGAACTTATTAATTTATGCTTCTTGCAAGAAGCATTTTTAGGCTTTTAGAAGATCGCTTGTTAAAAGCTGTTTTATAATACGCAGTCGGTTGCCTGCCTATACCGGTTTTAAGGTTGGGGGTCAGGCAGTGCCTTTTAATTTGTGGAAAGTTTTAATTCATGTCACAAGCAGCCTTTTTGACCTTTATAGTTGCCATCGCCGCAGTCCTTGGCATTTTAATCGGCATGCTGCGCTATCGCGGCATAGGTCTTGGAATAGGCGGAGTCCTTTTTTCCGGTATTTTGGTAGGACATTTTGCCCATCAATGGTTCGGACTTACTGTAAGAACTGCAGGAGGACTTACCGTTCAGGGAAGTATCTTAGGCTATGTTCAAGAATTTGGCCTGATCCTCTTTGTATATGCCATAGGAATTCAGGTGGGCCCTTCCTTTTTTGCCTCATTGCGTTCTGTAGGCGCAAAACTTATTTCCTGGGTCATCCTGATGATTGTTATGGGTTGTTCCATCGCGCTTGCTTTGCACTTTTGCGGCATGATCAGTGTTGATGCCATGGTCGGCATTTACTCGGGAGCTATTACCAACACCCCGGCTTTGGGAGCGGCTACGCAGATGATCCATGATATGGCCGCAGTTTTGGGCAATCAGCCTTTGGATCCCAAAGCATTAGGCTTTGATGAACTGGTGGTGCCTTCAGCATATGCCATGGCGTATCCTTTCGGGGTTCTGGGTCTTTTAATGACCATGGTTCTTATAAGGTTAATTTTCCGTGTCAATATCGATGCTGAGTATGAAAAATACGCAGCCTCCAAAAATGACGGCCGCCCGGATATAACCGATATTAATGTTGCGGTAAGAAACCAACAGTTTATAGGCAGCAATGTTCACGATATCCCCGGAGTTAAGGAAGGAGAGGTAATAGTCTCAAGGGTAAAACGCGGGGATGAGCTTTTGGTTCCCACTGACATTATCATTGAAAAAGGCGACATTCTGCACGTGGTTGGAGCACCTGATAGTGTGGGCAAGTTTGTCAAACTTCTGGGCAAAGCCTCAGAGGCCAATTTGACTACCCACGGCACCAACATTGCAGTACAGCGTCTGGCGGTAACCAATCCCCAACTTTATGGCAAAGCCTTGGGATCACTGCATTTGGAAGAGCGTTTTAATGTTGTGGTTTCACGCTTTATCCGTACCGGCGTTCAATTCATCCCGGCTCCCCACATGAAGCTGCAGTTTGGTGACATCATCAATGTGGTAGGTACTCCAGAGGATATTAAGGAAGCCGGCAGGGTGGTGGGCAACTCCACAACTGAGATGCATAAGGTCAGGATGCTGCCGATTTTTATCTGTCTTGCCTTAGGAGTGCTGCTTGGCAATATCCCCATCTCCATCTCGGGGGTTCCTGCGCCCTTGAAGCTTGGACTTGCAGGCGGTCCTTTGGTCATGGCCATCATATTGTCGCGTTTTGGCGAGGCCTTAACTTTTAATCGTATGCACTGGCATATGCCCGTGGCAGGTCTTTCAGCTCTGCGAGAGACTGGGATCACTTTGTTTCTTGCCATTGTAGGCATCAATGCAGGGGCCTCGGGTTTTTGGGAGACTTTAACACAAGGACCTGGGTTTACCTGGCTGTGTCTTGGTGTCCTAATTACCTTTATTCCCGCTTTTACAGTAGGTGTTTTAGCCTACAAGCTTTCCAGGATAAATTATCTGGTACTGTGCGGCATGTTGGCAGGCGGAGTCACCAATCCTCCGGCCCTTGCTTTTGCCAATAATCTGCATTCAAATTCGGAGCCTGCATCCTTAGGGTATGCTACGGTCTATCCTTTGACAATGTTCCTTAGGATCCTCTCGCCCCAGGTAATGATTATTATTGCAGTGTTGGTATCAGGATTATAAATTTAAGGTGACAGTGCCAAAAGGCTCTTCACAAAGGATTGTTCCCATAGGGGTGGGAGGGACTTTTTGGGCCCTTATAAAAGGCTTTACAGGAAGTCTTGGATCAGGCCGCCCCTATGGGATTTGTATTCTATTTGCACCTTTTTTCCTGTTCTCTGCCGCGGTCTTTCCGCCTTTTTTAATGCTCTATGTCTTGTTTGTACTTAAAAAAGAAGGGATCTCCAAACCGCCTTTTACAGCATTCAAAGAGCATTCTGCTTGGTATTTGGGCCTAGGGATCTGCTTTATTGCTGCAGTTTTTGTAATTTATACTGTCTTTTCAGGCTATGCAGCGCATGCAAGTGAGGCTTATTTTTTGTCTTCAGCAAGGGAGCAGGGGCTTCAGCTTGGCACCAAGCTTCAATCAGAATATGCCCTTAGGATCACTACTGCCTTATATGCTGCAGGTTTTGCTGTCTATGCCCTAATATTTCTTGTTTTTGCCGCAACTGCCTCGGCTGCCTTAAATCATGGCAGTAATTTAAAGGAGGCATTTTCGGCTCTGTGGGTTAATCTTCCTGCAGTTTTTATGTCAGGGGCGCTTTTGATCTGTATTTTCGGGATCTTAGAAAGGGTATTTGCCCATTTTAAATTGCAGGCCATAGAAGCCGTGATTTTAGGCAGTGAGTATACTGACTTAAGTATTCTTTTTATTGTAATCCGCATCTATGTAATCTCATCCTTTGCAATAGCAGAGGCCCTGATGACAGCCATGGCTTTTAATCTTCTTGAAAATAAGGCGCTTTTGAATGTTAACTCCCCATGAAGTCCTGACTCTGCTTGAGCGCAGGCATATCCCTTACACTCTATATCATCACAAGGCAGTGTTCTCAGGGAATGATGATCTTTCCTTTCCCAAAATGAAAGGGGAGATCCTCAAAAATCTGGTTCTGGTAAACAAGAAAAAAGAGCTTTATATGTTCAGTCTGCCGCTTTATGAAAAAGCCGATCTTAAAGCCGTGGCACAGAAAGTGGCATCCCCTAGGTTTTCTTTTTGCAGCAAATCTGATTTGGCATTTATGGGGACCCCTGCGGGCATGGTAAGCCCTTTGAGTCTTTTAAATGATGCAGGCGGCATGGTAAGTTTTCTTTTGCCTGATACCTTAAGACCTGATTTATTGGTCAACTGCCACCCTTTAAAAAATACCATGAGCATAGATGTGTTGTTAGGAGATCTCATGGAGCTTTTGCAGCAGTACCGTCATGAGGCATGTTTTTTGGACAATGTCCTCAAAAAGGATGATCAACATTAAGAAGATCCTTTAAAAACAAGTATCTTCTGTGGGCATTAGACATGGCGATTAAGTGTGCCTTAAGGATTCATCTCTATCTTTGGTATACTTGATGTCAGAGGGTATTAAGCATGTAGGCAGGCTTGTACCTAAACTTAAACATCCAAAAATTTTAACTTCATTTAACTTAAGGCTGCTTTTGTGAAGGATCTTATAAATAGGGGCAGGGCTTTGAGGTTATTCTGCAGACTGCTTACAGCAGCCTGCTTTTGCCTGTGTCTTCCTGCAGGAGCGGCACAATCACAACAAGAGCAGATTTTAATAAGCGAGGATGCCAATTTGCAGTTAGAGGATCTAAAGCTGCCGCAAAATGGAGATCCTGAACTTAAGTTGGTTATCAACCGTTCCTACTCTACTACTACCATCAAGCTTCCCTCTCTGTGCAAAAATAATCGGGCCAAAAGATTATGCCGCAGCCTTAGCAATTATTTTGCAGGACGTTTTGAGCGTGAACTTATCATGCTTTCCAACAACATGATTGATTTTGAAGCTCCCAACTACCGGCACTTCAGGGCCAGGGCCGATCAAAATGTTTACATGTTCTTTTTGCAAAACAAGGAAGCACCGCTTACCACCCTGTACGCCGTAAGCTTTCAATACTTTGGAAACGGCAGGGAAAAGCGTATGGTTGAGACCTTTAACTTCGACAGGGAACAAGAGCGCAATCTACCCTTTGCAGATCTTTTTGAAAATGATGAGCTTGCCTCAATGCTGATAGCAGGCTATATCAAGCAGACTTATATGGACAGTAAAAATCCCCTGCTGGACGTGTTGGTGGCGGTTACTGAATATCAGCCGGTAAACTTCATAATTGTTGAGGACGGACTGCGCTTTTTCTTTGCGCCGGGACTCATCAACAATGAGGTGGAGAAAATTCAAACTATTAAGGTGCCCCTTGAGTATCTTATGCCGGCAGGGCCTGATCCCAGGTGGTGGCCTGCCCTTGATGTGACTGCTGAGGAAAATAAACATGAATGATGTGAATATTGTTCCTTTTAAAAAAGAGCAGCTGCAAGCAGTTTTGGATCTTATGGCAATGGCAAGAAAATTTATGGCAGCTTCTGGCAATGAAGGGCAGTGGGGCAGTAATTATCCTGATGAGGGGATTTTAAATGCGGATCTTACATCAGGCAGGGGCCGGGTGCTGTTGGATGAGGACGGTAAGGTAGCAGGGTATTTTGCCATATATGATGAAGAGGAAGACTACCAAAAAATAGAAGGCGGCCGCGGGGCCTGGCTTGATAATGAGCCTTATATTTGTGTGCACCGCATTGCCGTAAGAACAGGAACAGGTTTTGGTAAAAAGATTATGCAATATCTTACCTCACACTATCCTAATATCCGTATTGACACCAAGGACAGCAATGTCCCGATGCGCCGCCTGCTTGAAATGTTCGGCTTTGTTTATGTCGGCAATATCAGGATAAGGCGCAATAATACTTTGCGCATGGCCTTTCATTTCAGGGCAGATCATGAAATCCCGCGCTGCCCCAGGCAGCGGGACAGGCGGGCGGCTATAGGCAGCCTATAGCGGAGCGCTTAATTTGGCGCTTTCCCTGCCGTGAATGCCCTGGAAGAGATTGACATTCTGCTCGGCATCGCTTTTTCCCGAGGAGTAGGCCTGAAGCTGATCGTAAGTAAAGCGCGAGCCTCTGCTCTTTCTCATTTCTACCAAATCAGGGTGTTTTTTGGAAAGGTAATTATCAATAAGATTGCGTTCTTCAACCGAAGAGGCAAAGTCGTATACTTTTTCATATACCTTATAAAGCCAGCCGAATACATAGGCTTTGGTATTCCTGCGCACCTCGCGGTTTACGGTATTTTTGACAAAGGTGTCATAATCTAAATTACTTTCATTAAGGAGTTTATAGACCTCCATAATGTCAAGGGTGGAAAGCTTCATAACCAGCTCATCATGAACCCGGTTTCTTTCCTTGGTGCTGAATTCTTTTTTAACATTGCAGGCCTGGCGTGAGAGTATCGTGTAGGTATAGCAGGCGGATTCAAGACGCTGTTTGGGGCCTATGAATACCGTCTGGGAAGCCTGGGTTGCGGTGCTGTTTTTCTTCAGGGTAAAGCGGATATAAAAATCCACCCCGAAAGCTTTTGAAATTATTGAAGCCAATGTGGTGTACAGTACGCGATCTCTCATTGCTGGAATAATGCTCTCACTTTGCTCATTGATTTCAGAAAAGGAGACATCCTCCATGGAGATTTGGTACTCCTGCATCAGCTTTTGAGCTCTTTTTAAGGCTAAAGAGGCCTCATTTTCATTGGAGCTCTGCGAAAGTGCCATCAGTTTTTTGATTTTCTCAAAAACTTCGTTTTCAGTCATAGCTTATTTACCTGATAGTAAGTGTTCGCAGGACGACCTTGCATGCAGTGCGGGAAAACCCCGAAAGTTTTTGTGCAGTGTTTGGTGGATTATACGGCAGGGAGGAACCTCAAAGCAAGGCCGCAAAGTGGTGAAAATTGCGGCTTTTGATACATAACTTTTTGATATTACATGATAAAACTTGTCACAAAAATAATGGTAATAATCCACATCAAAGGATTGATATCTTTGGCATGACCTGTAGCGGTCTTTAAAAAACAGTAGCTTACAAACCCAAAACCAAAGCCGTTGGTAATCGAATAGGTCAGGGGCATCATGGCAATGGTAAGGAAGGCCGGCACGGCAATGGTAAAGTCTTTGAAGTTTATTTTGGTTACATTGCCCATCATCATGGTGCCTACAATTATCAGAGCAGGTGCAGTAGCATAGCCTGGGATCAATCCTGCAAGGGGGGCAAAAAGCAGAGCCAGCAGGAACAGCACGCCTACTGTGCAGGCGGTAAGACCGGTACGTCCGCCTACCTGGGTTCCTGCTGAAGACTCAATAAAGGAGGTGACCGATGAGGTTCCCATCACCGCCGAGAACGTCGTTCCTATGGAGTCGGTTATGAGGGCCTTGTTTAAGTTCTCAATTTTGCCGTTTTCATCCATCAAATTGGCAGCCTTGGCCATGGCTATGGTGGTTCCCAAATTATCAAACAGGGCGACCACGGTGAAAGTAAAAATGACATAAATCAAGGAAAAATCCAGGGCACCTTTGAGATCAAATTCAAAAAAGGTTTTGCTTATGTCAGGAAACTCAAAGGAGATGATGTCTGCAATTGATGTGGGCACTTTATTGACCCCGAAGAACATCCCTAAGACCGCTGCTGCTACAATAGCTATGATGATGGCAGCCTTGACACGGTAGCAGGTCAAAACTGATGCCACCAAAAGTCCTAAAAGTGCCAAAAATACCTCAGGTTTTGAAAAATCCCCCAGGGCAACCAAGGTGGCCTCCGATGCTACGACAAGGCCTGCGCTTTGCATGCCGATAAAGGCGATAAAAAGACCGATTCCTACTACTATGGCATATTTAAGATCCATGGGAATGCTCTCTACGATAAGTTCCCTGAACCTGGTTATGGACATAATAAAAAAGATGACCCCGGCAATAAAGACAGTCCCCAATGCAGTCTGCCAGGCAACTCCCATGGTGCCGCAGACAATGAAGGCAAAGAAGGCATTGGGTCCCATTCCCTGGGACATGCCGATGGGAAGGTTGGCATAAAGGCCCATTAAAATAGAACACAAGCCTGAGGTGATAAGAACTGCGGCAACAGCTGCATCATGAGGGATCCCGGCTGCGGCCATTAGATTGGGGCCTACAAAGATGATATAGGCCATAGCCATAAAGGTGGCAAGCCCTGCAGTAAGTTCGGTCTTGACAGTAGTATTTTTGGCGCTTAAGTGAAATTTGCGATCTAAAAAGCCCTGGGGTTTTTTCTCTGACATATCAACCTCATCGTGCGGCAGGTTCTGCAAAAAAGTCGCCCACAAGTATACGCCAAGAGCCTGATTTTGGCTATTGCGCCAAAATCTTGCATGACAAATTTATAAAATAATTCAGTAGGTTATGAAGTTTTTTAAGGTAATGGCGCGGGGGCTGTCTTTTGTTGGTGTTTAGGGGCAGAACAAAATTTTGCACATTCTTGCGGTAATAGTCCCCAGGGCACAGAAGAGCGTGAGCACCAGGAAAACTCCGTATAATCCGATAAAATTTGCCGTATATCCTAACAGCGCCGGGCCTAACAGCAGAGCGCTGTAGCCTATCACAGAAAGTGTGGTCACGGATGTTGCAAGAGGCATGGATTTTTGTCTGGTGCAGGCCCTGACACACAAGGGGGAGACATTGCCCATGCCAAAACCTGTGATGGCAAAGAAGACTAAGGCTGTAAGGTAATCAGGGCTTAACAATACCCCGGCAAGTCCTAGAGCTGTCGTCAAACAGCCACCCCATACCATAAAGTATTCTCCTAATATTTTGGCAAGTTTATTTGAAAAGCTGCGGCTTACAAACATGGCAGATGAAAGCAGAATATATCCTGAGGCTGCCAGGTTAAGCGGTGCATCGGCATCCTTGGTCAAATACAGTCCCGACCAGTCAATAACCGCCCCGCCTGTCATAAAAATGCAGGCAACAATAAAAGATAGGGGGATCACCTGTCCTTTGGGCAGAAAATGGAATTTGTCCCTGCGCTCAGTTGTGGAGTTAAGTTTTTTTTCGATACAAGGGGCATACCACAATGCGCACAGGAGAATGGGGGCAAATAAGGCCGGCACCGTAAGGGAAATTTCAAATTTGAGAAAAAGCATGAAGACTATTATGCCAGCCCCCGTAAGTTCTCCAAGGGAAAACAGGGCATACAGCGGCCCTAACACCTTAATATTAAAATTTTTTTCAAGTAAGGCCCCGTAAATACTGCCCCAGACATCCAGAGCTCCTACACTCATGCCGAAAAGTACGGCCAGGGTAAGTACCGGGACAAAGGAGTAAAGCTGGGAGATTAGACAAATGGTAATGGCAATTGCAGAAGATGAGACAGCGTAGACAATCTTAGGGCCTAATCTTGCGGTAAAAAAACCTGCAAGCAGCATTCCTGCAACAGAACCTGTGCCAAATCCTAAAATGATGAAGGTTATTTTGGAAGTTCCAAGGGACAGGGCATTTTCAATAATGGGGATCATCGGGGCCCAGCAGGATATGGCAAAGCCCTGCATAAAGCAGCCTAAGCGGGCTGCCATGAGTTTTTGGCGCACTAAGATCCTAATGCGCCTTTTTATGATAAAACCCATCCAAAGCTTAGGCAGGAACAGCAGTCCCGCTTTCTTCCAATTTTCCTTTAAGCTCTTTATCCACGATATTGCAGACTGTAGCATCCGACCAGACATTAAGACCGGTTTCCAGCATATCAATTACTGCATAAACGGGGAGAATGACCCCCATGAGCAGTACGGGGATCTGCATTGATGACAGTAAGGAGATGGTCAGAAAGTAACATCCCATGGGAACACCTGCATTACCAATGGCTGCAATGGTGGCAATGACAATCCAAATTAAAATGGTTGAGAAGGTGATCTCAATGCCGGCATTTTGCATCAAATAAAGAGAGGTGATAAGAATAAAAGCGGCACAGCCGTTCATATTTATGGTGGTGCATATGGGCAGTACAAAGCGGGATACCCTGGGGTTTACCTGAAGGTTATCTTCAGCTGAGGCCATGGTAACCGGCAGGGTACCTGCCGATGACTTTGAGAAAAAGGCCACCATCAGGGCAGGAAGCATACCTCTTGCAACTTTTATGGGATTAAGCCCCCTAAGCATCATTATGACAGGCAGAATAATAAACATTTGCACGAGGTTTGAGCCTATTACTACGGTAAAGTAGGTAACAATACCCCCCAAAAGCAGGCCGTTTTCAAGCTCGGCGATAAGCTTTGCGGTAAACCCCATAATTCCTATGGGAAGCACGGCGATGACAGCATGAATTATCTTGAAGAGAATGTCCTGAAGCCCCATAAAGAAGTTCTCTACAGAGCGCCTTTTTTCATCATATGGCAGGGCAGCCAGCGAAAGACCCACAGCTGCTGCAATAAGCAGCACCGACAGCACATTGCCGGAGACAAAAGGCTGCAGGATATTATTGGGGATGATGGAGATAAAGTGCTCAAGATATGAGCCGCCAGTAACCGCCCCCTCAGGCAGGACCCCCGAGATCTCAGAGGGCACATTATCAGGCTTTAGCAGCACAAACATCACTGCTGCCACCAGTGCGGCCACAATAGTGGTGAGCAGGGTGTAGGTGATGGTTTTAACAAAGATGGCACCTGAGGATGAGCCCCGTCCTAATTTAGCCAGAGTGGTAATAAGTGCCAGGGCGATAATGGGTACTGCTATGAAGCTGAACAGGCGGGTGAACACGGTTGCAATAAAGTCCATCACCTCAAGTATGGCAGCATTGCCCATCAAGCCGAAAATTATCCCAAGTACAATACCTGCAAGATAAAAACATGCAGTATAAAGTCTTTTGCGTTTAGGAATACGCTTTATAACCTCTTGAGAGGATTCTTCAATACGGGTAATCATAAAAAAGCCCTAAGGCCTCCTGACAATTCCAATGTCCCGGGGGACGGTCGATATTTCCGGAACCAGATTTTATCTAAAAAAATAGGTTATTAGTCAAATATTCCTGTACTAAGGTAGCGATCTCCTGAATCAGGAATGATAACTACAATCATCTTGTTGGCGTTTTCAGATCGTAAAGCTACCTGTTTGGCAGCAAACAGTGCAGCTCCTGCGGAAATTCCACAGAAAAGACCGTCGCTGCGGCACACTTCTGCGCTTGTGGCCCCTGCATCCTCATTGGAAACGTCAATTATTTCATCTATGACACTTTGATCCAAAACTGCAGGCACAAAGTTGGGGCCAATGCCTTCAATCTTATGGGGTCCTGCTCTGCCTGCAGTTAAAAGCGGGGAGTCTTTGGGCTGCACCCCAATGATCTTAACTTCTTTTTTATGTTTGGGATCTTTCTTAAAGAAGGTGCCCAAACCCGTGATGGTGCCCCCGGTACCGATACCTGCTACGATAATATCCACCATGCCGTCGGTATCATGAAGGATTTCAGGACCAGTGGTCAGAATATGAATGCGCGGATTGGCTTCATTGTCAAATTGACTGGGAATAAAAGTGTTATTCATGCTTTTGGCAATTTCCCCGGCACGATTTACCGCCCCCTGCATTCCTTCTGCTGCCGGAGTCAAAACCAGCTGCGCCCCATAAGCTTTGAGCATGGCACGGCGTTCTTTGCTCATGCTTTCAGGAAGTGTCAGAATGCATTTTAGTCCCATGCAGGCACAGGCCATGGCAAGACCTATTCCGGTATTTCCTGAAGTAGGTTCCACTATGGTAGTGTCTTTATTGATAAGGCCGATTAACTGTGCATCAGAAAGCATGGACACGGCGGCACGGTCTTTGACAGATCCGCTGGGATTGAAGGATTCAATCTTGGCTATCAATTGAGCGCTTATCTGATTTTTTTGACAAAACGATTCCAGCTGTACCAAAGGGGTATTGCCTACGGTTTCAAGCAGGGACTTATAGATCCGCATACTGCTAACTCCTAACATTAAGTCTTAAAAAGCCTGCCAGTGACAAAATTTTATCCTAGGTTATTTTTACCGGGGCTTAATTAAGTACTGATTTTGGCAAAAATTCTTCTTAAATGTAAACTATGCGATGCTTTTTCTCAATTGATGCGCTCTTAAAAAAGACATTGGTTTACAATAGCCTAAAAATTAAGGAGGCTGTATGGACTTTCAGACGTTGATAAAAACCCGCTATACCTGTAAGTATTACGATAGTCAAAAAAAGATAAGCGATGCAGATTTTAATAAGATCCTTGAGGCTGCACGATTAAGCCCAAGTGCGGTAAATATGCAGCCTTGGTATTTTTTTGTTGCCGCAACTAAAGAAGCCAAGGATAAGATCAAAGACGCCGTTATGGAAATGAATATGCAGCGTTTTGAGGAATGTTCCCACGTGGTTGCCCTGTGCACGAGAACGGTCATTACCGAAGATTACATCAATAAGGTGGTGGACAAAGAGGATTCTGACGGACGTTTTGGCAAAGCGCCAAATGCCAAGGCAGGTCAAGATGCCGGCAAGAAAAACTTTGCAGGTTATCACAAGATAAGTCCTGCCGAGCTTATAAGCTGGAATGCCAGAAATACCTATATTGCCCTGGCCTCAATGCTTTATGCAGCCGCTGATTTAGGCATAGATGCAACCCCTGTTGAAGGCATGTATCCTCACAAGGTCGATGAGTTATTGGGACTTGATAAAAAAGGTTTAGGCTGTCTTTGTTTGGTGTTCTTCGGTTACAAAAGCGCTCAAGACTCCAATACCCTGGATCAAAGACCCAAGTCACGGCTTAACATAAGTGATATTGTAACAGTGCTTTAGCTGCAGCTTTTAGAGGTTTTCATGATTAAACGTGCAGGCTTTCCCTTAAATCGTATTGATGAGATCACCCAAAGGCCCGAGGACTTCAGGCTTTTGGAGAGAATCCCCTTCAACCGCGAGCTTATTGCAGGAAGGCTTCCTTTAAAACTTCATGAAGTTGAGGAGGGGGAGCGCCTGCATGCCGTGGTGTTTTTGGATACCGAAACTACGGGAATGAGAGCAGGCACTGACAAAATCATTGAGTTAGGACTTGTAAAGGTTACCTACTCATTTGATCGTAAAATCATCTTAAGCATTGATAAAACCTATAATGCCTTTGAAGATCCAGGGATGAAGATCCCCGATGAAATCACAAATCTTACCGGAATCACCGATGCTATGGTCCAAGGAGAGCGTATCGATGATGATGAGGTTGCCATGATGCTCTCTGGCAGACCTCTTATTGCTGCCCACAATGCTGCCTTCGACAGACCTTTTTTTGAGCAGAGATTCCCTTCACTGGCCGATTTTTCCTGGGCCTGCTCCAACCAAGGCATTAACTGGGATATTTTAGGAAGCCGCGGACGCAAGCTTGAGTATCTGACTTGCATGAGGGGATGGTTTTATGAGGCCCATCGGGCCGAAGATGACTGCCTGGCGCTGGTCTGGCTGCTGCATATTGAACCTGAAGCCTTTGCAATGCTCATAGAAGGGGCGCTTAAAAAGGAGTACCTCATCTTCGCATGGGGCTCTCCTTTTGAGGTGAAGGATACCCTAAAGAGCATGGGGTATCGATTTGACGGTAAAAAGAAGGTCTGGTACCGCTTCTGCTCCAGCGAATCGGAGGTCAGTCAGCAGTTATCGCTTTTAGGTCAGCATTATGATGCCTCGCAGGCAGAAACTGTGGTATTAACGGCCAGGAATCGTTTTAAAAAGTTGTCCTGATTATTTAAGGCAGCACTTAAAACAGCCTCCTGCATTAAAGCTGTACAAAAGCAAACCTAAGGTGTAAAGGCTCTTTAACAAAGCCTTGGGTTTCTTATGCGAATTCAACATAAGGTTTCAGATAGCAGGGGGAGGAATCAAATCAGAGAGCATAAGCGTGCATCACTGACAACTTTACCGCCAAACAAATAGTGGAAAATGCCTGACAAGTTTTACTGTTAGTGCTTAAAGAAGTTCTGACAGGGTAGTTTTAAGGCTCTTGCAGGCTTCTTTTTCATCTTCACCGCTGCAGGTTACGGTAACAATGGTGCCGTAGCGGATCCCCATACCCATTAAGGCGAAGATCCCTCCTTTGAGGGACACGGCGCGATCTCCTGCCGACAAAGTGATATCACTTTTAAATTTCATGGCAGCGCGGATTAAGGCTCCTGCAGGGCGGGCATGAATACCGTCCTTATCCTGAATGGTATAAGTAAACTCTTGCATTCAAAAGCATCCGGGCTTTAAATCGGCCCAATAACGGGGTATTAAGACAAAAAATCCGCTGCAGGAGCGGATCTTCCTTAATTTCAATAAAAAACTAATCCTTTTCCATAGTGCCGCGCTGGAGACGGTCTTTTAACTTTTGTCCTGCCTTGAAGGTAGTGACTCTGCGCGGGGTAATAACAACCTCTTCACCGGTTTTAGGATTCCGCCCCGGCCTGGCCTTTTTACTTTTCAGCTCGAAATTTCCAAATCCCGTGAGTTTTACGGTATCCCCAAGCTCAAGTGAGGTGGCTATTGTTTCAAAAAAGTCTTCGACAAAAAGTAAAGCACGAGACTTTGGAAAACCATATTTGGTAATAAGCCTATCTGCTATATCAGCTCGAGTTAATGACATACTCTATCTCTAATCCTTTTTATCAGTCAAACAACCGATCTGCCTCAGGCAGGAGAGCACGGATTACCGTTGAGGTTTCCTGCTCCAACCTTAAACATCCGCCCACGGGAGACAGATTACTTAAAAATTTAAGCACTTATGTCTGCAACAACAATTATAGCCAATTAGGGCAGATTTGCAGGTAAATTTTTAAAATTCTTATAATTATGTGACGCTTTATCGATTTTTTCTTTGTTAATCTATGATGATGGAAAGTTTATTGTATGAAGATGAGGCTTTACTGGTACCCAAATAGGCAGTTGACCCGGGACTTAATCCTTTTTAAAGCCACCGTAGCTTTTTGTAAGAGGAAGGATGTTTTATGAGTGAAGAGAGAACTTTAGATCCGGTGCCCTTCATTGGTGATCTTAATAATTATCTTGATCTTGATAAGCCTGCGGCTTTTTTGTTCAGGGTGGCAACGGACCGGTATCGGGAAGAAGGTATTTGTAAGGGTGATTTTGCGGTAATCCGCAGGGATTTGGAGCCTGCAGGAGATCCTCTTATCGCAGTGGTAACAGGAGAGGAATTTTTACTTAGAAGACGCAGTGAGATTGAAGAGTGTCAGGATGAAGGAGCTTTTACAGACTGTCGTTTTATCGGGGTTATAACTGCCGTATTCCGCAAAATTCCTTTGAATATGAAGACAATTATCTCAAGCAAGTAGCAAGTGTTATCTTAGAGTTGGGATAACACTTAAAAACAGGTTGTCACAAATAATGATAAATAACCCTTATTAAGGTGCTGTGTAATAAGACAGATCTTGGGTTTTTAGGTACCAAGCTTTTAGCGTCTGCCAACATTTGACACTCCCCATACCTGAGGGCGGGGGATTTTCGTTTCTCCTGCCACTGCCCCTGTTTTGTGCTTTAGAAGACCTTACACAGTGTCCATGAGCGTAGATTCGGGTCTGTCCTGCCCTATGCAGAGGATAGTCTGCAGCATACAGATATCTAACGCAAGCAAAAACATATCCTGCTTGCTCGGGAGCAGCTTATATCCTCAACGCTAAAGCGAGGGGGCGCCGCATTTGATAAAAGGCTTGAAGAAGCTTATTCTGCTTTTATTGTAAGAGAATACAGGCTTCTCAAAGAGTCAGGGATCTACTTAAAGATGAGATAAATCTTACCCAAAAGTCATAAGTGATATTAAGACCGTCAAAAGGATCCATAGATGGTATAATGAGCGCCGGTTAAGACCTTAAGTACTTAGAGCATAAATAAAGTTGGACAATTTGCTGCCGTTAATACGGGTATCCTCTTTGAGTGCTATAAGTTCTATGTTATTTAGGAAAACATGGTCTGCCTGTGAAAATTGTGTTATGCCGCATGGTTTGGATATGCTTTTGTAAAACAAAAGCTACGGCATTGCAGTTAAGATAGGATAAAAGAGAGTAATGAGCAGGTGGCAGTGCCTGTGGCCTTTTAAGTAAAAAACGGGCTCTTTCTGCCACGGTTTTTTCTAACAGCAACATCAGGGTGCTTTGGGATATCTCAAAGCCGGATCAATATAAAGGGGCCTTTTATGAGTTTTTTTAAAAACCTCGGAATTCGCAAAAAACTGCTGGGAGGGTTTGGGACGGTCATCGTTCTGGCCCTTATGGTGTCAGGATTTGCACTTACCGCCATGGAAACAGCCAATGAGGTGGACCACAGGCTGCAAACGGCAATAACAGATGGAATGGGACGGACTCTTTCGGTATATGAGCAGTACAATGAGGTCCACTCCTGGCTGGACCATCTCCAGGTAGCACCTAACCCCCAGTTGGTAGCCCAGGGCAAAAGATACGTCGAAGAATTAAAGCAGACTCTTCAGAGAATAAGCGGAACGCAGCCTGCCATTTTCGTGGAAGACTGCCTGGCGGTACGTGCCAGCATGGCTGATTTGATAAATGCCATTGAAAATTCTATGTTTTACAGACTGCTGGATGCTGGGCGTTATGAAGAGTCCAGAGAGCTGTTTGTTCGTGAAATCCTTCCCATCTCTGATGCTACAAATGATCTTTTTATCAAGATTATTCATGAAAGCAATGCTTATGTAACAGAAGAGATCGTACAACTTAACATGGACAACACCGTGATAATCACTCTGGTTTTAACTGTGGTAATGGTGCTTCTGGCTCTTGCTCTTGCTGTGGTGACGGCAACTTACATTGTAAAACATGTAGCGAAAGTCTCTTTGCTGTCAGAGAGTCTTAAAAACGGCGACTTTAATCTTGA
>CAYNSI010000023.1:0-17325 GCA_964399665.1 uncultured Enterobacterales bacterium | reverse complement strand
TACCTGCAGTATTCAATCCCTGCAGGGTCTTTTGCATAATGGGACCTGCTCCTTTGAGAATGGCCCCCATCTTTTTGCCGTAAGATGAGTTTTCATCAGTCTCTCTTATGTAGGAGGCCAGCATGGAGCGTTTATCAATGTTGGACGCAGATTCAAAATATGTTTGACTTACAATTGTTAGAAATTTCCCATAACCATCTGCGTCAATATCAATTCCTTGATTTAACTTGTTTTCAAGTTGCTGTTTGGGAGTGAGTTGTGTTTCTGCAGCAGGGGGTGTGCTGGTGCCGGAAACAGCTGCATTACCTCCAGAAGCAGCATTTGCAGCTTGTTCTGAGGTCACAGTTTCGCCATCGGAGGTATCACTATCACCAGGAGCAAGCATATGGCTGAGCCCATGGTCTTCATCTTTTATAATATTCTGTATTTCTTCAAAAAATGTATTTATATACTCGTTCATTTCTTTTTCAAAAGAAACAAAATGGTCAGGGGACATTTGTCCAACTAAGATTCCTAAGGCATCTGCAGTTATTCCAGGTGGGATATTTTCTACTCCAATTGCTTGAAAAAGGCTTCCAATCATCATGGCAGCCATTGACAGGTCTGAATTGTCATCTCCCATCATAGCTGTCAAAGCTGTCAAAGAAAGCTGTGAATCCTCAGATAGAATCTCATCGGCCAATTGCGGATCTAGCTGCTTAAGAATCTCGGGATTTTTGATAATCAGTATCACTGTATCCAAATTGGCCATAATACAGTCTTTAGTCATTTGTCCCGGTTGACTAAGGAGCTTGTCATGTTTAAAGGAATCCTTCGGATATACGAGTTCTGCCAGGAAGTCTCTTACCTTTTGAACATCAGGATTCACCGCCGTTCCCGGGGCTTGATTTACCCTGTTGGGCATGGTAACAGTTGTGGACACCCCGCCTGCTGCCTCTTCTCTTTGGATTTGTCTTGCCTGTAGTAAATTGGCTTCTTCAGAATTAATAAGATCCCTGTTGCAAACAGCATCCATATTGTTTGTCATGAAGTCATTAACATCAATGGCATCATTTAGAGCCCAATGAGCCATATTGGCAATCATCCTGTTAGGTATTGCTGAAAAATCATTGGGAGAACGCCCGCTTTTTTGGCCTAAAACCTTAAGTCCTAATTCCCGGGCACGTCCTGCCTCTTCACTGTATTCATCAGGAAGGACGGGGATATTATCTTCTATGACATCCAATGCCGCTTTACTGCCGTAAAAATCCGTATGGGTGACGATATCATCCTCAAGACGCTTAACAAGCTCTTTTTGCGTCATGGTAGACACGGTTACATCCCCATTACTTAGCTGGGTTGCCTTGAGTTTTCCTGTATTTTGATCGCGCTCTACTTGGATGTCCTTGCCGTCAATTTTGGTGATAAAAGAAGGCTCCTCTACATCATCAAAGTTATGAGTCATAAGTTTATTTTTAAGATCCACAACCTCCTTTGCCTGCCTCTCGGCCCTATGCTCTCTGTGTTTAATTACAGCAGCCCCAATTCCTAAAGTGAAAATACTCAAGAGCAGTTTTTTGGTAGTAGACATTTTCTCAGGCGCATGATCGGAAACTGCGTGTTCCGTATTGAATATGGCATCAACAATTTTGTTTGAAATCTGATGGTTGGATGATACTTCGCTCATAATGAAAACCTCTTACTCATTCTTGAGTAACAAATAGAGATAGGGGATAAAGTTTAGAAAGGTTACTTAGTTAGGAATAACAGAACCTAGGGGATGATCGCAGTATAAATTAAAACAGCACATTCATGCAAGAGTTTTTTTATGCATATCCTGGTTTTTGCAAAATCTCTTTGGCATCGTATTTGTGTCTTTGCCTCAAAATAATGCTGTTTTCTTAACTTCTTCTGTGCTTTTTACCTATATTCTTTTGATCTTAAAAGTATTTTATATAAAGCCCTCGAATTAAAAGACAAGTAACCCCTCGGCATCAAAAAGCTTTAACAAAGTAATGTTTATGGGGAAAATCATGTTTGCCTTACAAATATGCCGTGTCTTAATGACATTAGGTTTAAGTAGCGTAAGGGGACGGGATTGGTCCGCCTCCCTTCTTGCCAAACTGAACGTGCCCTTCCTGGCATTAGGCTAGAAAATCCAGTGAGCACTAACACTTACTTCCATCAAATTTCAGCTCTCTTGTGACCTAAGTTTAACCTTGGCTTGCGAGTCATCTGTTGGTTGATTTGGAACAGCTTATAAGTGCCGCTCGAATGGCCTTTGTCAGCTTATGTGGATGATCGTGGACCATTGGTGGTAGACACTCTCGTCTTAGGCGGCATAGTCGTCAGTATGTACAATGGCGTGAAAAAGATCCTGCAGCACTTTTTGCATCGGATCATCAAAGGATCTATAACATTGGTTGTTTTCCTGCCGCCAAGTGCCCCTCTTCGGGTTAGTGCTTATAAACACTTGCAAATATCAGGTTATTTAGCGTTAAAATGTGATATAGATTGTTGACATTTAATTAGCTTTGTTTGAGAATTGGCTATCCGTCTGGGAGGACGGTTCCCGGTCGGGGTTCCCCTCAAGGTAGTTTCTCTTATTCCAGTTGTCGTATCATCGTTGTGCAAAAGTGCACTAAAATCTCAAATGAACTGCATGTTGCCAACTGTGCTGGGTGCCTTTGTTATTGGAGCTATTTCTGATCCTAAGAGGAAAAATCAATGATAGAGCCTTTGATTAAAGCTTTAGCCTATAAGCTTGGATACTTACCTGAAGATCTTGATGACATTGCAGACAGTAAAAATGATGGACCTGCATGGGCAGTTTCTTTTGATGATTTGATGTGCCGTATTGAAGAAGTAAACAGGGATGATGAGCTTTATGTATGCTGTCTTATTGCCTTAGGAGAGGTTGAGCACGGCATGGAGGTTGAGATGGCGCAAAATTGCGCCAGAAGATTAGCTTCCCTGCCTCCTTTGTGTGCTGAGCTGAGACTGTCATATTCGCCCAACGAGCGGATTTTTTACTGCTATGACATCAAAAAGGTAGACAAACTTACTGAAGCTAAGTTTTCCAATTTTGTCCGCTCCTGTGCCCAGGGTTCTCTTAAGACGGTTCACCCTGAACGTTATTTTCCCAAGCTTGATTTTGATGAAGTGGATCTTGAAAGCGGCAGAAAGATACTGCAGGATTTTTTAACCGATGGCAGCGTAGACTTTAAGCTGCTAGCGCAAAACCTGATGCGCCTGTCAAGCGGTGATGCTGTGGCACTGGTACTTCTTAATGCGGCAGATCGCCAGGTAACATTAAGCACCAGGGTATGTCACCATCCATCCGAAGATCAGCTGCTTGAAAGTCTGGCATTGAATCCAAATCTGCCATTGAATCATTTTATTTCATTGCGTGCAGGTGATTTGTGGTTTAACAGCCTTCTTTCTCCGGATACCATGGACTCCAAGGAAGTAATTTACAACGTTGGACTTCATTTTATTCGTGCTCGTGAGCTTGAAAATGAAGTTAATAAAATGGCACCTGATCCTTCCTCTCTGCCTTTTGGGCAGGTCTTGATCCCGGTTTAGCAGGACGATGTGACTTGGGAGGACGACAAGATTATGAGCAGCGCGGCAAACCATTTAAATCTGCAGGGTGCATCAGATTATATTTTTAATGTCAAAACTGGTGCGATGACAAGGCTCCTCGAAAGATTTTGATTTAAGAAGAGTGTCCAAAGGACGGCTTTTTAAGGATCTTCATAAATGCCATCTCTTAGGACAACCTGCAAAACTTAATTTTGTGACTTGTTTTTCACGCGGCATTACCTGAAGTGAGGAACTCTTTTATCAAACTTGGTGCAATACCGGTAGTTTTGGTCATAGATTTTGTAAATTTTTGCATCGATAACAGTGCTTAAGACTTACGTGCCACATTGGTTTTAACATGTTGTTTTAAGAATTTTTTTATTATTGGAGAGTATCATGAGCGATCGCATTGCAAACTTTAGTCCTCAGTCTTTACAAACCCATGATTTTACAGCTGATGAGTCTGCATTGGTGAAGGACAGTGATCAGGCAAATGATATTTTAGAGAAAAGAGGCGGGGCTCTTACATTTGACAGTCAGGGCAATCTTAAGGTTATTGTGCCTCCTGAAAGAAGAGACAATGCTTTTGTTCGTTTTTTCAAAGGGCTGTTCAGTGCACAGCAGCGGGAAATCTACAAGCAGCTTGATCGTATGGATGCCCTGGCCAAAAACATCTCCTTTAACAAAAAAATAGTGCGTGAACTTATACCTTATTTAAGAAACCCGCTTGACGGCGGGAATCACGTCCGAGATCTTGCAGTATCTTATGTTGGAAAAATGCTGACTAATTCAGCAGCAGAAGTCGCTCAAGCCAAAGAAGGCGGTTTTATGGGGCACTTTTTTGCAGGGATCTCGTCATTGAAAGATTCAATAAGGCCTATTCAAGAATTTCATACAAGCGGTGCTTATAAAAGCTATTGCATTAATAACGGCGGAAAATTGCAGGCAGCTGACGAATTTGCAAGAGACATACTTTCAAAGGTATCAGCAGGCGGCGCCGGTACTCCTGAAACTGTTGAGGAGGGGATCCCTAAAATAAGTCTTATCGCTACAAGTATTGCTTCCAAATGTATGCAGGATCCTGATTCCATGATAAAGCTGCTGCCGGAACAAGACGCCGATATGATTCTAAAGCTGCATGATGCACTGATGTCGCCTGCCAACTCAGAAGAACAACAAGCCGAAGAGCTTCCAAATCTGATCTCCTCAGTAACAGAAGCTTTTATGCGTCAGCTAGGTGAGGCTGCCAATCAAGGCTTGACGGCAGGGCAGGACCCTTTTTCCACAGCCTCAGCGATCAAGCTGGCATTAATACAGGCTGCTGATCAAAATACTACGGCAGGAGAGCTTACTGAGCTGCTTATGGGTGATAACGGGCTGTTGGCAGCTATGATGACAGGCACTGCATCTGCGTCTGATCAAACTTTTGACATTAATGCTGTGGACGAAGAGCGCAGTACAGCCCTAAACAATGTTATAAACAGCATTAGGGGTTCCCTAAATGATCAGATCACGAATGATCAGGGGCTGCAGATTTTAACTTATTGTGAGCGCAACGATTTGTCCGTAGATAAGTTTATTAAATATATCGGGTTTTTACAGGAACTTAACAATATCTACACCTCATTGGGCGAACTGTCAGACTACAAGGACTTTTTCGACATTGCATTGCAGATAGAGGCGATGCGCGATCAGGTGCAGCGTAGTTTTGGACGGGATATGAGTCCGGATGATTTGCTAAAGTTGGCTTCAGCTTCCGGTTTTTACCTGGGAGTTGTAGGGCAGCAGTACAGCAGTGATGCCATACAGAAACTTACTGCCTTCACGCAGCAGATGAATTCTTTTAGCAATGTGAGTGCTTCAATTGCACCAAGTGCAGAATTTATCGCAAATCTTATTACTGAAGATCAAGATAAGGCTTTGGTTTTTGGTTCCATGAGAACCATGGTAGATATGACTGAGGCCTTTGTTAACAGTATGCAAAGTGTTACAACCGGATCCAGGGTTGCTTCCGGGGTTGTTCCCAATTCTCAAATGACAGCGCTTAATTTAATCTGCTGCGCACAGATCTGGGCACAGAACACCTTGGTGCTGGCTGTCAGCAGGGAGTGCGCTAAATATCTGCAAAGAGCGGGGATAAAGAGTGAAGAGGCCCGCAATGCAGTTATCCAGGCTTTAAGAGAGGATATAGATTCGCTTATAAGTGATATGGATGCTGCGGTAAATCAGGCAGTTGCAAGTGGTGATGAAACAAATGCCGAAAATGTGATGCAAGCATTGATAAATTTTGCTGTAAGCGAGAATGCCGCTTTGCTTGATACCAATAATCTCTTTCCTGCAGCCCTGCAAAATCAGATAAAGGAAAAAGCTTCAGCTTTAAGCGCCGCTATAGCACGAGAAACTAACAATTTGTTTTCAAGAATAGTGGACTCCTCCCAGTCAAGTTGAGATAAAAGACCTTACTAATTAAGATGAATATTTAAAAGAGCGCAAGTTTTGAAATGAAATCAGCCCCTCATTACAGGGGGGGCCGTCTCCTGGATGCATAACGTAGCAGGAAGTTCATTTTTACATGCATGTAAACTTCAAGGTCTGACAGCAGAAAAGATAAAGAGCATTTTCAGGCGAAACTTTCATCCTGCAGCTTGGTTGGTCAAACAATTATTCCCCCCTGAATAGCATTTGATTAACAGCTCTTTTTTTAATCAAATCTTCAAGAACAAAAAAGGCTAAAAAACAAAGCCTAAGATCCTTTGTCCGATATTTTTCAAATCTATAAGACACTAAAATCAACAAGTTATCAAAATTAACTAACTAGTTGATTAGCTTTTGATCTCTCTCACGAATTACTAACTGGATAGTTGCTAAGATGAAAAAGATAAAGTTAAGGAGCATGCAATGAGAGATCTTTTAAAACGGCCTGACTTACTGTGCATTAATACCGGAACATTGGGTTATAAAGATGATATCTACACCATCATCAAGGCTTTGGGGAAGAGATCTATAGGCTATATTTCACCCTGGCGCCGTGAGCTTGAGGGAAGAAAACCTCAGGAAATAAAAAAGGTGCTTGAAGGTGAGGGGGTACAAGTAAACTGTCTTTGCAGGAGCACCTTTTACACGGCTGATACCCCCCAAAAAAGAAAGGCCGCCTGTGAGGAGAATTACCGGGCTTTGGATCTTGCCGCAGCCTTAGGTGCCAAGTGCTATGTTCAGGTTGTCGGAAGTCTTCTTCCGGGGCAAAAAGATCTCTTATATGCCAGGGCTCAGGTAGAAGATGGCATCGCTGCGCTGCTTGAGCATTCTAAAGATGTAGGGATCCCAATGGCTATTGAGCCTTTGCATCCTATGACCTGTGCGGATCGTTCTTGTATCACCACTTTAAGGGAAGCCTTGGATTTATGCGACAGGCTGGATCCAGATCATTCCTACGCTCTTGGGGTTGCCGTCGACGTTTACCACATCTGGTGGGATGCCTTCGTTGCAGAGCAGATAGCAAGGGCAGGCAAGAGAATATTGACTTTTCACACTTCAGACTGGCTGGTGGATACCAAAGATCTCGTAAATGACCGCGGCATGCCCGGAGATGGGTGCATAGACATTAAGGGATTAAGAAAAAAGGTTGAGGAAACCGGCTTTTTAGGACCGGTTGAGCTTGAGGTGTTTTCCTCGGAAAACTGGTGGAAAAAGGATTTGGAAGAAATTCTGGATACCGCTGTTTCAAGAATGGCAGAGTTTTGCTAGGCATGGAGGTTGTTATGTCACAAGAAATCTTTATGGATAAATTCAGCGATACCGCTTATCGCATCACCTTGAATCGACCTGACAAGGGCAATGCCTTAAATGAGGCCATGCTGGAGGAGTTAAACACTTTTCTATCAACCATAGCAGATGATTCATCCGCTCGTATGGTTGTAGTTACTGCAGCAGGAGACAGGTTTTTCTGTACCGGAGGGGACATTAAAGCCTGGTCACAATACTCTGCAGTGGACATGGGGCGCAAGTGGATCCGCCGCGGCAATGAAGTTTTTGAACGTTTAAGAAGAATGCCTCAGCTTACTGTAGCTGCCATCAACGGTCATACCATGGGAGGCGGTCTGGAGCTTGCCCTTTGCTGCGATATTAAGATAGCAGTTCCCAGGGCAAAATTCTCCACACCTGAAGTCTCCCTGGGAATGGTTTCAGGATGGATGGGAATGGAAAGGGTAGTAGCCATGGTTGGACCTGCAATCGCGCGGGAAATGCTGCTTTTGGGCAGAATTTTAACGGCTCAAGAGGCCCTTAATGTACACCTTATCAATCAGGTCGTAGAGCCTGAAGAAATGGAGAAGGCCTTACAGGAAGTCAATGACAAGGTCTTAAAATGCGGTCCCGTGGCATTAGAACACATCAAGGATTTCATTTCCAATATTGAAAGCAGGAATGATCAGCTGTCCCATCAGCTGTTGGCGGGTCTCATGTCGGCAACTGAGGACTGCAAGAATGCCTCCGAATGCTTCGCCCAGAAAAAACCATGGACTTTTGAGAACAAATAAGGAGATATCAAAATGAGTAAAATTTTGACAGCCCAGGAGGTGGCTGAGCAGATATTCGACGGGGCTGTTATTGCGATAAGCGGCAACGGCGGGGGCATGGTAGAGGCGGATTATATCCTGGAGGCCGTTGAAAAACGCTTTTTGGAAACCGGACATCCAAGAGATCTTACCCTGGTACATTCCCTGGGAATAGGCAATCGTGAGGATAAGGGCAGCAATAGATTTGCCCATGAGGGAATGCTCAAGAGGGTCATAGCAGGACATTTTACCTGGTCTATCAAAATGCAGGAGCTTGTAAAAGCCAACAAGGTGGAGGCCTACTGCTTTCCTGGCGGAGTGATTCAGGCTCTGCTCAGGGAAATTGGAGCAGGAAGGCCCGGGCTGTTTACTCATATCGGGCTTAAGACCTTTGTAGATCCGCGACTTGGGGGAGGTAAATCCAACGATATAACCCATGAGGATCTTGTTGAGCTTATCACCATTGATGGTGAGGAAAAACTGCGCTACAAGCCTTTTAAGGTTGACTTTGCAATTGTAAGGGGCACCTACGCAGATCCCAAGGGTAATGTAAGCCTTGAAGGGGAGGCCATAGATATGGATCCCTTCTCAATGTCACTTTCTGCCCACAATAGCGGAGGAAAGGTATTTGTTCAGGTAAAAGATCTGGTTCAGGAAGGAACTTTAAACCCAAGGCTGGTAAAGATCCCCGGGATCATCGTAAACGGGGTGGTTGAATATGCCGAGCAGCAGCAAACCTACCTTAACAACGGCTATGATCTTTCCATCAGCGGACAAATGCACCGACTTAAGCAAAGCAATGTGGTGGAGCTGCCTGCAAATCCGGTAAGACGCCTGATTGCAAGAAGGGCTGCTATGGAGCTGGTATCAGGAGCTTCTACCAATTTCGGTTTTGGTATCCCGGGTGGGATCCCTGCAATAGCCTTAAGGGAGGGGGTGCCTTTTGAGACCTTGTGGCTGAGCGTTGAGCAGGGGATTCACAACGGCATCATGATGGATGATGCCCTCTTTGGCTGCGCAAGAAATGCCGATGCTATCCTTGCATCAATAGACCAATTTGATTTTTACAGCGGCGGCGGGATAGATATTACTTTCCTTGGCATGGGAGAGATGGACAGCGCGGGAAATGTCAATGTATCCCACTTAAACGGCAATCTGATAGGCCCCGGCGGCTTTGTAGAAATAGTCCAAAGGGCCAAAAAAGTAGTTTTCTGCGGTACTTTTGATGCCAAAGGCAGTAAAACGGACATAGATGAGAAGGGGGTACATGTTGTCTCCCCAGGTGCTATTCACAAATTGGTAAAGGAAGTTGCCAAAATTACTTTCTCAGGAGAGTATGCCAGGCAGACCAAACAAAAGGTTCTGTATATAACCGAAAGGGCTGTATTTGAGCTTACCGCCGACGGAGTTGAACTTATCGAAATTGCACCGGGAGTTGATCTTAACAAGGATGTTTTAGAGTGCATGGACTTTAAGCCTGTTATAAAAGAACCTAAGACCATGGACTTAAAATTATTCACAGCCATGGAGTAATGACTGAAAGTTACCTTAAAGGCTTAAAACTTACTTTTGTTCCCAAAGTTTTTGACCGCAGGAACAATGTGTTATTGCTTTGATACCAGGTTTTCCCATGCTTTGCTGTAAGCTGCGGTGGCAGCTTGATAGTGGGGATTACCTGGGGCAGCTTTGTGACTGAAATCAAAATTCTTTAATCACCGGGGTTTTAATGCTAAGCTTTATGAGCCTTACAGCAGGATACTTTTTGCAGGTAAACTGATACGGTCAGGATGAAGTAAGACCGTTTTTTTTTGCATCGGCCATGGCAGAGGGTATCTTGTCACACGATGGTTTTTAATGTGCCTGCAAGTGCGCAGACAGACTTTTGAGCCTGCAAGGTAAGCGGTATTTGTTTGGCTTTTTATCCTTGCAGGTTTGATTTATAAGGTTAGCTTAGCTATGTCTGAAGTTGTGAAAAAGACAGCAGGGTCCCCCCTTTTAAAAGAACGTAGAAACGGTCCGGGAAAAGCCAAAAATGCTGCCTTGTCCCGCAGGAAAATTCTCAAAACAGCCCTGATGGAATTTACCGCCCACGGGTTCGATGGAGCGAGGATGGATACCATTGCCAATAAGGCAAAGGTTAATAAACAGCTTATCTACTATTATTACAAAAGCAAGGACAACCTTTTTATCGAAGCTTTAAAGGAGTGCTACCGCAGACTTCGTGAAGTGGAAGCGGGGATTGATTTTTCTTCGTTGACGGCCTATGAGGGGATCTTAAAGCTGGTTGAGGCTAACTGGGCTTATTATGAAAAAAATCCCCAGCTTATATATCTTTTGGCCAGTGAAAACCTGTTAAATGCCAGGCACATAAAAAAAAGGCAGACAGAATTCTGGGAGATCAACAAACAGTGGCTTGAAGTGACCCAGTCGCTGATTGACAAGGGCAGGATTGATCACAGTATCAGGGATGGCCTTAATCCCATCCAGCTTAATATATCCATCGCAGGGCTTATTATCTTTTCAATCATGAACAAGGAGACCTTATCCTTATCGATGAATGTTGATCTGCATGGCGATGAGGCCAAAAAAGAGCGCTTAAGCCACATCAAGGATATTATTGCAACCTGGATCTGCCCTTCCTCCTGATCAACACTTAAGCTGCCGCCGCGTCCTAAGGTTTTTAACTTTCAGGTTACCAGGCCTTACAGCAGGCCTTAACGAATATTAAGGGGAAGATTCAGCCCGATGCGGTTTTGCCTTAAAGTTAGGCGGCGATGATAAGAACACCTGCAAGGTACCTTTTGAGGTTAATTTCCTTTTAATCACCTTGATAGATAAACATTATTCACTTGTATTTTAGATATTGTGACAAAAGTCTAATACCTTTGCCGCCGGAGCTAATATTATATAACTAGATAGTTAATTAGATGTCTTTGGCAGTCTTATTATATTTTTGTTGACTTGTTTTGCAGAGAAAAAGATATGTCTGAGTTAGTCCGGCCTGTTGCATTTGTTACCGGATCTTCAAGGGGAATAGGCAGAGCCTGTGCTGTGTCTCTTGCCCAAAAGGGATTTAATCTTGTTATTCACGGCAGATCTTCCAATGAAACATCACAAAGGCTTGAGTCTTTGAGCAGGGAACTTTCCGATATGGGGGCAGCAACACTGATCCTTCAGGGCGAAATTTCCGACAGATCATTCAGAGAGCATGCCTTTGATGAGATTAGGGCACGCTTTAACAGACTGGATTGTATGGTAAACAATGCCGGAACAGCCTCATTGCGACGCGGTGATCTGCTGGAAGTTAAGGAGGATTCCTATGATCACTGTCAGGATGTCAATACCAAGGCAATGTTTTTTATGTGCCAGCAGGCAGCCTTGATGATGTTAAAACAGGAACCCATCAAAAATTTTGCGCTTTCCATCATCAACATAACTTCATGCAGTGCCGGAATCTTATCCGTATCGCGGGGGGATTATTGTATTTCAAAGGCTGCAGCCAGCATGGTAAGCAGGCTTTTTGCACTGCGCCTTGCCAAAACTGCTGTCAGGGTGTTTGAGATAAGACCCGGGATCATTGAAACCGACATGACCTCCGTGGTGTCCGAAAAGTATACCAATTTGATTGCCAACGGCCTGGTACCCGAGGGGCGCTGGGGTGTTCCTGATGATATTGCCAAAAGTGTCGTTGCCATAGCCCTGGGCAGTATGCCTTTTACAGTAGGTCAGATCATCAATGTTGATGGTGGTTTATATCTGCATAACTTTTAACAGCCTTTTGCTGCCTAAATTTAAGGAAAGTATAGCATATGTTTTTAAAGTGGACAATATGAAAAGGCAAATCAAACAGTTAGAAACTTATGCAGGTTGTTGAGGCAGAAAAGATTTTTTAAAAAAAGAGGTATTCTGTCACATGTGGGATAAAAAGCTGCTAAAGGATCTTACCAACATTAGGCTTTCAGGCTCATTTACCTCACCTGAGGCTGAAAAAAAACTTCAGGTTGATGGAGTTTCCTATGAGCTCTATGAAACAGAGGCTCTGGTAGTTGGAACCGGTGCTGCAGGGCTTAGATGTGCTGTGGAGCTTGCAAACCGAAAGGTTGAGGTATTAATGCTCAGTACCATGCTCTACAGCGGTACTTCTGCCTGTTCAGGCTCTGATAAGCAGACTATTTTTTCTTGTGCAGCAGAAAAACACGGTGATGATGTCCTTGAGGTGGCACAGGCAATAGGCAGCGGCGGGGCCATGGATCTGGATACTGCCTATGTGGAAGCCGTCAATTCCTACCTGGCATTGGGAGGACTTAGATCCTACGGTCTGAGGCTGCCAACAGATCAATTCGGAGGGATCCTCCGCTATAAGACAGATCATGATGAAGCAGGCAGGGCCACCAGCTGCGGACCCCGTACCTCAAGAATGATGGTGGAGGTATTAAGTAACAAAGCGCGTGAGCTTGGAATCAAGCTTTTGGATCTTACAACTGCAGTTGAACTTATTGTAGATGATAACAATAAATGCCTGGGTGTCATTGCAGTAAGAGAAGATCCTCAAACTGAGCATGGTTTGGGCACTTTGATTATTATCAGGGCCGATGCGGTTATTTTGGCAGGCGGCGGAGCCGGCAATCTATATAAGGATAGTGTTTATCCCTACGGCTGCTATGGGACGGTGGGACTTGCCCTTAAGGCAGGTGCAGAGGCCTGCAATCTTCAGGAGATGCAGTTTGGCATCACAACCAACAGGAGTACCTTTCCCTGGAATCTTTCAGGATCTTACATGCAGGTAATTCCCGATCTTTATTCTGTGGATCCTAATGATCCTAAGAAGGAAAAGATCCACTTTTTGAAGGATTATTTTCGCAATACCGCCGAGATTTGCTCCAATATTTTCAGAAAGGGTTACCAGTGGCCCATTCTTGCAAAGAGGACATTAAATTTCGGCTCAAGCCTTATAGATCTTGCAATTTACATTGAAAATGAAAAGGGGCGCAGGGTTTTTCTGGACTTTAGACATAATTATGAGGGCCCTGCAGAGGATGAGTACGATTTTAATAAACTCGACGACGAGGTTAAATCCTACATGTTAAATTCAGGATTTAATCTTGCCTCCCCCATAGAGCGTCTTTTGAAGATGAATCCTCTTGCTGCGGAGCTTTATTTTCAAAACGGGGTGGATCTTGCTGCAGAGCCCCTGGAGTTTTCAGTAAATCATCAGCACTTTAACGGCGGGCTTGAAATTGATCTATTTGGAAGGGTCAAGGGCATAGAACGCTGTTACAGCGCGGGGGAAAGTGCAGGGACCCACGGGGTCACAAGACCTGGAGGCTCGGCATTGAATTCAGGTCAGGTCTTTGCCGTTAGGATTAGCGAGGAGATCGCAGCTCAAAAAGCCCGGGGACTGCTTAAGGACAAAGAACCTGAGGGGCTTTTAGAAGATCTTAATTTAAAGTTTACTGACACAGCATCTCGTGCCCTTAAATCCTGTCTTGATTTTGTAAACTTATCCAGGATGCCGACATCTTTGGATGCCAAATCACTGGAAGACGCCTTGCAGCTTTTGATGACCCAAAAGCTTGGTTTTATTACTTCAGAAAAAGAAGTTCATGAGGCTTTGGACTTACTTTGCAACATGCTAAAAGAAGTGCTTGATAAAGGCCTTAATCTTGGAACATCAGGAACGCTTTCTTTTATTTTTAACCTGAGAAATGTCCTTTATCAGGCGGTGGCCGTTGCAGCATCACTATCCTTTTATCTTGAATCAGGTGGAGGAAGCAGGGGGGCCAGGATCATAAAGAGCAGTAAACCTGATGCCCTGGTGCCTCAAATCAAGACCGGCATGCTCAGTGACTTTGCATTTGCACCTGAAAACGAAAAGCTCAAAGAAGAGATCATCGAAGTTAAGTTTAAAAAGTTTTCTCCTGTAACCGAGGTCAAATCCAGGCCGCTGCGGCCTCTTCCTGATCTTGGCAATATCTTTTTTGAAAAAAACTGGGCTGACTTTTTGAACAATTCTATTTACATGAGGGGGTATGCTGATGGAGAAAATTAAGCAGACTGCCATAGTTACAGGTGCAGCAAGAGGCATTGGCAGAGGATGTGCCCTGGAACTTGCCAAAGCAGGCTTTAATATTGTAGTACACGATTACATAGATGATAAAAGCCGCGAATGTGCTGATAACACTGTAAAGGAAATTCAGGCCCTGGGCGCTGATGCCATAACCTATCACAGTGATATTTCCGACATTAGCGATCATGCAAATCTTTTTAAGGCAGCACTTGATAAATGGGGCAGGCTGGACTGTCTTGTCAGTAATGCCGGGGTGTCGGTAAGAAACCGCGGGGACATCCTGGATGTTACCGAAGAGAGTTTTGATCGCTGTATAGCGGTAAACACCAAGGCCCCATTTTTCCTGATTCAAAGGTGCGCCAAGATCTTTTTGGACGCAAAATCCGACGGCTCTTTTAAGTCAATTATTGTCATGACTTCAAGCAATGCTGAAATGGCTTCCATAAATCGCAGTGAGTATTGTGTCTCCAAACGTGCCTCTACCATGACGGCAAGACTTTTTGCCCTGCGTCTTGCAGAAGCCGGAATAGGAGTCTATGAGATCCGCCCGGGGCTTATCATGACTGATATGACAGCCCCTTCCAAGGAGAAATATGACCGTTTAATAGCAGAGGGCATGGTGCCTCAAAAGCGCTGGGGATACCCTGTGGATATCGGCAGGAATGTAGCTGCCATGGCCCAGGGACTTCTGCCTTATACCTGTGCCCTGGCAGTTCCCATTGACGGCGGGATGAGCATTCCCAATTACTAATTTGCAGTTATAGAATCAGAAAAATCATGGAGTACTTGTTATGAAAACTTTTCTAAAAATTGGTGCTGTGGCAGTTTTTGCTGCTATTGCAGCTGCTGCCTTTTCAGGGTGTGGAAAAACTGAGAAGGTTCAAATCAGGTTATCAACCAATCAAATTGATACCCATCCTGATACCTTAGCTCTTAAAGCCTTTGCTGATCATGTAAACAGCAAGATGGGTGATAAATTTGAGGCTGTGGTATATCCCAATGCTACCTTAGGTGCCAATGAGAAAGTACTTGAGCTGATAAGGCAGGGGTCGGTGCAACTTTTAGTGTTGTCAACGGCCAATATCGAAACCTTCGATCCTCTGTACTCGTTGTTCTCCATTCCTTACTTATTTACTTCCCAGGAAAAGTATGAGGAATTCATTTCAGATCCTAAAATGCTGGACAAGCTAAACGTCAATGCAAATGAGAACGGCTTTATCACTATGGCTGCTTTTACTGCAGGTACCCGTAACTTTTACACCAGAGAGCCGGTATACTCGGTTGCGGATCTTGCAGGAAAGAAAATCAGGGTTCAGGCTAGTCCTACCAACGTGGCCATGATGGAGGCATTTGGAGCTGCTGCTACGCCCATGGCTTATGGCGACGTATATTCTGCCTTGCAGCAGTCTGTTATCGACGGTGCTGAAAACTCCGAGCTTGCTTTAACCGACATGAAACATGGTGAGGTTTGCAAGTACTTCTCCTACGATATGCACCAAATGAGTCCTGATATGCTGGTTGTAAGCTATAAGTTTATGGAAACTTTGAATGATGAGGAAAAGAAGGTTATCGCTGAAGCATCGAAAATAGCTACCGAGCTAGAGTTTAAGCTTTGGCATGAGCATACTGCAGAGGCAATTGAGATAGCCAAGCGGGATTTGGGGGTTACCTTTATAGATGTAAATGTCAAGGAATTCCAGGACAAGGTTCTTCCCTTACATCAGGAGATGCTTGATAAATATCCGCAAATTAAGGAGTTATACGACGCTGCCAGGGAGGCTGACAGTAAGTAATTAGGAGTTTTTAAAAGGTTTTGCCTTAAGAGGCCGCAGAAGGAGAGCCGCCGCCTTTAAGACAATCTATATATCCTCATGTAGGGGTGTTTTTGCGGCAATCCGTTGCCATTTTGAACTGGGCAGGGACTAATGTGTTCTGGATCAGGTTCAGAACAGCTTTAGTCTTAATCAGAATGGCGTAACGTCCTCTTAAGGCTTTTTAGTTGTTAGTGCTCAGCCACATTCTACATCATTCGGGCCGCAAAACAGTCTGATTCATAAATTTCCTATAAAACAATAAAATACCCTTATCTTAGGCGCTGGGGCAGTGCAAAAGTCTTACAGTTTTGCCCTTAAAAGTGCTCTATTGACCTTTCTTACAAAAAGCGCCGGGGTCTTAGGAAGATAGATGTTAAAATTAGCCCAATTTTAGATCCGTAGGGTCAAAGTTTGGGGATCTTTGAGTGCAAGCTTACATATGGTCATCAGGCGGATAATGATATTAACTTTTGGAACAGAGGATCTGCTTTGTATCCTGCATCCTGCAAAGGTGCCATAACTTCCAGAAGAGATCTCCTGCAGGGTTAATTTAATTTGTTACTACAAAGATACTGTTATGAGCAAATATAAGATCCTTTTTTTATGCCACGGGAATATCTGCCGCTCCCCCATGGCTCATTTTCTTTTTAATGCAGAGATTAAAAAGCGGGGGCTTGATAAAGTGTTGAGTTCATCCTCGGCTGCCCTGTCCAGTGAGGAGATAGGCAATCCTGTCTACCCTCCGGTAAAAAGGATTTTGGATGCCATGAAGATAGATTCTTCATCCCACAGAGCACATCAAGTCACAGAAGCTGAGCTTAACGACCATGATCTTATTGTGGTTATGGATGACAGCAACCTGCGTCTTATACGATACATCACCGATCCTGCCTCTTTGGAGGGCAAGCTTTTTAAGATGATGAGCTTTGCAGGAAGTACTCGTGATGTAGCAGACCCCTGGTATACCAATGATTTTCAAACCACCTGTGAGGATCTTACGGCAGCAATTGCAGGGATGCTCTCCTATTTAGAAGAACAGGGTGTTTACCGCCAATGATTTGGCCTTTACGACAATAATTCGGCCGTTTGTGGCTCATCTTTCTGCGACAATAATTTGGCCGCTCTTGTCCCTTAAATCCCAATCCTGACATACAACATACAGGCTTATCGACTATTTTGAACCTTAAGAAGACACTTTTTACTGCCTAAGAATATTCAAAAGAGGGGACTGCTACCTAATCTTCAAGCCTTTAAGAGTGGTAACGCCTGCTTTTTTCTTTGCGGCAATTGCAAAATTTACTCAAAAACAACTTTAAGCTCCCCTTGA
>CAYNSI010000022.1:0-17820 GCA_964399665.1 uncultured Enterobacterales bacterium | reverse complement strand
AAAAAAGCATGTTTTAAAGGATTATTTTTTAGATCTCCTTAACAAGCGGCCTTTTCCCAACCAGAGTTGAATTAAAAAAAACCAACAAGGCGGTCATCACCTTTACTTTTGCATAAATTGCACACATAGAAAAATGTGATCTTGATCGACTTTACCGTTTTGCCATTTTACCTTATTAGACCATTAGCAAAATCTGCTGCGGTCTTGCCTCTATTGATTGTTTTTTTCTTGCATTTTGGGCACGCGACAAGGACATCCGGGGGAGATTTTGCTATCCGACAAAATTTTCAGCAGGATCCAAATGAGAACTACATCACATTATATATTCATAACAGTAATAACTTTGACGAAAACTATCCTAGACTAGTACCTGTTGCGAAAATTTATCACTTTAGCACTGTTAGCTGGTACGAAGGGGTAAAACTTGACGCTCCTTCCCCGCCTAACATATAAATGATAGCTGTTAATCTACAAACAAGTTACTGGTATCCGGTAAATATAAGGAGTTATATGTTATGAATCTTAAGAAACTTGTAATCACGGCAATGTCAGCTGTTCTTTTGCCGGTTTGTGCAGCAGGAGCGGCCAATGCAGCTGATAATCCTTACAATGATGTAAGTCTTCGCCTAAGTTGTAATGGAACTGATATGGCAAATGACACAGGCATGGCAAGGATATTTGCTGAGATGGTTAATGAGAGATCCGGGGGAGCCGTCAAGGTTAGAGTCTTTCCAAATGACATGTTAGCCAGTGGAAATATGTCCAAGGGTCTTGAATTTTTGTGCGATGGTACCGTAGATCTGGACATCCACTCAACCTCGATTATTGCCAATTTGGACAACAGAATGATGGTTAGCACCCTTCCCTGGGTTTTTACTAACTATCAGGAAGCCGAGGATGCCTTCTTTGGAAAAGGAGGAGAGTTTCTGACCAAGGTTCTGGCCCCTAAGGGTGTTACCTACTTGGGAGCTGTGCATAACGGATTTAAGGCCATGACCACAAGCAAACACCAGATCAAGCGTCCTGAGGATCTTAATGGTCTTAAGATTCGTATTCCAGGCGGTGACTATTTTGCTGCCTTCTACTCTGCTCTTGGAGCAAGTCCTCAAGCTATGAGTTGGGGTGAGGTATTTACTGCCTTACAGCAGGGCACTATAGATGGTCATGACAACAGCCTTTCTACTATTAATTCAGCCAATGTTCAGGAAGTGCAAAAGTACATTTCTATCACCAATCACACCTATGAGGCATTTACTTTTACTGCAAACACCGCCAAATTTAATACTTTAAATGAGGCCACTCAGCAATTAATTAGAGATTGCGTCAGGGATGCCTGCAAAGAAATGAATCAGAAAATTATTGCTGATGAGGAGACGTTGAAGGATAAATTCGCCAACGAAAATGGTTGTGAAATTTACGAACTTACTCCCGAGGACGTTGCCGCCTTCAGAGATGCTGTACAAAGTGTGACAGAAGAATACAAGGCAAAATACGGGACAGAAGCCTGTGAGGCTTTCAATATCATATAAAGAGTAATAGAAACGCTCCTTAGGGAGCGTTTTTGGTTGATAGTTGAATTAGGTGGCTGTATGAAAAAATTTTTTGAGGAATTAGAGGACAATATTTGTGCCATTATTGTTCTTGCTATGACTCTATTAACTTGTGCCAATGTATTTGCGCGATACGTTGTTTTGGCATCCATGCCATTTGTTGAAGAACTCACCTGTCTTGGCTTGGTAATTGTCAGTCTTACAGGTGCGGCTGTTGCCGCAAAGCGCGGGGCTCACTTGGGTCTTACCGTGCTTACCGATCTTATGCCACCTAAGGCACAAATAGTATTCACTATGATAGGTCATCTCCTGGGTGTTATATTTGGATTTTTACTTTTGTATTTAGGATACTTTATGGCTCAAAATGAGTATGACTTAGGACAGCTTACTGCTGGAATGCAATGGCCTGAGTGGCTGTTTGGCATGTTTGTTCCAATAAGCGGTGCAGTGCTGGTGATCAGGTATATGCAGCTATTTTTGCGCACTTTAATGCAAATTGTTAGAGGGTAGATAAAAATGGTAGCGTTACTTGTTTTTGGTTTATTTTTCCTCCTGATCCTCTTTAATATTCCTATTGGTCTATCTCTTGGGTTCGCATCTGTAGCTACTTTGTATTATGAGGAATTACCCTTCTCGATGATCCCGAGCAATATGTATTCCTCTACTGCTAAATTTGTCTTGTTAGCTATTCCTTTCTTTATCCTGGGAGGGAATGTAATGGAAAAAAGCGAGATTTCATCTCGCTTGATAGATTTTTGCCGTACCTTAGTTGGTCATCGCAAAGGCGGCATGGCCCTGGTATGCGTCTGCGTAGCCTGCTTTTTTGCTGCCATCTCAGGTTCAGGTCCTGCAACCGTTGCTGCCCTTGGAATGATCTTGATCCCGGCTATGGTTAAAACAGGCTATGACAAAGGGGATTCAACTGCCTTAATGTCTACAGCCGGGGCTATTGGAATCATTATTCCACCTTCAATTACATTTGTAATATATGGTTCAGTTACTGGTCAATCTGTCGGTAAGTTATTTGCCTCCGGGATCATACCAGGACTTTTGATGGGCTTTATGCTGGTTTTAGCAATGCAATTTGTTAGTCGCAAAAGAACCTTGGAGCTCTTGCCGCAGGCATCCTGGTCAGAGCGCTGGACAGCATTTAAATCAGCATTCTGGGGCCTTATGATGCCCGTTATTATTTTAGGGGGTATCTACGGGGGTATTTTTACACCCACAGAGGCTGCGGCAGTTTCTGCTCTTTATGGACTTCTTGTTGGAAAGTTCATATATAAGACTTTGGGCTGGAAAGATATTATGCCGGTGCTTAAGGACTCAGTGTCACAGACTGCCGTAGTGATGTTTATTGTCGGTACCGCCAGTCTTTTTGCCTGGGTGCTCACCGTAACAGGGGTTGCAGCTGATGCCTCAAATGCCCTGGTGGAACTGTGCGGCGGCAACAAGTACATATATCTGCTTATTATCAACATCATACTACTTATTGCCGGATGCTTCATAGATGCCAACTCAGCTATGTATATCATAGTGCCTATCCTGTATCCTGTGGCAATGATGTTGGGTATAGATGGTGTACATCTTGGTTGTATCATGGTTATGAACCTTGCAATTGGTCTTGTTACCCCTCCTGTTGGAGTAAACCTCTATGTAGGCTGTGGAATTTCCGGGGTCAGTCTTAAGCGTTTATCAGTGGCTGTACTGCCGTTTGTAGGAGCCGCGATAATCGCGCTCCTGCTAACTACCTATTTGCCATTTATTTCGATGACACTCCCCAACTTAGTTGGCTGATCAAATTGGCATTAGAAACATAACATCAAGGAGTTTGCTATGAAGGATATTAGCGTTCAACAACTAAAAGAGCACGCCAAAGAGCTGCGTAAAACCGCTCTGACAATGATTTATGAGGCTCAATCAGGTCATCCAGGCGGTGCCTTTTCTTCTGCTGAAATTACTGCTGCGCTCTATTACGGCGAAATGCGCATTGATCCCAAAAATCCTCATTGGCCGGATAGAGATCGTTTTATTCTTTCCAAGGGCCATGCCTGTCCAATACAGTATGCAGCTTTAGGATTATTGGGATATTTTGATGAGAAATATCTCCATCAACTACGCAAGGAAGGCTCTATTCTGCAAGGCCATCCTGATATGAAGAAATGTCCAGGCATCGACATTTCAACAGGATCTCTTGGTCAAGGCTTATCTTGCGGCGTGGGAATGGCATTGGCAGCCAAGCGGGATAACAAAGACTACCGCGTATTTGTTGTAGTAGGTGACGGTGAGTTGGATGAGGGGGAAATTTGGGAAGCCATCATGGCAGCCTATGCGTGGAAACTCGATAACTTAATAATCTTTGCTGATAACAACGGACTCCAACTTGATGGCACTACCGATCAGGTGATCCCTCATCTTGATTTATGTAAGAAATTAGAAGCTTTTGGCTATGAGACATATGATATTGACGGCAATGATATGCAACAGGTGGTAGATACCTTAAACAGCATAAATGCCTCTAAATCTGGCAGACCAAAATTTGTTAACGCCCGTACTGTAAAAGGCAAGGGAGTATCTTATATGGAAAATTCCCTGGATTGGCATGGGATGGCACCAAATAAAGAACAGTATGAGCAGGCAATGCAGGAATTAGACAGAGGGTTCTAAGATGAAGATTAGTAAGGAATTGATTGCAACTCGTGATGGTTTTGGTGACGAGATTGTCGAATTAGGAAAAGCAAATAAGGATATTTACGTAGTAGATGTTGATATAGGTAAGTCATGCAAGACTGGAAAATTTGCACATGAGTTGCCAGGTCAGCACGTTAACGTCGGGATAGCAGAGCAAAATGGGGCCGGGGTTGCTGCAGGACTTGCTACCTGTGGAAAGATCCCCTTTGTGGTAACTTATGCAGTGTTCGGCAGTTTGCGTATGGGTGAACAGATAAGACAGGAGATCTGCTACCCCAATCTCAATGTGAAAATAGCATGTTCGCACGGAGGCTTAACCCCTGCCAACGATGGAGCTTCCCATCAGGGTATTGAAGATATAGGAGTGCTTCGCTCTATCCCTAATATGAAAGTGATTATGCCTGCTGATTACTGGTCAGCACGTGCCTTGGTAAGGGAAGCAGCTAAAACCTATGGTCCTATTTATCTTCGTTTTACACGAGATGCCATTAATGTAATTTACGATGAAAATTCTAAGTTTGAGATAGGAAAAGCGGTAACTTTAAGTGAAGGAAAAGACGTTGCCATAATTGCAAATGGGGACACGGTTCGTTTAGGTATTGAAGCTGCCGAATTCCTGGAGAACCAGGGAGTCAGCGTAAGACTCATAGATATGCATACTGTTAAACCTTTGGATGTCGGTGCAGTTCAACAATGTATCAAACTCTGCGGCGGCAGGATCGTTACAGTTGAAGATCATAATATTATGAACGGGCTTGGCAGCGCAGTTTGTGAGGTTATTGCAGAAGCAGGTGTTGGTCGTGTTAAGCGCATTGGCATACAAGATCAATTTGGTCAGTCTGCTCCTTATGAAAGCCTTTTGGCCATGAACGGCATCACTATTAAAGGCATAGTTGATGCGGCTCAAGATCTGTTGAAGTAGGAGGCAGTTTCACATGCGAGCAGGATTTATCGAAAAGCCTGAGGTAGCTTATTTTAAGGATGTGGAAGAGCCTATCCTAAGTGATCCTCGATCCGTTAAAATCCAAGTTAAAGCAACTGGTATATGTGGATCTGAGGTCCACGCTTTTCACGGGAAACATCCTTTTAGAATACCTCCCGTAGTCTCAGGACATGAGTTTTCAGGAGTAGTTGTAGAGATCGGTAAAGATGTGACTTACTGCAAGGTTGGAGATAGAGTGACTGCAGAACCTCATTATGGTTGTGGTCATTGTGAGTTATGTCTTGATGGTAAATACAATATCTGTGCTGAAAAGAAAGTTCTCGGCGCTAACGGTTGGAGCGGCTCTTTTGGCGAGTATGTGGTAGTTCCTGAAAGTACAGTTATCAAAATTCCTGACAACATGACTTTCGAGCAGGGGGCGTTGATAGAGCCTTTGGCTGTAGGCATGTATGCAGTCCGTGATAATAACGTAGGGGTTGGCAAAACTGTACTTATCATAGGTGCTGGAACCATAGGGTTGGGTGCATATCTGTGTGCAAAATATACTAATCCTGATCTCATCATAGTAGCTGATGTTGTTGATTATAACCTTGAAATTGCGGCTAAAATGGGTTGTAAACACTGTGTCAATACTAAAAATGAGGTTTTGGATGATGTTGTAAAAGATCTCACAGGCGGGATGGGAGTTGATGTAACCATCTTGGCATTCGGTAATGGTCCTGTGGTAGAACAGGCAGCAAGATGCACAAAACGCGGCGGAATCATATCAGAAGTGGCATTGATGCCCAATGGTACCGCAGCTCCCTATGCACTTATTCAAAGTAAAGGTCTTTTCGTCCATGGTTCCAACATGTATCTTCGCAAAGACTTTGAGATCTTGATAAATGCTATTAGCAAAGGACTCATCGATCCTAACCCTCTAATTTCTAAGGTTTATCCCATTGAAAAGATGACAGAGGCTATGGAGATGGCTGATAAAAGACCAGAGCCGGTAATTAAGGTAATGATGAGATTTGATTAATAGTGGGAGGATGGTTCAGGATCTAAACGAATTAATTAGTGCTGAGGATTTTAAGTCCCCAGCACTGATCAAGTCTTTCTATGACAGTAAGGCAGACATCCGTGTAGATCATAAACTTCATGCTCAACCTGATTGCCGATCTTTAAGATGGAAGTACCCACAGATTTTCAGCTCGAGCTGCTGACTCCGACGGAACGATTGAACCAGGAGTGTTAGATGAGCAAAAAAGAAGAGATTTTAAATCTATTGGATGGGTTAAAAGCACTGATCATTACCTGTTTGACGGGATTGTTCGGTATCCTGGGCTATGCGGTCATCAACTACAAAAGTCTTGATGAGTTGCAATCTGCAGCCATGGGTATAGGCAGTGTTTTGCTTTTTACTATAGTCGGGTTTTTGCTTAAAGTGTACTTAAGGAATTTGCGGAAATTAAGAGACTTATAGGGGGGCATATGCTTGGAATAATCACGGTTTGCTTTACAATGTTTTGCTTTATTGCAGCACTGCTTCTGGTAGTTAAAACTTTTGCTTCTGCTCTTGAATAGTGTGGATTTGATTTAGGTGTAAAGTTTTTTGTAAAAAAGCCTTTGATGGATGCAACGGTGGATTCTACGCTAAATCTTTTACAACTTTTCCGGTAATTCTTTTACAGTTCCACTAACTCTTTGACAATTTTTCCGAAAACTCTTTTACCCTGTTGCCGGTACAGACGAGCGTTAGCAGGCATTTTTTAAAGATCCCCCTATCACGAGGGACAAAGGCTCGTCTCCATGTGGAATGCCGCCGCAGTTTAATGCGTTTCGCATGATTTTTGAGAAGACTTAAGATTTTTTAAAATAACCCTCCTAATACCTCCATAGCCCCATGGTAAGCCGCACCCCAGTCTAATGGGATATCAGCCTCAATAGTCAGTGTCCCCTGATAGCCTGATTTTTTGAGTTCAGAAACAAAAGCACTGTAATCATAATCATCTGATGGCGATGGGTAGCTGCGTTGTGGGAAAGATAAAGGGTAATCTACATGCACGTGATGAATGTAAGATAGAAAGGCAGAAATTTCGCTTAAAGATTCGTGTGAGCCTACCATATGACGCAGATCTGCCATGGTATAAAGGTTTGGGGCATGAACCTTTGTTATGACCTCAACTGCCTGTGATATGGTATTTAGATAATTTGAATACTTAGGGCCCAAGGGCTCTAGAATAAGTTCCTGCCCATTTTCTCCGGCAATATCTGCAAGCATACTCAGAAAATCTATAAATTTACTTTCTAATGAGATCATTTCAGGAGCTGGCAGGGAACGAGCCTTACCATTACCGAAAATAACCTTACAGATCCCAAGACTTGCAGCCCGGCTGCAGGTATGCTTAAGATAATCTTTCAAACTCTCCTTGTTAAAATCAGGCACAAAAAATGTTGGCTCTACGATAGGAAGGATTCTAGCCCCAGTTAGAATTGGTAATCCTATTTTTGATGAAAGCTCCATGAAGTCTGCAAATTGCGCTTCACTCATGGCCGCAAGCTCTGGCATATCAAGCTCAGCATAGTCATATCCTGCCAGAGCCATATCTTTATAATGTTCTGTAAGGCCAAATGCTCCAAGCTTCATTTTCTCTCCATTGTTTTTCTGGCAAGGTTATTCATTTTGTCTAAGATAATACTGACATTCAGCATTTCCTTTAACGAAGAGCGGGGAGATCTGCCATCAATAAAATCCGATAACGTGGTACGAGCAAAGATCTCATAATAAGGATCACTATCTGTATCAAGTTCTATATTACTTACCTCATTGTCAAATACTCTCATCTCAAGATTATTCTCTGCTAAAGTGTAATAACCTTTCTTGGTAACGATATTCCAACGATTTTCACGCTTTTGTGATTTTGTCATTGGATATGCATAGCCGGTCTCCAAAACAAGCGAGGCACCATTTTCAATCTGAAGCAAAGACGAGGCATAGGTTTCTATATCGTACTTCGAGGTGAACTGATAGCATGAGGCTAAGACATCGGCTTTAGTACTATCGGTTAGATATAAAGCCATATCAATAAAATGAACCCCAAGATTAGTCATACACCCGCCCCCTGCTTTGTTCTTCTCCAGCATCCATGGCGAAGTTTCCAGATATCTTTCAGGAGATCCTGCAATAAATTTATATGACATATGAACAATATCACTTTTTAGATACTGCTCTTTTAGTTTATTTACCAGATCAGAATAGCGCCATACAAATGGAATGGCACAAAATACCCCGCTTTGCTCTGCTTGATCATAGACATCCTCTACTTGTTTACTGCTAAGACCTGCTGGTTTTTCAATAGTAAAAGCGATCTTAGCTGCTATCAAAGTTTTTGCTACATCAGCCATCATGTAGTGAGGGGCAAAGGCAAAGACAAAATCTGGTTTAACCTCCTTTAGCATTTGCAGATAGTCACCATACACTTGACAATTAAACTTTGAGGCATATTTTTCTGCCAAGGCTGCATTTGGATCACTGACTGCAGCTACGATCCCCTGGTCTAAGCCCTTAAGATACAGGGGCACATGCCAGTGACTTACTCCCAACAGAGCGATTTTTGGTTTCACAATGTTCACAGTGCTATCCTGTCCTAGATATTAATGCTTCTTAGGTATTCCAAAGATTTTTTCATTCCTATGGAGGCATCCGGGATATCGTTTGGATGCCACCTTCTTTCGTATTCAAGCGACAACCAGCCATCATATCCTGATTCCTTCACAGCCTTGAGAATCTTAGGCCAGGGGATCACACCCTCACCTACAATCTTAGTGTAGACATTTCGCTCACTCTCATCAGGTCTTGCAACATTTGAAGAGCTAAAAGAGACGCCCTCTTTGAACACCAAATCTTTTACATGCATATAGGCCACATACTGCTGCTGCACAGCAATAGCATCCTCATACTCCTCATTCAAAGTAAAGGTAAGATTTGCTTGATCGTATAAGATCTTAACCGCTTTATGATCGATATCCCGCACCAAGGCTGCAGACTCACGCGCTGAAACTGCCATGGTATTAAAGTGATTTTCTATCACCAAGGTAATCCCATTTTTTTCAGCAAGATCTCCTAATTGGCGCATAGATCTTATAAGCATTTCCCTTCTTTCCTGGATTTTATAGGTATCCCCGGCAGTTAAATTCCCGCCGTAAATTCTGATATATTTGGCTCCCAGGAAGCTGCAGTAGTCTATTACCTTTTTAACAGCCTCAATTTCCTGAAGCCTTTGTGTTTCATCCAGGGAATTAAAGTACGAATTGTATGGAGTAAGACAAATAACCCTAATGTCATTGTCTGCAGCACACTTTTGAATATTTAAAAGTGCGGCCTTGTCACAATTGCAGGCAAGTCCTGAGCGATAATCATCCTGTACCACTATCTCAATGCCATCTGCCCCAATATCGCGCATAAGCTTGATTGCTTCAACTACGGTATATTCTGGAGTCCCCATGGTATGTCCGGCAATTTTAAACATATGTCCTCCTTAATCCATGGCAGGAAGGCCAGCACTTCTTAAAATTCTGTCTAAAAGCTCATGGGTCTTAAAAGCATCCTCTGCGCAGGTAAGCGGCCTCTTATTGTCGTGAACACAGTCTAGAAAATGACGAATCGCATTGGTAAATCCAAGCTTGTCAGGAGATTGTGCCCAGCCCATGGCCAAAGGAGTCAGATCGGTTTTATGCTGCTCTTTATCATCAGTTACTACTACATAATCCGGCATTTTGATAAAAACAGTGCGATTTTGACCGTGAATCTCTACGGTTTCTTCCCATTGTCCGGAGCAGCGGGCAGCAACCAAGATCCCAGAAGAGCCGTTTTCAAAAATCAGCTGTGCTGTGGTAAAGGTTTCATAGAAAGGATCGCTAAATTTAGCGTTGGCATAAACATCTTTAACCTCACCACCGTAAAAACGCAGCAGATCTACCATATGAATAGCATTCTCCAGGGTAGCCCTGTATTCAGTCTGAGGACGATTTTTCTGAGCAAAAACTACTTCAGGTTTATTATCACTATAAACTTCCTTAGCCTTTTGGCATACGGGCGCATATCTTCTGTTAAAACCTATCATAAGTTTTCTGCCCGTCTTATGGGACAGCTCTACCATTTGAGCGGCATCTTTTAAAGTTGTAGCCATTGGTTTTTCGCTGTAAACATCTATCCCATGCTCAAGCAGGAAAGTGATTTGCTCCGTATGACAGGCTTTAGGAGTTAAAACAAAAGCACAATCCAAACCTAAATCAACAAATTCTTCTAAAGTTGCTACAGCTTGTTTTGCTCCACACAAACTCTGGGCCCTTTGTGCGTTCTCAAGCTTGCTTGCCATAAGTCCTACAAATTCAATATCATCAAAGGTTGGCAGTACTGGTAGAAAATTGTTTTTTGCCACATAACCAACACCAATGACTCCGATACGGATCTTTTTTTCTGTCATATTTAAGCCTCCTCTTTGTCGTACTCTGCCATTACAGCATTAATGGTGTCATATTCTGCTTGACTAAGCCTGCGAAGCGGTCTACGACAAAAATCTGATTTAATGATTCCTAAATTTTTCAACATAGCCTTGAGTGCCGGAATCCCAGGAACTCCAGCCAACGCACGATCTAACTTTACGATCTGAGTTTGAGTCTTTATGGCACCTTTAAGATCACCTTCTTTAAATTGGTTGTAAAGGCGTTTAAAGCGCTTATAAAATACCGCTCCAGGACCTGTTACAGCTCCTACTCCACCAGTTGTAAGGCACTGCAAAAACAAGCTGTCACAACCTATTAAGAGATCTACTCTTCGCTTTGAACATCTTAGGTAGTCTTCAACTTGTATAAGATTTGCACAACTATATTTGATCCCCACAATATTAGGAAAAGCATCCAAAAGTCGTCCCAAAAGATGTGGACTTACATCATTGGTAGTACATCCTGGAATGTTGTAGATATAAATCGGGAAGTCACTTGGGACCACAGCACATGCGGCTTCATAGTAATTAAAAAGAGCCTCTTCATCCAGCGGGAAAAAGGCAGGTGACATGATCCCTACTCCATCAGCACCTATCTTTACAGCATGCTTTACATGAGAGACGGTTTCATTGGTAGTCATACTCCCGCACTGGATAAAAAGCGGCAAGCGATTGCTATTGACTTTACATATGATCTCAGCTGCTCTTTGGCGCTCCTGCTCACTTAAAAGCAAGCTCTCTCCATTAGTTCCATTAGGATATAAACAGCCCACTTCTTCTGCTGCTAAAAATTCAATATAGTCAGCTAAAGACTGCTCATCTAAAGAACCATCTTCGTGCATAGGAGTAATAGTAGGAACTACTACCCCGGACATTCTTTTTGAATACATAAAACTCTCTAACCTTATAACTTGACTTGAATTTTTCTATTAGTCACGTCTTGTTGCACAGCTTCCAATAAGCTTAGTACTTCTGCCTTGTAGCCGTTATGAGCTCGTAGAGTTTTTTCTGATCTTCATCAGCACCAGCGATAAAACGATTTACTACAGGCTCTACGGCTTGTGCAAATGGGGTTTTGTCTACTTCGATGATCGACATGCCGTCGGCAATTAATTTTTGCCTTGCATTATCCATAGCATTAGCCCAGATCTCTTCATTCCATTTGGCAGTAAAAGCTTCTCCTGCTGCTAATATTGCCGCTTGATTTTCAGGTGATAGACGATCAAACCATGCTTTACTTACGAACACTACATCGGGAATAATGAAATGCTCAGTCATGGACATATACTTGCAGATCTCCTGCCATGAGGCTGCCAGGACATTGGGGATCTGATAGTCGGCACCATCAATGGTCCCTTGCTGCATGCCGGTGTAAACTTCACTAAATGGCAGAGGAGTAGCAATTGCTCCCATGGCTTCAACAGCTGCTGCTAAAACAGCATCTTCCATGACACGCATCTTAAGACCTGACAGATCTGCGGGAGTATTAATAGGACGTCTGGTATTGACAAAACTTCTAGCGCCAAGATCTGTCCACGCGATGATTTTGAACCCATTCTCTTCTGCGTTTTGTTCAAGAACACTTCTTACAGCAGGATCTTGAATAGTCTTAATTGCTTGATCGCCATCTTCCCAAAGATATGGCAAAGAGAACACCGCCCACATAGAATTAAATGCTGACAGATCGGTTAGCGCACACTCAGTCATCTCAATGGTTGCATTCTGCAAACCCTCAAAAGTAGCTACCTTATCACCAAGCTGCGCAGAAGGGTAAAATTGCATCTCAAGTCTACCTTGTGAATGCTCTTTTATAAGCTCAGCCAGAGCATGCGCCCCATCGGCTTGTGTGCCGCTTGAGGCAAATACCACTGAATATTTAACCACGGTTGGCGCAGTAGGATCCTGACTCTTAGTTTCTCCTCCGCAACCTGCCATACCTGCAAGAGAAAGTGCGGCGCAAGCCAACGTTACAATCCTTTTCATGCTTCTTCTCCTAAAATTAACTTTACATGCCTAATCAAAACGTATAACCGACTTGATAGCCTTACCAGACATGGCATCTGCAAAGGCCATCTTGGCATCTTTGTAGTCGTATACGCTTATCAATTTTTTAAGTTCATCCTTAAGACTTACTAGACAGCTGACACACTTGGAAGTGCCGTCTGAGTTGAGGTTAGGATATGGTCCTTTTGCGCCCACAAGATGCAATTCCTTGCGCATTAGGGCTTTTAATTCCAGATCTGCTGCCTTGGCATGGTAGACACTTGCCACCACAATACGGCCTCCTGGGCGCACTAAGGCTATAGCGTCACCTAAAACAGGAATGGCGCCGGTAGCTTCAATAATAAGATCTGCCCCATAACTGGAAGTAAGAGTTCTTATCTGTTCCTGCCATGAAGAGGAGCTGGGATCAATAACTTCCATGATGTTTAAAGATCTAACCTTCTCTAACCGCAAAGGGCTTTTGTCTACCCCAATAATTGATTTGACCCCAAAACTTCTTAAAATTAGTGCTGAAAACAACCCCATAGCGCCAAGCCCCAAAATTACCACGGAGGAATTGGGGTCAAAATCTGATTGTTGGACTATTCTGTAGGCACAGTTCATTGGCTCCAAAAGCGATGCTACTTCAAAGTCAATACCATCCGGGATCTGACTTAGAAAGCTGTACTCCTTATTGCACAGCACCAGGGTCTCCTCGGAAAAACCGCCAGGGAGCAAAGCCTCATTCATACTTTTGCAGTAGTTTCTCATGCCGTTTAAACAGTTAAGGCATTGTCCACAGGTTCTACTAAGCTCACTTGCAACTGCCATTCCCTCCGTAAAACCTAAGGATTGATCTCCAAGTTCAGTTACGATCCCTGCAAATTCATGCCCGAAGTACCTCTCCTCTTGTAATGAACGCTGTCCTTTGAATAAGGCAAGATCACTGCCGCAGACAGCACAAGCTTTAACCCTAACTTTTACGGTTCCAGACTGCAATGCTTCAGCTTTTTCAAAATTTAAAAGCTCAAGCTTGCCATAATCTGTTAATGCCACCCTTCTCATCAGGCTCTCCTTACACTGCATAACCTAAAATTTCAGGCAAGTAGGTAATAAGTTCAGGAATATAAGTAATTAAAAGCAGGATTATTACCTCGGCAATAAGGTATGGCACGGTACCTCGTATGGTTTTCTCAATTGAGATTTTGGCTATTTTCCCCGCAATAAACAGGCAATATCCCAGAGGAGGTGTAATGCAGCCTATAGTTAAATTAAGGCACATCACTACCCCAAAGTGGATGAGACTAATATCCATGGCTATGGCAACTGGTGCTAAGATCGGAGCTAAGATGATTACAGCTGCCCCGCCATCCATGAACATCCCCATAATGAGAAGGAGAATGTTCACAAGCAAGAGAAATACCCACTTGTTTTCTGTGATAGATAAAATCAGATCATTGACCATCACAGGCATCTGAAGAGCAGTCAACCCATAGCTGAAAACCCTGGCACAAGCAATAATAAGAAGCAGCGGTGCAGCACTGTTGACAGCAGAAAGCAAGATCGGCCAGACATCTTTTAGCTTCAATGTTCTAATCACAAAAAAGCTTACCAAAAGAGAATACACAACCGAAATAGCTCCAGCTTCCGTAGGAGTACAAATTCCTCCCATAATGCCGCCTACAACAATGATAGGCATACCAAGAGGAACAATGGCATCAAGCAAAACTGTACGCACCTCTTGAAAAGTCAGCTTCTCGGTTCTCCGGGGAAAATGACAGATCCTTTCTCTTAAAAAAACTACCGCCATTAGACTCAAACCGATCAAAATGCCCGGAATAAGTCCTCCCATAAACATAGAACCAACAGAGGCACCTACTGCTGTTGCATATACCACCATAATGATGCTTGGTGGAATAATTGGACCACATACTGCCGCAGCGGCAATTACCCCAACAGACTCTTGTACTGAATATCCTTCCTTTTTCATTGAGGGGATCAAAATACCGCCGATACATGAGGCACTAGCTTGTGCAGATCCGGTGATCCCTCCAAAGAACATACTGGAGACTATGCCGGCATGAGCAAGACTTCCCGGCAGGCGACCTATAAGAAGTAAAGCAAATCTCACCAATTTTTCAGTAATGCCCCCACGGTTCATGATTTCGCCTGCGAGCATAAAAAATGGGATGGCCAGCAATGGCAGATTCCCCATGCCATTGTAGATAGCTTGTGATACTGCTACTGTTGCCATGGGTGTACCAGTGCTTTCTGCTAAAACTGCAAGACTTAATACACCGGTTAAAAGAAGACTTATGTAAATTGGCAGTCCAACAATAATAAAAATGAAGGTCAGAACAATTAAAAGTCCAATAACAGCTTCCATTTTATCTGCCTCCTTGGGAAAGATCGTTACTCTTTAATTCTGTTAGGAACAGCCCTCTTACGTGTAGTAAATACTCATAGATACATAAGCCAAACCCTATAGGCATTGATAAGTAGTAGTACATGCGCGGAACTTTTAGTGTCACACTTAAGATAGTGCCACTTGAGGCATATTGTGCGCTGATAATAAACAGGAAAATCACAAAGCCTATGGTGATACCGCTTATCATCGCTTTCAAAGCAATCTTAACTGCCTTAGTTTTAGGAAGATTACTTACGGTACTAAATTCAATATGCCCGCCGGTGCGTACAGCTCTGGCACTTCCAAACATTGCCATAGTGACCAAAAGTGCCTGATTGACTTCATCAGCCCATAAAAAGCCGGAACTAAAAACATACCTATCAATGGTATTGGCCGCTGCAATTGCCACAACGGCAGCTAAAGACACGGCAGATACCACATCCTCAATCCAGTGTATTGCCGTATCAACAGTACTAAAAAGCTTTGACATCATAGTTCTCCTTGAGCTGACGGCTTGAATACTTTTGTTCTAACAAAGCATGAACAAATTCATCACTCATAATCTTTTAAACTCCCAATAACCGCTAATAAAGGATTTGACCGCAAAAACCCAATTGCTTTGAAATCAACAAAGCAGTTTCTTTTACCTTATTAGCTATAAAAATCTTTTTATCTTCAGTTACTGTGCCTATCGGGCTTGATACCGATATTGAAGCTACCGGCTCATTATGAAGATTGCGCACCACTGAACCTATACAGTACATATTTGGGCCATCTTCACGATCATCAACAGCAAAACCACGAGCACGTGTCTCTTTGGCATCCTTAAGTATTTCAAATGAAGTAGTCTTAGTAAGAGGCGTATTAGCTGGATATGGCTCAGGTCCTAGCAGCTTTAAGATAAGATCATCACTGTATGCAAAAAGCATGGCCTTTCCCAATGAGGTTGAGTGAAGATTTCGTCTGTCTCCGACTCTGGCATCAGCTTTTATAAGCGATAAATCCTCAGCTCGGTCAAGATAGATGATCCTGCCGCGATTTTCAGTGCCAAGAAATACCGTACCTCTGGTGGTCCTGTTGAGTTCCTGCAGATACGGTCTTGCAATATCGATAACGCCAACATCTGCTACCGCGGCTGACCCGATTTCAAATGCCATCAATGACAGACCATAAGTTTTTTGAGAAACACTTTTGACCTCTAACATCCCCTTTTCTACCAGGGTATTTACCAAGTCAAAAGTTGATGATTTTGGCAGCTCCAATAATTCGCTGATATTTTGTAAGGTAAAGTCCCTTCTGCTATCTGCAAAAAGCAGCAAAAGATCAACAGCCCGAGAAACCGACTTGACCATTTTTAAGCTTTTGGACCTGCTTGTCCCTGTGCTTAGCGGTTTTTGAAGAAAATCGTTCATATCCTTGAACCAAAATTCCACCGAAAGAACAACATTACTGACTTTAAGTTAGCACAAAAATTCGCTTCACAATGCTAAAAAATAAGGAACTTATTGGTTATTTGATCTGGGTTAAAACTCTGGTTCACAATGGCGATAAGTTCGCATATGTGAATCATTTTAGTTAGATAACTCACAATTGTTCACAGAGACGATTTTTATTGGGAAATTTTGACTTACACTTTGCCTGGAATTTAGTTTGCACCGAGGGCTTGCTAAATGACAATAAGTTGCTCTTCACAGCACAAAGATCTTATGGGGATATCGCTGTTTCCATTAGCGATATTTTTTGAGGATAAGAAGCTCTATGGCAAAGATTTTAAATTTTGGCTCACTTAATATTGATTATGTCTACACTGTAGATACTTTTGTAAAGCCGGGAGAGACAAAGGCATCATTATCAAGGCAGATTTTTGCTGGCGGCAAAGGTCTTAATCAATCAATTGCTGCCGCAAAAGCTGGAGGTGATGTATATCAGGCCGGAGCCGTGGGGGCTTTGGATTCAGAGATTTTGCTGGAAGAACTTGCCAAAAACGGTATTTCAGATGAGTTTGTGCAAAGAAGAGATCTTTCCTCTGGACATACTATTATTCAGGTAGATCAAAAGGGGCAAAACTGTATCCTGCTCTTTTCAGGAGCTAATAACTCCATTACCCATGATGATATTGACAATACCTTAGACCATTTTAACCCTGGGGATTATCTTGTTTTACAAAATGAAATCAATAACATTGACTATCTAATAAATAGAGGGGCTGAAAAGAAACTTAAAATATGCTTTAACGTCTCCCCTTTTACACCTGAACTTCTGCAATTGCCTTTGAACAAATGCTCCTTTTTGATTTTCAACGAGATTGAGGGGGCGGCAATAATTTCTAAAAATCCTGATCTTAGCCCATATGTTCTCATAGAACAGTTAGCCTTAAAATTTCCCAACAGCTCACTGGTACTTACTCTGGGATCACAGGGTTCTATCCTAAAAGAAATCAATCAAGAACCTGTATACTGCAAATCCTTTACAGTTGACGCAGTAGATACCACGGCAGCAGGAGATACATTCCTGGGATATTTTATAACCTCAATCTCACGCAATATTGCCGGAGCCCTGGCACTTAAGACAGCTTCTGCAGCCGCAGCACTTGCAGTAACAAGAAAAGGTGCAAGCTCTTCAATCCCCACAATTGCTGAGGTTAATGATTTTCTCTTAGAGCATGGTGAAACTATCTGCTAGAGCAAAGCCTATGGTTTACAGCACAATCCTTAAGTTAATGCTGCATGTTGGCAGGCACTCAAAAGATCCCAAAAAAATCTT
>CAYNSI010000021.1:4067-17939 GCA_964399665.1 uncultured Enterobacterales bacterium | reverse complement strand
CTCAACAATGACGGTACCGTCAGGGCGCTTGATGCGGTGCCTAAGCCTTGCCTCAGCTTGTTCAACGCTATGATTGACGGCGGTTTGAAGGGTACAGGGAAGGTAAAAGGCTATGGGGAAAAGAAGCCAAGTTTCGTTATCCCGCGGTAGACTCAGTGCCGGTGCTGATCTTAGCTTCTTTGCAGTTACACTGCCAATATCCTGAGGCTTTCTGTAATAAACACTGCTAAAGCCTTAATAATGGGGAGGCGGCACTTCCTCAACTTCTGGACAGACGGCAGAAGCATTTTCCTCCTGACGCTTTGAGAGGATTTTAATCTCATCTTTAATAAGTCTTATTTCAGCAAACATGGTGCTTATTTCAGACCCCAGCTTTTCAATGAGATTTTCAAGATATGCTAAGCGTTCCTGGACTACTATCAAATCTTTATCTTCCATGAGTTAAGCCTTTTGTTCAGCTTGAAAAAAAACACGCATTATATAAAATACCCTAGACTTTAACGAGTGCTACCAAAACTTTAAGATAATTTTTGTGATGTACTTAGAGTCATCTCCTCAACTGGCATCTTAACTTAGGGGTTTTTTGTGGCTTTAACATCCGCAATCCTGGCTCTGTGCGACGGTACTGTTTTTAAAGGCAAGGCTTTTGGCAGAAAAGGCGTTACCCAAACAGGGGAAGTTGTTTTCAATACCTCCATGACAGGGTATCAGGAAATTTTAACTGATCCGTCCTACACCAGACAGATAGTTACCTTAACTTATCCTCACATCGGCAATTACGGTACCAATGAAGAAGACATGGAGTCGGGAAAAATTTGTGCAGGAGGTCTGATAATAAGAGATCTTCCCATAACATATTCCAACTTCAGGGGTACTTTGGATTTATCCGGCTTTTTGGACAAGTTTGAGTGCCCTGGGATTTATGGCATTGACACCAGGATGTTAACCCGCATTTTAAGGGAAAAGGGTTCTCAAAACGGCTGTCTTTCCACCGATCCTAAAATGACTCCTGAAAAAGCCCTGGAGCTTGCCAAAGCCTTTCCAGGATTAAATGGCATGGATTTGGCGCAGGAGGCAACCTGTGATGCCCCCTATCAATGGCAGGAGGGGATCTGGACTTTGGGCAGGGGTTATGAGAAGTCTGCAGCATCAAAGTTTAAGGTTATCGCTTATGATTTTGGCATCAAGCGCAATATCCTCAGGATCCTCGCTTCAAAAGGCTGCAGTATTACGGTAGTTCCCGCCAAAACCAAAGCTTCTGATGTTTTGGCTCAAGATCCTGACGGAGTGTTTATCTCAAACGGTCCTGGTGATCCTGCCCCGTGTTCCTATGCCATCGAGGCTATTAAGGAGTTTGTCTCCCGTAAGGTGCCTGTTTTTGGGATTTGTCTTGGTCATCAGCTTTTGGCTCTGGCATCGGGCGCTAAGACCGTCAAGATGAAATTCGGCCATCACGGTGCCAATCATCCCGTGCAGGAGCTTGCCACGGGAAAAGTTCTTATTACCTCACAAAATCATGGGTTTACCGTTGATGAGAAGACCTTGCCTGCAAATCTTAAGGCAACGCACCGGTCTTTATTTGACGGCACTTTGCAGGGCATAGAGCGTACTGATGCTCCTGCCTTTAGTTTTCAGGGTCATCCTGAAGCAAGTCCCGGTCCTCATGAGCTTAATCCTCTTTTTGACCATTTTGTGTCACTGATGCTGGCCTACCGGGGCAGGGGAGAGTAGTTTCATGCCAAAGCGCAACGATATAAAAAGCATTTTGATTTTAGGGGCAGGCCCCATAGTAATAGGGCAGGCATGTGAGTTTGATTACTCAGGCACCCAGGCTTGTAGAGCCTTAAAAGAGGAAGGTTATAGGGTTATTCTGGTTAACTCCAACCCTGCCACTATTATGACCGACCCTGCCATGGCTGATGCTACCTATGTTGAACCCATTCACTGGAAGGTGGTGGAGAAGATCATAGAAAAGGAGCGCCCTGATGCCTTGCTGCCTACCATGGGCGGACAGACAGCCTTAAACTGTTCTTTGGATTTGGAGCGTAACGGAGTTCTCTTAAAATACGGCGTGGAGATGATAGGCGCCGATGCCGACACCATAGATAAGGCCGAAAATCGCGAAAGATTCGACGCGGCCATGAAAAAGATAGGGCTTCAATGCCCCCGGGCCGGCATTGCCCACTCCCTTGAGGAGGCCTGGGAGGTTCAGAAGATTGTAGGATTTCCCTGTATTATCAGACCCTCATTTACCATGGGAGGTACAGGCGGCGGCATTGCCTACAATCCTGAGGAATTCGTCTCAATCTGCACCAAGGGTCTTGAAAGCTCTCCTACGGGGGAACTTTTAATTGATGAGTCCCTGATAGGCTGGAAAGAGTTTGAGATGGAGGTAGTAAGAGATCGCAAAGATAACTGCATCATAGTATGCTCAATTGAAAATGTCGATCCTATGGGGATCCATACCGGCGATTCCATCACCGTTGCCCCGGCCCAGACTTTAACTGACAAGGAATACCAGATAATGCGTGATGCTGCCATGGCAGTATTGCGTGAGATAGGCGTTGATACCGGCGGTTCCAATGTACAGTTCGGCCTAGATCCTAAAACAGGACGCATGGTCGTCATTGAAATGAATCCCAGGGTTTCGCGCTCATCAGCCCTGGCATCAAAAGCCACAGGATTTCCCATTGCCAAAATAGCAGCCAAGCTTGCCGTAGGCTATACCTTAGATGAGCTTGGCAATGATATAACGGGAAACAGGACGCCGGCTTCCTTTGAGCCTTCCATTGACTATGTTGTCACCAAGGTGCCGCGCTTTAATTTTGAAAAATTCCCCAATTCTGATGATCGCCTGACCACCCAGATGAAGTCGGTAGGCGAGGTGATGGCAATAGGCAGAACCTTCCAGGAATCCCTGCAGAAGGCATTGCGCGGACTTGAAATCGGCAGGAACGGTTTTGATCCCCAGGTAAGCATGAGTGAAAAAGATGCCAGAACCACGATTTTGCATGAGCTTGAGGATGCAGGGGCACACAGGATCTGGTACATAGGCGATGCCTTTCGTATGGGTATGACAGTAGAAGAGGTCTTTGAATACACCAAAATAGACCCTTGGTTTTTGGCGCAGATAAAGCAGCTTATTGATATTGAAAACAGCTTAAGCGGGCGGACCATAAAATCCTTAGATGCCGATGAAATGCGTGATTTAAAATCGCGGGGATTTTCTGATGTAAGATTGGCAAAGCTTTTGGGCTCTACAGAATCTGCCGTAAGAAAAAGACGCTGGCTGTTTGATGTCTATCCTACCTTCAAACGTGTAGATACCTGCGCTGCTGAGTTTGCAACTTCAACTGCCTACATGTACTCAACCTATGAGCAGGAATGCGAGGCGCGCCCAAGTAACAGCAAGAAAATTGTGGTGTTAGGAGGCGGTCCCAACCGCATAGGCCAGGGCATTGAATTTGATTACTGCTGTGTTCATGCGGCCATGGCTTTGCGCGAAGATGGTTATGAGACCATTATGGTCAATTGCAATCCTGAAACGGTATCTACTGACTATGATGTTTCAGACAGGCTTTACTTTGAGCCGGTTACATTAGAGGATGTCCTTGAGATCTGCAGAGTTGAAAATCCTGATGGCGTTATCGTACAGTTCGGCGGCCAGACTCCCCTAAAGCTTGCAAGGGAGCTTGAAAAAGAGGGGGTTAAAATTATCGGAACTTCCCCTGATGCCATAGACAGGGCAGAAGACAGACAGCGTTTTCAGGAAGCGGTGAAGCGTCTTAAGCTGCTGCAGCCAGAAAACGGCACGGCCACCTCCTTAGCACAGGCCGTAAATATCGCTGCTACTATAGGATACCCCCTGGTGGTTCGTCCTTCCTATGTATTGGGCGGCAGGGCCATGGAAGTAGTGTACGATGAAGAAGATCTTCGCCGCTACTTTGCCGAGGCCGTTAAGGTTTCCAATAAGGCCCCGGTGCTTTTGGATAAATTTTTGGATCATGCCGTTGAAATCGATGTTGATGCAGTCTGTGACGGTAAGAGGGTCATCATAGGCGGCATTATGGAGCATGTCGAAGAGTGCGGCGTCCACTCAGGGGATGCTTCCTGTGTCCTGCCGCCCTGGAATTTATCAGAAGCTGTCAAGGACAAGATAGCAGCCATTTCAAGAGATCTTGCCATGGAGCTTAATGTTCAGGGTCTTATGAATGTACAGCTTGCAGTAAGGGAGGATAAGATCTACTTAATTGAGGTCAATCCCCGTGCTGCCCGTACTGTGCCTTTCGTCTCAAAGGCAACTTCGCTGCCCCTTGCAAAGATAGCAGCCCGCATCATGACAGGCAGAAGTCTTGAGTCCCAGGGGATAACAAAAGAGATTATTCCGCCCTATTTTTCGGTAAAAGAGGTGGTGCTGCCTTTTCATAAGTTCCCCGGTTCTGATCCTATTTTAGGTCCTGAGATGAGATCCACAGGTGAGGTAATGGGAACTGCCGTATCTTTCCCTGAGGCCTATGCCAAATCCCAGCTTGCTGCAGGTTCCAGGATTGTGCGCTCGGGAAGAGTGCTTGTTTCAGTGTCCGATTCTGATAAACAAAGGCTTCCTGAACTTGGCAGAATGCTAAAAGAGGCAGGTTTTGAGATCGATGCCACAGGAGGCACCTACAAGGTTCTTAAGGATGCAATGATCGAATGTAATCTTGTCAAGAAAGTTTATGAAGGGCGGCCTAATATTTTGGACGGCATTAAGTCGGGGCATTATAACTTTGTGGTCAATACCACGGAAGGCAGGCAGTCAGTGCTGGACTCAAGATCGCTGCGCCGCGGTGCCCTGCAGTATCATGTCTTTTACTGCACCACCATGAATGCTGCTCTGGCGACCCTAAAGGCAGTTTCTGCAAATGAATTTCTTAATGTAGCTTCCATTCAGGAACTGCATTCAAGGCTTGAGTGTAAGCCTTAAAACATCATACATCATGCTAAAAGCTTTGGGTGTGAGGGTTACAGAGCAGGGGCAAACTTTAGGGGAGCTCATAAAAATAAATAAAACCCTTGAAAGATTCAGCTTGCAGGCTGATGACTGCCGGGGCTTTGCTATGTTATGGCCGTTATAAGCAGAAGATGTACCAACACTGGGAGCAAGTCATGATTACTATACGCAGGGCCTTAATTTCTGATCTTGATGTCATAGGCAGGATAGCCCTGGCATCCCTTGAGGATACCTACAAAGGGGTTTTGAATACCGAGCAGATTGATTATCTTTATGACCTTTCCTACTCCCAGGGCAGTCTTAAAAATCAGTTTGATGAGGGACAAAAGTTCTTCATGGCAGCGCTTGACGGTGAGGATGTCGGTTTTGCCTCACTGCTGCAAGAGGGGCCGGAACTTTTTCGCATGTCCAAAATTTACGTTGATGAAAATTATCAGCGCCGGGGAGTGGGCAGGACCCTGCTTTTGCATATGTTAGATGAGATCAAAAAAATTCATCCTGAGCCCTGTACCGTTGAGCTTGCTTTAAACCGCTTCAATGAATCTCTGCCTTTTTACACCAAGATGGGGTTTAGCAGGGTAAGGGAGCAGATCACTGATATGGGAGGAGGTTTTAGCTTAACCCAGGAAGTATTGGCCCTGACATTAAAGTAGATAAAAAGCTGTTTTACGGCGTACCTTTCTGGTGCCCCCTTTGCCAATTTAAAAAACGCGCTTATTGGTCAGATGATGGTTCACAGCAGCTGCTCATCGCTAAGATATACCTTTGTTAAGCTGTCTTAAATAAGACGATGCAAAAACGGTGAGCGATGACTTTTAGAAGATGCTGTTACCAAAAAGCAGCAAGAACAAACAGCTTCGCTTAGTTTGCCTCTTGACTGTCTTGAAAACTCAATCCTGCCTTGAGTCAGCAAAAATCCGAACCTTAAAAGTCTATGCTGCCGCCTGCTTTGATACAAGAATATTAGGCGGGGTTTTAGGTTAAAATTACGGCTGCAGAAAGTATAAAAACAACATATTACATCCTGTTAAAAGCTGCAGGAAGTGTATTGTTTTATCGAAAAATATCAGGTTGTGCTAAGCTTGGAAAAATTTTGTAAGAGCAGGTTGGCGTTATGGCAAATGACAATTTGGGTAATATGGATCATAAAGATTACATAAAGAAGCTTTTTGAGTTTGCAAAAAAGCCCTTTTCATCTTTGGACAGGGACGAGCTTATTGAATTTTTGGGCCTTTTGCAAACTGCCTTTATCAAGGATGAACAGTGTATAGCACATGCCTTTGATTTGAAGCTGGGTCAGGTCAGTGATGCTTCCTGTGAGTTTTTTGAGGATGCAGCACACAAAAAGCTGGCAGAGGCTAGACTTGGGATATTAAATTTTACCGAGGCCTGTTTCCTGCCTGACGGCAGGGGCAGGGTGCAGTTTAAGGACAGAATCTTCAATCTGCCCTATGACCCTGAGGAAAAAGAGCAGCTCCCCGACTACCTAGAATCCGTGCCGCTTTTTGACGTGAGTTTTATAAAACCCGTAAGAAAGGCCATGGCAGCCATGAAAAGCTCCCTGCCTGAAGATCTAAAAAGCTATAACCGCCTCGACTATCTTGCGGATACTTCCTTTGACTACACCATTTATTATCTTTATCTTGCAAAAGAGCGCGGCAGCAAAACGGCTGCCAAGGAAATAAAGGATCTTTTGGGATTTAATACCAGGCGGAATCTTCTTGCCGTTTACCGCGCTGCCAACGCCACCATGAACAGTGCCAAGCTTGAGGAAAATTGCAACAGCTTGGATGAGCGTTTAAAAGAAGCTTTAACTGATCCAAACTTTTCCTCTTTCAAGGAAATAATGGACTGTTTAAAAACCGTCAAATCATCAGGCATTGTTGATTCAATCCTGTCTAGCCATAGGATCTTATGCGGCAGGGGCCATAAGCCTGCTACCTACGTACCATTCTATTATGCCCATCTGATCCTGGCTTTGGCGCTTAAGGAAGAAATCAGAGATATTCTGCGCGGTGCCCCTTCCGGAGGACACATTAATCCTGCAGCTCTTCTTTTGGACTATTTCTTAAATATCAGGGCAGAAAGCAGCGATCATCATTTCATCGACGGGATAATTCATGAGTGGGCAATGTCGCGTGAGCTGCCAAAATTTCGCGAATATATTTCAGAAACCATCAATGATAATGCCATGAGTCCTGCAACGTTTCTGTTGGTTTTGGGAGATATTTTAAGATTTAACGATTTGGTAAAAGGCAGTTTTTTTGATGAGGAGATGCTGGGTATAACTCCGCATGCAGCTTATCTTATAGGGCGGGATCTTATTACCGGGACCAATGTGGAGCGTAATCTTTCCAAGGGGCTTTTCTACCTCACGGCAGCCCACACTTTAGGGCATCCTTACGCTGCATTTGCTATTGAGATTGCAGGCGGCAGAATTTCTGCAGGGCAGCATAACGAAGGGGCCATTCTTGCTATAGAAGATGAACTTTTAAATAGTTTGTTGAATGTGCAGTCACTTTTGAGCAGCAGGGCCTTTCCGATTCCTGTTTTTGAGCGGGAGGACTTTATCAGCGAAGATACTAATCCCTATTTTAATTTGCTGCAAAATTTCTTTACCATCATTGCCGTCATCCTAAAACAAGAGGAAATTTTCGGCGCGGTAGGGGATAAGGCCTACGAAATCTTTAATCCCACCACCACCGTCATGGTCAAGCATGCTGCTCTTGATTTTCTGCAGGAGTATTTTCAAAAGATAAAACTTTCCAAATATGCCCTAAGTTTTCTGCGCTTTATAACTTATGCCGAAAATGCCGAGCCGACCTTTTACTCAAGGGTGGTGGACTCAGTAGGTACGATATTCCTTCTCTGGTTTGAGAATGAATTAAAAGATTCTCACAAATCCAAAAGGAAGAAAAAACAGTCTCTAGCTGTCTCTCCTGCCGACGGGGCATTTTTTGTCAGCCTCATGAATACCCTTTCAGGTTTCTACGCCGGGCACTTTAATATGCAAGAGCAGCTTGCAAGGGATTTCCCAAGAATGATCTGCTCACTGCTTTTTGTTATAAAAGAGCGCTTTATACCCAAAAAAAGCAGGATCAATTTTGAAGATCCCATGATAGTTGACCTGCTTGCCATAATAGAAGAGTACCGCTTAAAGCATTACGGAACAATTTTTTGGGATAAAGGGGGAAGAGATTTTAGTTCAGGCAGCGAAGATAATTTTTACCGTCTGCTGCCTTCGTGCTTTGTCGACAGAAGCTGTTTTGAAGAATACAAAGAGATCCCGGATTTTGGCCTGATAAAGGCCCTGATCAAAAAAGATGATCCCCGCAATGCCGTAGTCTTATACCTTATGATCAAGGCAATTTATACCACTTCATCGCCTTTTTATCAGTTTGTCTGCAGGGATTATGCTGCTCTTAGTAATGGTGAGAATGCCGTGCCGTCCAAGAAGGATCTGGCAAAAGATCCGCCCCTTAGGGATCCTAAAGTTCTTTTTGAAGAAATGAGAAATTTTTATCTTAAGGTGGGGCAGTGGGAGTACAAGGGGGTTTATGCGGATCTGTTCGAGGAAACCATAAACTATATTAAAAAGATGTACGCAGGAAAAGCCAGGGAAAGAAAAAAAGAGATCAAGGATGCTGCAAAAACGCTGGTGCCGTATCTTTTTAAATCGAAAGATCCCAGAGCCTATCTGCTCGCATCCCGGGCTTACCGGGATGCCGGCATGAAGCTTGAGGCCAACGAGGCTTTGTATTTCTCCCAAATGATGGGGGTCATCGATCCTGATCTTGGGGTAGTTGAGTTTGATGAAAGGAACAGGCTTCCTGACTGGCTCTTGCATTATGATTTTTTCCTAAGAACCCTCAAGAACTCATCCCTTCAGGATTCTCCGGCACTTTTGGCATCTTTTCTCAGCATTTTCCCGACAAGTCCTGAGATTAGGGCAAGGGAATATATGCATGCTCTGGAGTCAAATGGCGAGCCTTGCTTTAAAAAAAGCCTGTCGCGCTATCTTGGCCATTTTGAAACTGCAGCTTCTGATGACAAGGCTTACCGATCCTGTGTCGGTGAAATGACCGGATATTTATCGCAGCTGCCGGTGTCTGACTTCAGGCGTGCCGTATCGCAGCTTGCCTACAGTGAGGGTATTGTCGAGAGTCTTTCACCAAGAGCTGTAAAGTATCTGCATACTTTCAGGATGAATGAAGTCGTTAAGGATTTTTTATTCGCCTCCATGTTAGAGCTGTTTAATTGTACGGCTATGGGTAGAAAAAGAAAAAAGACCTATGAGTCGCCCTTAAGTGATTATGTAAGGGATCATATTCATTACAGCGGTGTTATCACAGAAGGTGTTTTTCTTGATGAGGACTCCAGGGAAAGCGAAATTTTATCCATAATCGCCACCTATGATTATCCTGTAGATTTACATAATGCAAGATCCATGTGCACCGGTGTAAACACCAGATATCACAGACAGGCAGGCTATACCTATTACAGCACCCTTGCAGGCATTGCCGCGCAGCGGCTGGCAGAGCTGGTCTTTTTAAACTCTCTGGTAAGCGTGATCTTGGGAACTTTCAAGATTCCATTGGCAAAATTTGAAAAGTTGTACCAGCAATTGGAGCAGCATCCTATAATCAAAGCAAAGGAACCTGCATCAAGATCCGGCGACGATAAGGAGGGACTTGAGATTCTGCACTTTGGTTCCGGAGAAATTGCCCGTTTTCTTATGAGAAATGTAACCCTGCCCCTGGATATAGATGAGATGCAGAATTATTTTGTCAAGTCAGGCAATTGTGGCGATCTTATGGGGGCTGTATTGGGAAATCTTAACCTCGATCTTCTCAAGACTAAACTTATGGGAGAGCCGCGCAGTCTGCCAAGACCCGAGAAATATTCAGATTTATTTGAAACAGAAGAGTTTTTAATGCTCAGGGAAATAATTTCACAGCTGTCGGACACTGTTAACGGCGATGGCGATGGTGATGAGCTTGAGATGTTAGGTCTGCCAGATCCTGTTCCTTCAGAAGGTGCCGGGCAGGGTTCTTCTGGTTCGTCAGGCCGCGGGGGGACTAAAGGCAGAAATAAAAACAAAAAGTCAGAAGATGACAAAGACAAAGAGGCTGACAGCAAAGGAGGGAAAAAAGCAGGGTCTCGCAGCAGAAAATCAGCAGAGCCCATGGTGATTAAGACCGATGTTACCCAGTAAGATTAGGCGGCTAAAGGATGCAATATTTAATTCGCTGCAATCTTAGAGAGACTTTGCTGTGGCGGCTTATCGCTCTTGAGGGTATGGCGGATTTGGCACATGCTGCCAAGCTTATTGCCTTAAGTTTTGCCTATCCTGAAGCTTTTTTTTACTTTGAGGCAAACGGCAGAAAATACCGCGCAGGCTGCGACGGGAAGGCAGCATCCCCGGCAGAAAGCGCCTCCTTTGATTCTTTGCAGCTTAAGGCCGGGGATAAATTTTTATTCACGGCTGTCATAGGCAGTGCTGAAAAGTCCCCCGAAAAAGACCGTGATTCCTATAAGATAGTTGATAGTTTTGCAGATGATTCTCCTAGGATCCTGCTGGTTCATGAATGTACGGTATTTAAGGCCGAACCTAAGCTTTACTGTCTTATACCATCAACCCTTATTGGGGCAAATAAACTTGCAGATGACGGAAGGCAGCTTACCATAGAGAACATCAATGCCTATATTGATGAATGCGATGTTATGGATCCTCTTAACCTCAAAGAATGCACTTTGAGGATGAGAGCCTTAGGCTCCGTAAGGGCAAAGCCTCTGCACGAAAGTCTTGTTGTGCCTTATCAGATTTTGCAGTAACAAGCAGGATCATAAGGTTTATGGCTGCCAAATTTTGGGGCTGTCAAAGGGAACTTGGGAAGTTTAAAGATTGTAATCTTGTTGTTTGAAGGTGAATTTGTGGCTAATGTAATAGCTCTTATCTGGGATTTTGACAAGACCCTGGTTGACGGGTACATGCAAGATCCGATTTTCAGGCATTATCATGTAGATGCCCGGGAATTCTGGCGGGAAGTAGATGAACTTCCGGAAAAATATCTAAAAGAGCAGCAAGTAAGAGTAAACCGCGAGACCATATACTTAAATCATTTCATTAACAAATCCTCACCCGGGGGGCAGTTTTCAGGGCTTAACAATGAGATGTTGAGAAAGTTCGGCTCTAAGCTTGAGTTTTTCCCCGGGGTAATTGAGATCTTCAAAAAAACCAAGGAAAAGGTGGCCGGGAATCCCGTCTATCAAGAATATGGTTTAAAGGTAGAGCATTACATAGTAAGCACTGGTTTTGCTGAAACCATAAAAGGGTCGGCGGTGATGCCCTACGTTGACGGAGTCTGGGGCTGTGAGCTTATAGAGCATGAGCAGGACGGGGTAAGATTTTTGGGTGAGATAGCCTACACCATTGACAACACTACCAAAACCCGGGCTCTTTTTGAGATCAACAAGGGGATCCCCAAGCATCCTGAAATTAATGTCAATGACAAGATGCCCTCCGAGCTTCGCCGCGTCCCATTTGAAAATATGATCTACATCGCCGACGGTCCCAGCGATATTCCGGCTTTTGCCCTGGTAAATCGCTTAGGAGGTGCCACCTTTGCCATCTATCCTAAGGGAGATAAAGATTCTTTTGCCCAGGTGGAGAAAATGCGCAAAGACGGCAGGATCCAAATGTATGCCGAAGCCGATTACAGTGAAGGCACGACAGCCTTCATGTGGATCATGGAAAAAATAGAACAATATGCCTCGCGCATGTATCAGTCAGAAAAGACCAAGCTTGCAGCCTCCCTGTCCCCAGGCCCCCGTCACCTTTAAAAAAGAGGGCTGACAGGGCAGTGCCGGGGCGGGAAGATCAGATCCTGGGACCTTACTTTTTGTTGTCGGCTTCGAAAATGTAGCAGGGCGTGTATTTGCGGTTTGAAAGCAGAATGCGCCCCTGGGAGATGAAGTCGCGCATCAGCTTGTCCATACTTTCGAGAATGTCAGGATCGCCGTGCAGAGTAAAAGGCCCCTTTTGGGCCACCATCTTGATGCCCTGTTCCTTGACATTTCCCGTGACAATGCCCGAGAAGGCTCTTCTTAGTGCCGCTGCCAGAAGGTGGGGTTCCTGATCGTGATGTAAATCCAATGCTGCCATATTTTCATGATTTACTTCAAAAGGATGCTGTAAACAATCAGGGATATGCAGTGTCCAGTTATAGCAGAAGGAGTCGTGGGTTAGACTGCGATGATCCAGAGAGTTTTCAAGGCCTGTTCTTACCTCATTGGCAACTTCATCAGGATCGTCGATAATGATTCTGTAGCAGCGGGAAACCTCCTCGCCGAAGCACTGCTTTAAGAAGGAATCCAAAGCCTCAAAGTAGGGGGCTGACTTTTTATTACCGGTTAAAATCAGGGGAACCGGATTGTGCCTGTTTTCCCTGCAAAGCTTAATTCCCACGATATATAAAAGCTCTTCTGCTGTTCCGGGCCCTCCGGGGAAGACTACTATGGCATGTCCCATGCGGACAAAGGCCTCAAGGCGCTTTTCAATATCAGGCATGATAATAAGCTCTGATACCATAGGATTGGGGGGTTCTGCTGCAATAATGGAAGGTTCGGTAAGGCCTATGCAGCGGCAGGCGCCGGCATTTTGCAGAATATGCCCTACAATGGAGCCTTTCATGGGGGCCTCCATTATCCCGGGACCGCATCCTGTACATATGTCAATTTTGCGCAGTCCCAAAGCGTAGCCCACTTTATAGGCATAATCATACTCATCATCAGGAATTGAATGCCCTCCCCAGCACACTGTGATATTAGGTTTGATATTGGGGATTAAGGCTCCGGCATTTCTTAGAATATGGAAGATGCCGTTGGTAATAAGATCACGTCCCTGTTGCGCTTCAAGTTCTTTGAGCTTGCTGCCCAGCAGTTTTACCAATTTTGCCTTAGAGGCATTGAACATGACGATATCCCTGAGTACCGAGTACAGATGGTTTTGCAAAGACTTGATGACCTCACCGTCAACCAGGGCGGATTTGGGGGGATTGATAAGCTCTATCTTAACTCCCCGCTCCGTTCTTATGACATCTATTTCAAAGTTTTGGTAATTGTCCAAAAGTTCTTTTGAGTTATCGGTAAGATTGCCGCTGTTTAAAACTGCAAGGGAGCAGTTGCGGTAAAGATCATAAAGTTCACCCTGTGAGGAATGGGAAATACTGTCTGCCTCAAGCTGTGTCAAAAGGGCCATCGAGCCCTGCGGCCATACTGCTTTTACGCTCATAAATTCACCTTAAATTACAAGGTTTATGGTAAATCCTTAGTTATCAATATCATAATAGCAGATTAGCTTAGCAAATCTGCTGGTCTTGAGAAGATAAAAAAACTAAGTGAAATTAACCGGCCCGCTTTCTTGTCAAAATCTATGGCTTACGATCCAAGCCATACCATAGCTTAAAATCAGGCAAAGCTATTTTGCCAAAACATAAGATCCCTCGTTTTTTGCAGTTTGCAATAGGTGGCAAGAGAAAAAGCAGTACCGGCAAAGTGCGTTAAGTTATTGTTATGCAGACGATTTTTAAGCGCACTTAAGAAGATGATGGAACATAAGCTATGCTGTAAGATCTGGTTCTAAGGTCAAAGCGATGAATGCTGGAGATTCGGCGGGCCTTTAGTTCGAGAAATTAGGTATTCTTGTGTTTTACGAGCCTTCCAAAATTTCAGGCAAATTATCGGCGTGAGCAGGATCACTGTTAGAATCGTAGGCCGTAGTGAAAATCACGTAAAAAAGGTATTGTAGAAACAAGGGTTATCGGCATGTAAATATGGCTGTTATCTCAAAGACTTCGTCAAAATCTGCAATATGGGAGTTC
>CAYNSI010000021.1:0-3967 GCA_964399665.1 uncultured Enterobacterales bacterium | reverse complement strand
AACATGAAGTAGGTACAGAATCAGAGTTTTCAACAAATGCTATTACTGTCTTTATGAAAGGGGGACACAATTATTTTTTCAGACAATACATAAGGCCTGGAGTTTTTGTTTGGGGGGCTAACGTAGAGCAGGTGCCTGATGAAAAAGCAAAAAGTGAGATCCTTAAATATCAGCTTGGGATCCCCGGAACCTGCAGTAGTACCTACTAAGTACCTGCTAGATTTTTTGAGCTCTTAAGCTTGGATCTGTGACGAAGGCTGCTTGAGTTTGATTGGGAGTGTATTGCAATTGCATCATTACCACTTCTTTAAATATTGTGCAGAGTATTAAGCAGTACATGCATGGTTTTGCTAAGCACTGTGTTGGAATAACTGTCCGGGATTGATAGTCATGGCTAAGGACTCTCCATTACCAATTGGGATCGCTGATTTTGAAAAGTTAAGAGATGACGGTTGTATTTATGTCGATAAGACTGATCTCATCTATTCTTTGGTAACCCAAAGAGATTTTTGCCTTTTAACTAGACCAAGACGATTTGGCAAATCACTATTGCTTACAACTTTAGAAAGTCTTTTTAAAAGGGGGCTTAAGTATTTTTCTGATCTTAAAATTGCCGCGGTGTGGCATGAGAGAACCTATAAGGTTTTACGGCTTGATTTTTCAGTGTTAACTTATGGCAGCATAGAGAAAGTAAGAAGTGGTATTGCAAAACAGATAATTTATGCTGCACGTGACAACAATATTGACACCAAAGACATGCCGTCAGATTCTCCGGGAGAATGCCTGCAATGCTTTATCATGGATGCACTTCCTTCCAAGACAGTTATCCTAATTGATGAATACGACTTTCCCCTTAATAACAATAGTTTTGATGTTGATTTTAGAAGACAACTAATTTTGGAGTTAAAGGAATTTTTTACGGTACTCAAAGGTTTAAGCTCTTTTTGCAGATTTATCATACTTTGTGGAATTACCAGAAATACTCTGACCGATGAGTATTCTTGCCTTAATTTTCTTACTGATATCAGTATGAAAACTGAATACAGTGAGTTATTGGGGTACACGGATGAGGAGATAAGAACTTACTTTAGTCCCTACGTAAAAGAACTTGCCGATTTTTACAAAGTAAATGTTGATGAGGCACTACAAAGAGTAAAGCTGCACTATGACGGATACTCCTTTGATCGTTTTGGTAAAAGGAAGGTATACAACAACTGGTCAATTCTAAATTTATTTGACGATGCCTCACATAGTTTCGGTAATTATTGGTATGAAAGCGGCTTTTTAAGCGCAAATTTGGAGCAGTATTTTTTTGATTTGAGTAATACTCCGGATGGCCCCATGTTTGCAAAAATGCTGGACAATCTTCGTAACGACTGCGTAATTGATGCAGCATCGCTTAATTTCAGACCAGATTTAAATAAGGTCATAGATCCGGTATTACTATTTTATTTAGGTTACCTTACTATCAAAGATTCTTTTGATGAAAGCAGTCCTCAGACAATAACGCTTACAATCCCAAATTATGAGATAGAAATTGCTTTGGCAAAGTTGTATGCCCAAGTAGTGCTGCACCATGACTACGTGCTGCATGTTCCCAAAGAGTTCCAAAATTTAATAGCAGCTTTTTTCAAATTTGATGATCTGTCAGAAGCTGCAACAAGTCTTGAAAAATTCTTTTATACCTTTTCATACGATACTGGTATTTTTCAAAGTGAGGCTCTTTTAAGAGACATTATATTTTTCGCAGGAGTTTTAGGAGAGTATGATGTTCAGCGGGAGAAAATCAATGCTTTTGGTCGTTCTGATTTGCAGATAAACCTTAAGTCACATCGGTTAATTTTTGAACTTAAAATTGCAAGGCACAGCTCTCAAATTGACAATAAATACCGGGAAGCTGTTGAGCAGGTAAAAAACCGCAGCTATGGTAAAGAGCTTCCCAGTGCGCAAAACATCTATTATGTAATAGTTATTTCAAGTGAAAGCAAGCAGGTAGTGCGTCTTGCAGCCTTTGATGATAAAAGTGTGCTGGGATCTTTTAGCGTTTAGGTTTAGGGATGAGGCACGAGATAAAACATGGCGGAAAGAGGGGGATTTGAACCCCCGGGTCAGTATAAGCTGACCGCCGCATTTCGAGTGCGGTGCATTCAACCGCTCTGCCATCTTTCCGTGGGGCTAATTATAGCGGATACCCTCTCACAATCAAAGAGATCAGCTTATCTCATCTTGCCTCTTTAAGATCTTAATGCCATTATGCCTTGACAAAACAGCGGAGGATTTTTATGCGTATCAATCTTGCTTCTTGGAATGTAAATGGGATTAGGGCCGTATCTAAAAAAGAAGCCTGGTCCTGGTTTGAAAATACTTCATATGATGTTATTGGTTTGCAGGAAACCAAGGCAAGTGTGGAACAGCTTCCCTCAAGCCTTATCAAAAAAGAAGGCTATGAGTCTTTTTTTGCTTCAAGTGTAGTTAAAAAAGGCTATTCAGGTACTGCAGTATATTCAAGGCTTAAGCCCATAAATGTGGAAATCGAGCTTCCCGAATCTGCCTTTCAGGGTGAAGGGCGCATAGTGCACCTTGAGTTTGAAAAATTTCATTTTTTTAACGGTTATTTTCCAAACGGCGGTGCTCCCGTAGTTGATGACAAAGGCAATGAAGTTTCAGGGGAGTTTATCAGGGTGCCTTATAAGATGGGCTTTTTTGAAAGCTTCTTTGACTATGCCCAAAAACTGCGCCAAAAAAAACCTGTGGTAGTCTGTGGTGATTTTAATATCGCCCACAAAGAAATCGATCTGGCCCGCCCGCAGCAGAATGTCAAAAATACCGGTTTTCTGCCCGTTGAAAGACAGTTTTTGGATCGCTTTGTGGCAGCAGGCTATGTTGATACCTTCAGATTAAAGCATCCTGATGAACTTAACTGTTATACCTGGTGGTCCTACAAGAACAGAGCCAGGCCTCTTAATATCGGATGGCGTATCGATTATTTCTTTGTATCAGAAGAGCTTAAGGATAATGTCGTTGAGGCATTTATTGAAGATGATGTGTTAGGAAGCGATCACTGTCCTATAGGTCTGGTGCTTGAGATCTAAAAAGCTGTCCCCCCAAAGGGAAAAGGCGACGCTTTTGTGGGATATTCAAGTCAGGGGTTGGGAGCACAATCTTTGTGCGCTAATTTATTGTTAAGAAGAAGATTTATAGCTGCACTTAAGAAGATGACGGAACATAAGCTATGCTGTAAGAACTGGTCTAAAGACAACCTGCTGAATGTTGACGATCCGATGGGCTTATAGTTCGTGAAATTGGGATCTTTTAAAAAATCAAGGGATAAGGTGCACTCTTATCTAAACTGCCGCAGGAGAATATGGCTATGGCATTAATAGACAGTCTTCCCGTTTCAACGAAGAATTTTGCAAGTCTGATTGACGACAAGATGCTATATGTGGACAAAACCGATTTAGCAGCGCGTTTGGCAAGGCGAAGGAGAGGATATTTCTTTCTGTCAAGACCCCGTCGTTTTGGCAAATCCATGCTGCTGTCCACCTTTGAAGAACTCTTCTTAAACGGCAAGGGCAGGTTTGCAGGACTCAAACTTGAAAAAGATGAGCCATGGACTGACACAGGTGCTTACAAAGTAGTTCATATAGACTTTTTCTCTACGGTAAAACCTATCCCAGGCCAGACTTTTTATCAAAAATTCGGCAGCAATCTTAAAGAGCAATTTCTAAGCGCAGGCCTTGCCTGGATAGACAAGCCTGATTGGTTCTTTTCTGTTGAAGCCGCTTTGAAAAATGCTGATAACTCCTCCATAGTCCTGCTTATAGATGAATATGACGCTCCCCTGACCCATGTTTTAGATCAGCCTGATGAATATGAGGACAGGCGTGGTTATTTGGCATCGTTTTTTTCAACCTTAAAGGACTTTGACGAGAAGTTCCGCTTTGTCTTTATCACCGGTGTCACCAGG
>CAYNSI010000020.1:0-18226 GCA_964399665.1 uncultured Enterobacterales bacterium | reverse complement strand
GGCGGCGGTGTCTTACTGCTGTCAGCTTATTTTCTGCAAGAGGTGTTTTTAAGGGAATATTAGGCGCTCAGATCATGCGGCTTTTTATGGTAAAGTGCTTTTCTTTTCTGTTTTTGGAACTTATATCAAGAGCATTTTTTAGGGCAATAAGTATAGCAAGAAGAAAAAATCCCCCAGGAGGCAGGATTGCAATAAGGTAGGTCAAATCAGAAGGAATAATATTAGTTTCCAAAGACTTGGCCCATGGTCCCAAAAGCTTGTCAGCCCCCATAAAAAAGGTACCTTGTCCTAAAATTTCCCTTAAAGAGCCTAAGATGAACAGCACCAGGGAAAAGCCGATACCGCCTGCTAAAGCATCAACGGTTGATCTTAGGGGACCATTGCGTCCTGCAAAGGCCTCGGCACGTCCCATGATAATGCAGTTGGTAACAATTAAGGCAAGATAAATTCCAAGTTGATCATAAAGGGCAGGAAAATAGGCTTCTGTCTCAAAGCGCACTACTGTAACTAATGTTGCAATTAAAGCCACGTAAATTGGGATCCTAACTTCCCTTAAGATGAATTTTCTTAACAATGAGATAATAAAAGAACTTGCAACTGCCACCAGAATGGTTGCAATCCCAAGACCCAGGGCTGAAGCTGCCGTTGTGGTGACCGCAAGCAGTGGACACATCCCAAGAAGCTGGCACAGTCCCGGGTTTTCCTGCCACAGACCCTTGATGATAATAGAGCCAATCCCTGGGCCTTTTTTAGGGGGAGTAACCTTGGCAGTATCTTTTTCCTCAAATGTTCCTGTTACGACAGTATTGCTCATGGGATCTCCCTGCGGCATTTAGGAAGGGATACGGCATCAAGTCCTTCAAGGGCCTTAAGGGCATCATAAGCTGCCAGGATAATGGCTCTTGAAGTTACCGTAGCCCCGGTAATATAGTCAAAATCACCTCCGAATTTGGTGACATCAAAAACGGCATCATCAATTCCCAAACCACTTAAGGCATCAAGAAATTGGCCGTGATCATAATCGACCTTGTCGCCAAGTCCCGGGGTTTCATTTGATAAGGCGATGTCAATTCGGTAAATTCTGCCTGCAGTATCAAAGCCTCCTATTAGAATAAGGGGGCTGGCATAACCTTTGGTGCTGGTAAAAGTCAGAATGGTCCCTTTAAATTCTCCGTTCTCAAAAGCCCGTAAAAGACGCATGCCGTTTCCTATTTTGGGATCTGAAAACAATCTACAGTCCAATTCCAGGTTGTTTTGGGGATTTAAGGGCAGCATCTTTGACACCATGGCATCCAGACGGTTTTTTTGATTGGCGGCAATCAGATCTGCAGTTTGAAATTTAAAATTTAAAATCAAAAACGAACATAAGGCACCTGTTAACGCAAGTCCCAAACCTGCAAGCAGGGCTCGTCCCGGCAGCGGCTTGGCCATTAATCAAGCCCCCCTTTGCGATACCCTACACCAAAGGGTCTTCTTCTGGTCAGCACATCAATAAGAGGAGCTGCGGCATTTGCGAGCATTACCGCAAAGGCTGCTGAATCTGAATATGATCCCTTAACACGTATAGCAATAAGAAGCAGTCCCGTTAGAATAGCAAAGATTACTCTCCCCTTTAAGGTGCCTGCATTGGTAACAGGATCGGTGATGATAAAAAATGCCGTGAGCATGGTGCCGCCAAACAGCAGATGTTCCATAAAGCCCAGGGAAGATCCCGGATCCAGGTAATGCCATAGGGCACCTGTGCCTGCCACCGTAAGCAGGAAGGCTGCAGGCATTTCATAGTGGATGATTTTAAAGCCTATTAAAAAAATCCCGCCTAAGATGGCAGCTCCTGCAAGAAAAGCATAGGCCATGTATTCATCTGAAGTAAAATCTACAGGAGGTATGGCATCGGCATTGCCTGCCTTGCGGGCGGTTTTAAGACTTTCAAGAAAGGTAGCCCCGGTCAGGGCATCTTCACCGGCTCCGTCCCTAAGCTCCGTAATTGCCATAGTCAATTCTTTAGGATTGGCACCTTCAAAAATCACCCTGGCACTGCAGCTTAAAGTGGCAGCTTTATAGGCCTGGGGTGCCGGTGCTATCCAGGTTTCGTAGAAGACCCCAGGAGATGAGATGGCTAGGAAAATAAACCCTGCCATGGCAGGGTTGAAAATATTCATGCCAAGGCCGCCGAAAAATTCCCTGACGATTAAAATGGCAAATATGGTTGCAGAAACGGTAAGGTACCATGGTAACAGAGGCGGAATCGTTAGAGCGAGGATGGCTGCAGTTACCACATAGGACAGGTCACAAACACTGCGCTTGATACTGCGCCTTCTTAGCAGTGCCACAATTACCGTAAGGATTGCGGCGGTGGTTACTGAGATCAAAAACTGCCATATAAAAGAAAGTCCGAAAAAATATCCTATAGCTGCAAAAAATGGCAGCAGTGATGCAAGCACCAAAGCCATCATCATATTGGTAGAAAGCCTGGCATGAAGATAGGGGGCAGCCTCAATGCCTAAATTTTGTCTGCCGCTTTGCACGGTAATTTGCATTAACTTCTGCTCCTTAGTTTCAAAGTGTCAGGAAGCCTTGGGGGCTGGGGTGGTGCCAGGTGGTCCAAGGTCTTTTTAGGGTCAATGTTCGCTGCAATAGTAACTGCAGCCAGATCTTCAGGCGGATTTTCAACCTTGAGGGGAACGGCGGCAGTATTTTGCAAAGGCGCCTCCCAGCGCAATGAGAGGAGTGCTTTTTTAGCAACGGCTCCGCGCCTTAGGTTATAGGGCACGTCAGGGCACTTATCAACAATAATGCCCGGGGAACTTCGCAAAAGTGCAGCAGCTTCATTTTTCCTTGGCATATCAGGGGACTTGGGATTAGAAGATCCGGCGCTCAGTTGGGCATCAGGGCGGATGTTCTCTGCAGATGCGGCAGCAGGTGATGGGATCTTTATTTCATCTTTGAGCAAAGTATTTGCAGAACCTGATGCTGCCCGCGCTCTTTTTTCCTCAGCACGGGCGCGCGCTGCAGCAACGGCCGCCGCTCTTTTTGCGGCAAAATCATCAGCATTGGTTCCTGCACTGTTTTTCATAGCGCTGATGCGCTCAAGGGCTGCTTTCTTTTTCTCCTCACGGGCCAAAGCTTCTGCTTTGAGGCGTTCGGTGCGAGCTGCCATACGCTCCTGTGCCCTTTTGGTACGGGCCTTATTGTCATTAATCATCCTGACAATGGTCTTTTCCCGTTTAAACTGCAATGATAGGGGGATCCTTGAGGGGCAGACAAAAGAGCAGCAGCCGCACTCAGTACAATCTAAAATGCCGCATTTTTGGGCCTCAGGATGCTTGGAGGCTTTTGATAAGGCATACATTTTATAGGGGGTAAGCCTTGAGGGACATACCCTGGCGCAGCGTCCGCAGCGAATACAATTTTGTGTCGGCCCACAGGGGGGCATTTCCCTGGTAGTAGGAGTGAAAATACAGGTAGTGGACTTGGTTACCGGAACATCGATTGAAGGCAGGGTAAAGCCCATAAAAGGCCCGCCTAAAATAATTCTTTGCCTTCTTTCGGGGTTAAGCTTAAAGAAATTTAGGACAAAACGTACCGAAGTTCCAAGCCTGACATAGGCGTTCCCCCTTTTTTGAAGACTTTGTCCTGCTACGGTAATTACCCTGCCAATCAAGGGGATCCCATCGATAACTGCTTCTTTTACAGCATAAACCGTTTCGACATTGTCAACTACAATGCCGCAGTCTGAGGTATGGACATCGTAGGGAATTTCAATTCCCGTGATGATCTTGATTAAATTTCTGGCAGCTCCTGAAGGATAAACCGTGGGAATGACTCTTACCTGGATGTGATTATGGCCGATAACCGCTTTTGTCATGGCCTCCACGGCCTTTTGCTTGTTGTCTTCTATGGCTATGATGGTAATCTTGGGCTTGAGAATATGCTTGATAATTTCAATACCCTCGACTATCTGTGCTGCCTTTTCCTGCATCAGTCTGTCATCGCAGGTTGCAACGGGTTCACATTCGCAGCCGTTGACAATAAATACATTACAAATCCTGCCGTCTGCTATGGCTGAACTTAATTTGGCCGCAGTCTGAAACTGCGCTCCGCCCAGCCCCTCAACTCCAAAGAGGCGGATGCGCTCAAGCAGGATCTCGGGGCTTAAATCTTTCCAGTTGGGCAGCGGCTGGGGATCTGCTTTGATGTCTTTCATGTCAGGCTTAATTACGATGCATTTGCCGCTGTATCCTGAAGGGTGGGGCAGGATCTGATCTGAAATGGAAGCAATGTACCCTGAGGTTGAGGCATGAAGGGGCACAAAATGCTTTGGCCCGGGCTTGGTCAACGGCTGGCCGGCCTTAACATAATCCCCTGGCTTTACCAAAAATTCGCCGTTTTTGCCCAGGTGTTTGTCAACAGGCAGGGTGATCAAAGAGGGGATCCCAAGTTCAATGATGGGACTGTCGGAGGTGTTTTTGTGACCCTGCGGGCGGATCCCCCCGAAGAATTTCCATACTTTGGCAGTGATGATTTTAGAAAGCTGCCTTGATACTGTCATAAGTTTTTCTCCCGAACCCTCATGGAGGCAATTTCCCAGTTAAAGGCAGCTGTGGTAAGGGGAAGCTTTACCATTTCAATGCAGCGCTCAGGACAAACCTTAAGACATTCTCCGCATCCTGTGCATTCTTCAGGATCTACTGCATGAGGATTTTTGATGATGCCGGTTATGGCATCTACGGGACAAACTCTGGTGCAGCGGGTGCATCCGGTGCAGACACTTTCATGAATGAGGGCAATGTTACGGGGATTAAAAAGATATTCATCACTTTCACTGTCATTAGGCGGCTCTATGCCTAGTATGGCAGCAAGAGCTGCGGTGGTGTCAGGACCTCCAGGGACACAGCGGTTACAGGGAACATCTCCTGAGGCTACGGCTTTTGCATAGGCCTCACAGCCTGGATGTCCGCATTGGGCACACTGCACCCCTGGCAGTACAGCATTGAGCTTGTAGACAATATTTAAAGAATCATCACCTTTTTTGATGCTTTTTTTGTTAAGGCAGGAAAGCATAAACCCCAGGGTCAGCAGCGCAAAACTAAAACACACTAAAAAATATAGGATCTGAGGATCTAAATTCATCATATCGCAGACCCCGTAAAGCCTGCAAAGCCCATAAATGCCAAAGACATGAGCCCTGCGGTGATAAGGGCAATGGCCGTACCTGCAAAAGGAGCGGGCACATCGGATATGGCAAGACGCTCTCTTATGGCGGCAAACATAATAAGTACCAGGGTAAATCCTGTTCCTGCCCCCAGGGCATAGATAACCGATTCTAAAAGATTATGTTCCAATGTGGCATTTAAAAGCACCAGTCCAAGAACAATACAATTGGTAGTAATCAGGGGAAGATAAATTCCCAGAGCCTGATAGAGGGTATAGGCATAGGTGGCGGCAAAGATCTCAACTACCTGGACTGCTATGGCTATTATCATGATATCGGCAAGAAGATCCAGGGCAATAAGATTAAGCGGTATGAGAATAAGGTTATTGACTGCATAGCATGAGGCCGCTGCCAACACCAGCACGAAGGTGGTGGCCCCGCCCATTCCTAAGGCCGCCGACAGATGGTTTGACACTCCTATAAAAGGGCAGATCCCCAAAAACCGAGACAATACAAAGTTATTGACAACAGCTGCCGAGAAAAACAAAATTAATGGTTCAGTCACCTTGTTATTAATCCAACCTATGTGATTACGAAAAAGGATCATACTCCAATGGACGGAGATTTTAAGTGCGAAAAAATCTCAACAGATCCCCGCTGCTGCCTGAGCGCAGATCAAATCCAAAAACTTTTTGCCCTTTTGAAAAAAGAACATCCTAATGCCAAAAGCGAGCTTAATTTTAACAATTTGTTTGAGCTTTTGTGCGCCGTTATTTTATCAGCCCAGGCAACCGATGTTTCAGTAAACAAGGTGACTCCGCTGCTGTTTGCAAAGGCACCTGATGCCGGGGCTATGGCACGGCTTGGCGAAGATAATATTGCAAAGGTTATCAAAAGTATCGGTTTGTGGCGCACCAAGGCCAAAAATTTAGCACTTACTGCAGAATATCTTCTTAAATATCATCAAGGCAGGGTTCCTGATGATTATGATGCCTTAATAAAGCTGCCCGGGGTGGGGTCAAAAACTGCCAGGGTCGTTTTAAACGTAGGTTTTAACAAACCCTTCATTGCCGTTGATACACACATTTTCAGAGTCTGTAACAGAACCGGGCTGTGTTTGGGCAAAAGTGTGAAAGAGGTTGAAGATAATCTGCCAGATTATGTGCCTTCTGAATATTTACAAAAGGCGCATCACTATCTTCTTTTGCACGGCCGTTATGTCTGCATGGCCAGAAAACCAGATTGCAGCAATTGCACTATAGCCCATATCTGTAAAAACCTGCCTTTTCACAAGCCTCATTAGAGGTTTTGCATAAAATCATCTAAAAAGGGTACGGTAAGGCCATTGGTAATGGAGCCGAATTTGCCAAGGCACACCAAATCAAGCATTATGCCGAGCATAATAAGATACTTAAGGGCATAGATATAAGAACGTGAGGCTCTTTGGTTGTGGCGGTAGAGATATTCTCCAAAAAGCAGTCTTATTAAAAGGGCGGTTCCCAGTGCCGAGGCGGCACACCAAGGTGTTAACACTATACATGATGGAATAATGCTTATGCCAAGGGCAAAAATATAGCCTTTTGCCGTTATCGTACCAAAGGAATTTATCGGATCATGCTCCATGCTCAAAAGCAGGGTTATTGACATGGCAGCTCCTATCATGGAGGCAAAAGCCAGGGCTACTATGGTTTCAAAGTGCGGATTTAATATAAAACTGGCATTGAGGATCAGCATAAAGAGAATAACGGGGAAGATCACTGCTGCAACGTCAATAATGGGGTCGGATCTTTTTTTGCTGATAAGCTCGAGCACGGAACTAAGGCCCCTGAAGCTTGTAAGTCCGTCCAAAAGGATAAATACCAAAACCCCAATGCCTGTTGACAGCTCAAAGCTTACCACATGTGCTGCCAGTGACCCTACAGACCCTGCAATAAGCCCGGTAAGAAACATGGGGATGGGAAAACAGCTTAAAGCCCCGGGTCCTAAGCGTGAGGCTAAATTGGGAGCAAGCACACAAAGGGTGGTATGAGAAAAAAAGCAGGCAAAAAGCTGCCTTAAGACAAGATACAAGGAGACTGCAATGCTTACCTTTTCAAGCTCATTGTATTTAAAAAGATTAGACTCCTTGTTGGCAAGGCGCTCGGCGGCCAGGGCATCATAATTGGGGGCAGGTTCTGTTCCTAAGACCCTGTCCGTGCTCACAGCTGCAGCAGCAGCCGGTGCCGGGGCAGGGGTATTTAATGAAGCGCCCGCTGCGGTTTTGTTATCAGGTTCTGCCTTTACAGCTTCGTTTGTCTTGCCTGAAGTTTCGTCACTTTTAAGATCTAAAGTGCCTAAGTTTTCATTTGGAGTATCTGCATCAGAAGATCCTGCCGTGTTTTTAAGGTCGGCATGTTCCTTTGAGGTATCCACAGGATCAGGCTCTGCAAACAAAGCCTCATTTGGTACTTTTTCAAGCTCAGGCAGAGGAGCTCCCGGGGATATGTAAAGAGGGGCGCTTTGTTCTTGTTCTTGTTCTTGTTCTTGTTCTTGTTCTTGTGGAAAGCTTAAGTGATCTTCATGATCAGGCTTAAGGTTTGGACCATCCTGTGAACTGTCAAAAGTTTTTTGCTCAGTACCATATAAGGGTACAGAATCTTTTTTATCATCTTCTGCTTGGTCATTAGGATCATCTAAAACTTGGGTACGGCCTGCCGCTGTGCCCACAAAATACAAAGGAGGATCGTCCTTGGCCTTGTCACCTTGGTCTAAAGGCTTTTGGGGACCTATGACATAGCGGGGAAGCTCATCATCTGCAGGGTGCTGTTTTAAATCTTCCTTCACTGCATCCTTCTTAGGACCTATAACATACACGGGCGGGGTTGAATAGGTATTGGCAGTTTCAGACTCTATGGGCTTTTTGGGGCCTATGACATAAACCGGGGGTTCATCTGAGGCATCATCCTTACTTTTTGGTATTTTTTGGTTGTAAGTTCCCACAAGATAAACAGGACCTTCCTTAGCAGGGGAATTTAAAGAGTCCTCATGATAAGGCGGGTTTTGCGCCATGTCATCTTCCCTGAAAGTTGTGGTTTCTTCCTCATGCCCCAAAGGTGCGTCGACTTTTTGCTGCGAATTTTCCGCTAGCGGGGAAGGCTCATCTTTACTTTGCATCAGATTGGGATTTTCTTGTTGATTTGTGAAATTTTCATTATCCAAAGTATTGCTCGAAGTGCTAGGGAAGGCATTGGCAAAGGAATGGTCTTTTTTTGCTAAAGAATCGTCTTCTTTTAGGCTCTCACCTTCTTTGCTGTAAGCATTAGCGGCAACATTTAAGGAGGCATCGGGTCTGTCATCTGACTTAGGAGAGCTCTTTGGCAAATTTTGACTGCCATTCAAAGCTTTGGCATCATTATCAACAATTCTGCTGCTCCGGCCCTCAAAGCCATCGCCCAAAGAAGGCATAGGCGGGGTATTTGGAGAAGCTGCCTCTGCGCTTCTTTCCTTCTCAATCTGCCTTGAAAAAGACTGCTGACGCTTGTTAAAGTCAAAAGCCATTGTCCATGCCTCACAGCTTAAAGTCATTATGACTGCTAATTGTACCTTAAGACCGAAAAATATGGGCTTTTTTGCGATCCTGAGGGCCAATAGTTCGTGAAATTGGGATTCTTTTAGTTAAAGATCAAGTGCCAAAATCCTTTTGGACTTTGGATAAAAACAGCATAACATTCGGAAAAGTCAAGTATGATAGAATCTTAATCACTGGGGAAATTGGTTAAATTAAGGGATATTTTTTTGATTAAATTAAAGCAAATAGGGAAGACCTATGCTCAGGGCACCAAGCATGAAGTGGCTGCCTTGAAGAATATTTCCCTTGAGATCCAAAAAGGTGAAATTTTCGGCGTTATCGGCCTGTCAGGTGCGGGAAAATCAACCCTTATCCGCATGATTAACTTCCTTGAACAACCTACTACAGGCACTGTAGAGGTTGACGGGGTCAAGCTAAATTCCCTCAATCAAAGGCAGCTTCGCAGCATGCGTCGCAAAATAGGGATGATCTTTCAAAGCTTTAATCTGCTCTCTTCCCTTACTGCTGAGGAAAATATTGCCTTTCCCTTAAAACTTGAAAAAAAATTAAGTCCAAGGGACATTGAAAGGAAGACCGCCGAACTTTTGGCCCTGGTGGGCCTTGAGGATAAGGCAAAAATGTATCCTGCGCAGCTTTCAGGCGGACAGAAGCAGCGCGTGGGTATTGCCAGGGCACTTGCAGGGGAGCCTAAGGTTCTGTTATGTGATGAGGCTACTTCGGCATTGGATCCTAAAACCACCAGTTCGATTTTAGAGCTTCTTTTGGAGCTTAGGGACAAACTTGGACTTACCATAGTTATCATTACCCATCAGATGGAAGTTATCAAAGAATGTTGTGACCGTCTTGCGGTAATTGATGAGGGGATCATTACTGAAATGGGCCGCACTGTGGATGTTTTTACCAATCCTGAAAAAGCGCTTACCAAACGCATGGTGTCGGCGGTAATTCACAGCGGACTTCCTGAGCTTCTTGCCCATACTGAAATTGTTCCTTGCTATCATCAGGGTGCCAAGGCAGTACTTGAGCTGTTATTTTTAGGCCCCAAGGCAGATGCCCCGGTAATCGTTGATGTTGCCAAAAAGTGTCAGGTGAGCATTTCACTTCTTTCAGGGAATATTGATCATATTCAGAAAATTCCCTTTGGTCACATGATTGTGGAAGTAGCAGGCAGTGAGGCTGAAATCAAGGGGGCGATAGCCGAGTTTGAGCGGCGTGTCCACAAAGTGGAGGTTTTAGGTTTCGATGAGCGAAAGCAGCTTTCTGAGTTTTGAGTTTTTGCAGGGATTGTCCAGGATCTCAGGTCTTCTGTGGGGCGCTACCTTAGAGACTTTGTATATGGTTTTTGTGGCCTCGGCAATCTCGATTATATTAGGGGTTCCCCTGGGGGTTCTGCTTTTGGTAACTTCAAGGGGTTATTTTTGGGAAGCTCCCAATTTTTATCGTATTTTAGGCACTATAGTAAATGCCCTGCGCTCCATCCCCTTTATTATCCTCATGGTAGCTATCATTCCCCTGACCAAGCTTCTGGTTGGATCTTCAATAGGCACTTCAGCTGCCATTGTCCCCCTTACCGTAGCCACAATCCCCTTTACCGGGCGTCTGGTGGAAACTTCACTGCGCACGGTATCATCAGGTCTTATTGAGGCAGCCTCCTCCATGGGAGCCACTCCCTGGCAGATCGTCACCAAAGTTCTCATCCCCGAGGCTATGCCCGAGCTGATTCAAAACTTTACCATAACCGTAATCGTGATCATTGGCTGCTCTGCCATGGCAGGAACCATAGGAGGCGGGGGCCTGGGAGATTTGGCAATCCGCTACGGCTACATGCGCTTTAGGGCTGATGTGATGATAGGCACAGTTATTATCCTGATTGTGATGGTGCAATTAGTGCAGTTTGCAGGAGATCTCCTGTCACGCTATTTTGACCATCGCTAAAAATAGCGGTTTGTCACCGCACAGTAGAGGTCAGTGAAATTTACTCACTAAAACTTCAATAAAATCCTGTTACTTTGTTATCATGGCAGGACCCCCTCAAGTATTAATGGGTAAAATTTTTAAGGAGCACTCAAATTGAGAAAAACTTTATTAGCCTTAACCTTAGTTTCTTTTGCAGGAGCATTCTCAGGCGCTGCTGTAAGCGGCACCATATCGGTAGGGGCAACCCCGGTTCCCCATGGGGAGATCTTGGAGTTTGTAAAGCCTGTAGTAGAGCAAAAGGGAGTGGATCTTAGGATTGTGGAGTTCAACGATTATGTGCAGCCCAATCTTGCCACGGATGACGGTGAACTTGAAGCCAATTATTTCCAGCATCGTCCCTACCTTGAGACCTTCATAGCTGATCACGGCGTTAACTTAAAGGAAATCTGCACCGTACACATTGAGCCTATGGGCGTTTACTCCAAAACTTTAAAGAGTTTGGATGCGCTTGAAAATGGGGCAACCGCTGCTATCCCCAATGATCCTACCAACGGCGGCAGGGCCTTGCTGCTTTTGCACTCTGCAGGACTTATTAAATTAAAAGATCCTACGGATATAACCTGCACCGTGATGGATATTGTGGACAATCCCAAAAATCTTGATATCAGGGAACTTGAGGCTGCTCAGCTGCCAAGAGCCATGGATGATGTGACCATTGCGGTTATCAATACCAATTTTGCCATGGCAGCAGGTATGGTCCCGGGCCGTGATGCCCTGCTCATTGAGGGCGCCGACTCTCCATATGTCAATATCCTGGTTGCCAACCCCCAAAGCGCGGATTCTGATGATATGAAAATTCTGGTTGAGGCCTTAAATTCAGAGCAGACCCGCAAATTTATCGAAGAGAAGTATCAAGGCGCAATACTTCCTGCCTTTTGATGCTATAGACCAAAACAAAGCCGGGCAAGTCCCGGTTTTCCTGCCCAAGGTTTGCAGCGGATTTTTTTGATGACAGATAATTTAGGAAAAATTAAATTCGCCCCGGACCGTGAACCTCCTGTTCCTCATAAAAGCTTTGATGCCGTAGAGTTTCTAGCCACTGTGCCTAACAGGCCCGGAACTTATGTCATGTATGATGTAAAAGGCGGGGTTATCTATGTGGGCAAAGCCGGCGATCTTAAAAAAAGACTGTCATCTTACTTTAATAAAAATATCCAGGCCCCAAGGACCAGGGCTTTGGTAGCACATATTCATCATATCGAGTTTACGGTTACCTTTTCTGAGACCGAGGCTTTGATCCTTGAGAACAACCTTATTAAAGAATATCAGCCGCGCTATAACATCCTGCTGCGCGATGACAAGTCCTATCCTTTTTTGCTGCTGTCCAACCATGAATACCCGGGGCTTTTTTATCACCGAGGACCAAAAAAAATTCCGGGCACTTATTTCGGGCCTTTCCCCGATGCTGCAGCAGTAAAGGAAAGCCTCAGGCTGATCCAGAGGATTTTTCCCATAAGGCAGTGCTCTGACAATGTCTTAACCCGACGCACCAGACCCTGTCTTATGGCCCAGCTTGGCCGCTGTCTTGCACCCTGCGCTTCCATGAGTGACGAACAAAAAAAAGAATATCAGGCTCAAGTAGCTTTAGTAAGACTTTTTTTAAAAGGACAGGATCAGGAACTTTTAAATGATCTAACCTCAAGAATGCAAAAGCTTGCAGCAGAACTTAAGTTTGAGGAGGCTGCCAAAACAAGAGATCAGCTGTTATCCTTAAGAAAGGTGCAGGAATCCCAGTCGGTAAGTACTGAGGGCAGCCTTGATTTGGATGTGGTGGCAGGCTGCATTTCAGGCGGGATTGCCTGTGTGCACGTTCTTTTTGTAAGAAAAGGAAGGGTTTTAGGCACCAGATCCTATTTCCCCAAATTCTTAGGTTCTGGAAGTGAAGATGAGCTTTTGTCATCCTTTCTTACACAATTTTACCTAAATGACAATCGTGCTGAGATGCTGCCAAAGGAGATCCTCCTTGAGAAAAGCTGCGATAACCTGGATGTGCTGGCTGATGCTGTTGAAAAGCAGACTGGGCGGAAGGTAAGAATTGAAGTTGCTGATAATTTAAAAAAAGAGCGTCTAAAATATCTGGCCCTTGCAGGATCCAATGCCAAAACCGCCTTAAATTCGCGTCTTGCTTCAAAAGCTACGGCAAAAGATCGCATTGAGTCGCTTGAAAGTATTTTAGGGCTTAAAGATATAAGACGCATGGAATGTTTTGACATCTCCCACACCAGGGGTGAACTTACCTCAGCATCCTGTGTGGTATTCAACCGTGAGGGCCCGGAGCCTTCACGTTACCGGCGTTTTAATATCGAAGGGATCACCCCGGGGGATGATTTTGGGGCCATGGAGCAGGTGTTAACCCGCCGTTTTAAGGATATCGCAGAAGGGGAGTGTCCTGACATAGTATTTATTGACGGGGGGCTGGGGCAATTGTCCAGGGCCGAGGAGGTGTTATCGGCAAGTTTTAGGCAGCAGGGATTGGAGCTTCCTGCCATTATTGCTGTAGCCAAGGGTGAGGGGCGCAGGGAGGGCCTTGAGACTCTGATTAAGGCTTTTTCTCATGAGGAAATTCACCTTTGCATCGAAGATCCTGCCATGCAGCTGGTGCTGCACATCAGGGATGAGTCCCACCGCTTTGCAATAACAGGACACAGAATAAGGCGCTCAAAAGCCCGCAAAGTGTCATCCTTAGAACAGATTGAAGGAGTAGGGCCCAAAAGAAGGCAGGCGCTTTTAAGCCGCTTAGGCGGCAGACAGGAAGTCCAAAAGGCAGGAGTGGATGAGCTTGCCAAGGTCCCGGGGATTAGCAGGGCCCTTGCTAAGAAGATCTATGATGCCCTGCATTGATATGAAAAGGCAGGATAACAAACCCTGCCAGGCTGTCCTGCTGCCATGATTTTGGATCTTGCTACAGCACCTTAAGGACATTAATTTGACATTACGTACTTTACAAACTCCAGTTTGGTTTTGTCGTCAGCTGAGTTGTAAAGATTTATAAGATCTCTAAGTTTTCCCTGGGGACCTGCAACGGCACCGCCTGAGGTGGAGGAAGTTCTCAAATTACTCTCCTGGGCCGCAGAGGTCATGGGAGCTTCCATGGAGAATCTTTGCGGAGTATTTGAAGCACCGACCCCTGAGGTGGCGGTAATGGTGGGGGCACCGTAGCTTGTCATGCCCATGACCCTGTCTCCACCCTGGACATATCCTGGGGCATAGAGTCTGTTAACTGACATCAGATCCTGACGATAGTCGCGCACAAAGGAAAATCCCGACTCTGAAGCCAGGATAAAGTAAGCGGCCCGATCTTCGGGGACGGGACGGCGGTCTGCATAGATCAAGTTGATCTTTTCGGTTTTGGCGTAAAGCTCTGCCTCCCTTATCGACTGGGGCATATCATAGGTAAAGGTCATGACCTCTTCGTCGGCTATATTCCAGATGTCAATTACCAGGGGATTGGAAGACTGGACTATGCGGGCATCCTTGGCAGGACCAAAAGTGCCTTCAAATCTTATGACAATCTGATGTCTGCCCGGGGTTAAGGTAATGGTTCGGTTCATTCTGCTGTAGTCATAGTTACTGCTGTCACCGTCTACTAATTCCACCGTATAATTCATGGGAACTTTAAACTGGGCAGCAGCAAATGCCGGTACGGACATCACAGCGGCCAGAAGAACCAGGCCGGTTTTAAACATGTTGGTAATTTTGAGCATGCTAGTTTCCTGTTTTCAAAGCCCTGGGGCGTGTTGTACAAAGCTTTTAAAGTGTAACGCAATTAGAATGAGAATTGTGCCCCCAGCACCAATTTATTCTCACCCATCCAATCCTGAACATTATTAGAGCCGTAGAAACGCTCAGGTTCTGCATCAAGATCTATGACTCCCTCACAAAAGACCTTAAAAGCGGGGCTGAAGTTCCATGCCACCCCCAAATTTAGATCCAGGGCAACATTAATACCATTGTAGGAGAGCCAGGAAATTCCGCCTATAAGCTCCAAACCGCTTACAAAGCGGTAGGATGCGGCAAATTCCACCGAGTGTAAAGTATGCTTTAGGTATTCATAGTCAGTGCCGGTGTACTCAATGGCAGCATACAGTCCGTCCCCCAGGACGCCGTAAGCTATAGAAAAGCCATAATCATACTTGTAGCCGATTTTCTGGTTTTTTGCCAGATTATAACCTTCTTCAGGGGTTACCTTATAATCTTGGGCATAAATAGGAGCAAAGTAGTCTATCATTTTTTCACTTGGCTCTTGACCTGAGTAGGTAAAATCGGTGTATGACATGCCATAGGCCATGGAAATATTATCAGTGAGCCTGCCTGCAATGGATGCGGCATAGCCGGATCTTACCGAGAGATCTGACCCATAGACATAATCCTTGGCCGTTTTGTAGGATAAGCGCAAATCCCAGCTTAAAGCCGAGAATTTGTACATTATCATGCCGGGGGTCTTGTCGCCCATGACATAGTAGTCATTGGCGCGGGTTTCTATGTAATTGAAAATATCGGTCACACCTGCTACGGCATAATAGGCATCCTCAGCCTGGCCTATTATCAGGGTTCCATATTCATAGGCATCAATTCCTGCATAAAGGTAATTGTTGCGATCATCAAATTCCCCGTCGGCCATGTCCCATTGGCCGAAGGCTATGGCATCAAGGTGATCGGTAATAACAGACCGCAGGGCGATCCCTAAGGTGGATGCAGAAACAATTCCGCCGTCTTTGCCGGCATTTTGATAGTAACGATCAGGATTGGCAGCGTGGGCACTTAAATAAAGCCCGCTGACAGTACCAAAGAGGTCAATGGTGGAGCCGTCCTTATGGTAGATTTGTGCCCCTATAGCGCTGTTGACCGTAAGGGCGGCAGTCACGGCTGAGACTGCAAAAGTAACAAATATTCTCATACAAGGTTAACTGGTGGTGATTTGATAACGGAAAGATTATACCTTAAGCAGGTTTTAAGGGCTAATGTTATCGGGTGATTGCATGATTTAATTCTTGACATCGTAATGATTTTGCCAGGCAGGAGTTTAAAGAGCCTAAGCAGGTGCTGATGGCAGTTTGTGTCAGGTGATCTTGAGAGGACGGCAAGGGCTGCAGAAATGATCAAGTCCTGCAGCCTAAAACTTAACAGGGTGTAAGATCAAAAGCTCACTTAACCTGACAGCTCTTGTCTTGGTTTGCCTAGGCCAACTATTCTATTTTTCTCCTCAGGAGAGCTTTTGCCCAGTCTGTCAATGATTTTGGGGGATCATCATGGAAAGCTGCTTTTGAGTTAAAGGCAGCTCTTCTAAGTACACGATCTCTTGCAGCGGCGAAGACGTTCTTTGTTCATCCTTTTGCGGCTCATTAACGATTATCATAACGCAGGGCACAAAGGTGGGCAGAGGCTCAGTTAAATCACCGGCTCTGCGAAGTAAAAAGTCTTTTTTGCCTTCCTCAAAGATCTCATCTGCTTTTTTGCGGTCGTTTGTCACCTTTATTTCAAAGACATAGCTGTAGCTGCCTGCTCTGATGTGCAAATCAGCACGGTCTTCAGGAAATACAAGTGCATGTATGACCTCAAAACTATATCCGGTTATAAGGTAAATAAAGCCCCCCAGCATTTTTGTAAACTTGTGCGGGTTAAAGTCTTCGAAGGATTCATATGGGCACTGTTTGATGATTTTATTCAACAACTCCTTCATGGCAGGCATGTTCTTGGCTGCAAATGCCTCGGTGAAGTTTTGCAGGTATTCGGCTTTTAATCCTTCAAGATCTTTTATCTTGTTTTTGGTTAGCGTTGCTATAGCTGCATTGTGAAAGACGGGTTTTACCTCCTCATTGGGAATGCCCAAATAAGGCACTTTGTAACATTCTTTCTTAACGGTCAAAAAGCCTGCCTGGTACATTAAGGCAATGATAGGAAAGTTTTTTGCTTTAATATGAGGGAGGAGAGGAAATATCGTATTGTAACTGTAGCCTCTGGACTCATAGTTTAAACAATCCAAAATCGCAAGCAGATCATCCGGATGTACAGTCAAACGCTGCAAAAATTTATTTAGCAGGAGTGAATTGGAACTGTCAAGCCAATAATGTTCAAATTCTTTTTCCGGATTTGCAAAGAAATTAATCAACGTCCAGGGATTGTATACTTTACTTTCGGCAAATCTATCAAACGAATAACCATCATAATGAGCCTTAAGTTCTGATAAAACCTTTTGCTCATCCCACTGCTCCTGCGGTTTTTCCCTTTTTAGAATCTTAGCCGCATTGGCAATATAGGGCTTAAAGTTTTGCTCAAGTTCCTCTTGGGTAAAGCCCGTGATAGCTCCATATTCAGAAGCAAATGAAATGTCATCTATATTGTTGGGCCCTGAAAACAGACCAAGCTGGGTGATCCTGGTGACACCGGTGATAAAGACAAAGCGGAACTTCTCGTCAAAGTCCTTTAAGATTGAAAAAAACGAAGCTAAATAATCACGCCTGTCCTCATACTCATCAGGTTTATCTAAAACATGGGTCAGGGGAGCGTCATATTCATCTATAAGCAGGACTACGGAGCAGTTATCAGCTTTGTATAAAGCGTCATCAAAAGAATCGGTCCAATAAGTCTTATCTGTCCAGGCAAGGCCTGCTTTTAGACATTGCTCTTTAAGCTTGCTGCCGAATGTTTGATAAAAAGTCTGACCCGGGTCAGGTTTTGCCGAGGAAGAAAAACTCAGCTTAATCACTTTATAGGTACCCGTGTCAGTCCATGGCTCATCTTTTTCAAGTTTGAGTCCTTCAAATCTGCCCTTGCCGTTTAAAAAGAGTTCTTTTAAAGTAGAAACCAGCAGGGTTTTACCAAAGTGAGGGGGTCTTATCAGTAAGAAAGAGCCGTGGGTCCACCTTGCCAAATCCCCTGCTAAATCGGTTTTGTCCACATATAACATCTTGTTGTCAATCAGATAGGCAAAATCTGAGCTTGAAAGTGGAAGACTGTTTGTTAATTCCATGGCTTGTTCCTCCTGCGGAAATTTAGACAAGAGCTCTCCTCTTATCCTTTGATTTGTTAAAAGAATGACAATTTCACGAATTATAGGCCTGCCGAATTTCCAACATTCAGCGCTCTGACCTTATGAACTACATCTTACTACACAGCTTCTGTTCCGTCAGGGTGATTTCATGATTTAATTATGGCAAAATGGTGTACCTAACCGATGTCACATTTCACCCCGTTACTAATTGATTTATAAAACAATGTGTCAGCCACCTGTCAGCTTTTTAAAAATTTTTGTTTTTGGACTTTTTCGCCCTCCTTTTGCATTTTGCTGTGCCTTTTTTGCCTAACAATGTGACGAAGGGAGCAAATTTTGTAGGGCCTTGTTTTTGGATATGCGCTGTGAAGTGGAATGATTATGATAAATAAAAGTGCATAATACAAGGGGCTTACTTAGCCTCTTTTATTTCTTTTAAATCAGAATGTTATTGACGCTCCCCATGCCTAAAGGCGGGGGGGTTCGCTTCTCCCACCACAGCCCCCTGTTTTTTGCTTCAGAAGGTCTTACCACGATG
>CAYNSI010000019.1:4796-18319 GCA_964399665.1 uncultured Enterobacterales bacterium | reverse complement strand
TTTCTTTGAGGTCAGCGGATGTGCATTCTAGCCTGTTTATTTTCGCTGTCAACACATTTTTTTAAATTTGCTCAAATTATTAAGAGCGTGAACTTTCATTGTATATGTCTGGACCTTGATTTTATGCGCTTTTGCTCACAATTTTTAATATTGATTTTAAAAGCTGCTTAATTGCTTAAGATACCAAAACAGACCCCTTGAACTTTAAATAAGATTATTTCCAGCCACAGGCTTCCCTTAAACCGTCGGCAATATCGGCTGCAGTGGGGACCACAACTACTCCTGCGTCACGCAAAGCCTGGTGCTTTGCCTTGGCAGTACTCTGACCGCCTGTAATAATTGCCCCAGCATGGCCCATTCGCTGTCCTTCGGGGGCCGAGACTCCTGCTATGTAGGAAACAACAGGCTTGGTCATATGATCTTTGATCCAGGATGCAGCCTCCTGTTCAGAGGAGCCTCCTATTTCTCCTACTAAAACCACAGCTTCAGTCTCATCATCCTCTTCAAAGAGTTTTAACATATCAACAAAGCAGGAGCCTTGGACGGGATCTCCTCCAATGCCAACGCAGGTAGACTGCCCAAATCCCGCGTCTGTGGTCTGTTTGACGGCCTCATAAGTTAAAGTACCTGAGCGGGATACAATGCCTACTTTGCCTTTTTTATGAATATCCCCTGGCATAATGCCGATTTTGCACTCTTCAGGAGTAATTATTCCAGGACAGTTAGGACCTATCAAAACAGCCTGGGACTGCATTAATTTGGCCTTAACCTTGAGCATATCCAAAACCGGAATACCCTCTGTGATGCAGACAATTAACCCCAATTTAGCATCAATGGCCTCTAAAATTGAGTCGGCAGCAAAAGGCGGCGGTACAAAGATCATGGTGGCAGAAGCCCCGGTGGCATCCACGGCTTCTTTTACGGTATTAAATACCGGAAGACCAAGATGGGAGGTTCCTCCTTTGCCCGGGGTGACCCCTCCTAATAGATTGCTGCCATATTCAAGGCACTGTTGAGAATGGGCGGTTCCCTGAGAACCGGTAAAGCCCTGGCAGATGATCTTAGTGTCTTTATTTACCAGGATGCTCATTGTCCAATCCCTCCTGCTTTTAAAACCGCAAGCTGCGCTGCATCCTTTAAAGTATGAGCAGTTGTGATATTTAACCCGCTTTGGGTAAGAACATCAGCACCTGCGACAGCATGATTGCCTTCTAGGCGTACTACCACGGGAACCTTGGTGTCTACTTCATTGACTGCTCCTAAAATACCTTCTGCTATCAGATCACACCGCACAATGCCGCCGAAAATATTAACCAGGATACATTTGACATTGGGATCTTCTAAGATGATCTTAAAAGCTTCCATGACGCGTTCTTTGGTTGCAGCTCCTCCTACATCAAGAAAGTTTGCAGGATTTCCGCCGCAGCTTTTGATAATATCCATAGTCCCCATGGCTAAACCTGCCCCGTTGACAAGACAACCAATGTTTCCTTCAAGCGGCACATAGGAAAAGCCCGAAGCTGCCGCACGGGCAATGCGGGGATCTTCCTGGGAGGGATCATCAAGCTCAACCAAATCAGGGTGTCGGTACAGGGCATAGCTGTCAAGATTTATTTTGGCATCAAGACACAGCAAATCTCCTGAGGCAGTTACTGCAAGGGGATTGATCTCCACCAATGAAAGATCGTTTTCAATAAACATTTTGGCAATGCCGACGAAGATTTTGGTAAAGGATACTACCTGTTTTCCCGTTAGGCCCAGTTGATAGGCAAGGGCCCTGCCCTGATAGGGCTGAGGGCCTATAAGTTCATCAACAGGGACTTTTAAGATTTTCTCAGGACAAACTGATGCGATTTCTTCAATGGAAGAGCCGCCGGCATCAGAGGCCATAATAGTAAGGTGCGCATGGGTGCGATCAATGGTGGCCCCCAGGTAAAGCTCCCGCACAGCCTGTGTGGCATTTTCAATCAAAACCCTTGATACCAGCTTGCCCCCAGGGCCGCTTTGTTCCGTAATAAGGCGGTTTCCCAGCCATTTGGCCGCAAAGGCTTCAGCTTCTGCAGGAGTATTTACCACCGCAACCCCGCCTGCCTTACCCCGGGCTCCTGAATGCACCTGACATTTGCATACAAAAGGCCCCGGAGACAGCTCGTAGGCTGCTTTTCCAATTCCTGTAGCCTTGGAACTTACCTTAAAATCCGCCACCGGAAGCCCATAGGAGCGCAGCAGCTCCTTGGATTGGTATTCATGTAACTTCATAACTGATTGCGTCCTTAAAAACCGCAGTGATTATAGCAAAGCACTTCTGCAAAGGATCTGAACGGCAGCAGCTTTACGATATATCAATCAGCACTTGTTTGATTGATAAGATCGATGGCCTCCTGGTTGTATTCAATTTCTGTCAAATTCCTTGACTTGCGATACAAGGCTGCGAGGGTTTCCTCCCTTCTTTGATTGGGAAGCTGGGCCCTTACCAGAGCACTGTACTGTTCTGCACCGGCATCTGTCATAGGATGGGCTTCCTTTAGAACTGCCAATGATACTTTTCCTTCATTTTCACTTACAGCGTACTCCATGGGAACTGCAGGAATTGCAAATACCGCAAGGCTAAAAAGAGGGCTGATATTCGCCGTGCCGCGGTTTATCCTGAAGTTTCTGTAGGTTTCCACTCCTTGTGGGGCTTCAGCATAGGGGTTGCTCTTAAGGCTTTTGGCATAGTTTTCCAAAATTTCATTGCCAAGGGCAGCTGCCCTTGATGCCATAAGCTTATCTTTTACCTCAACTTCAACGGTATCAAAAGGCAGTAAGGTCCTCTCCTCAAAATTAGAGATATTCATGACGGCGCTTACGCTGTCTGAAATGGCAACTACATTGGTATTAAGCCCCGAGGTAATATTATTTTGATCAAAAGCTGCCTCCTGGAAAGCATGGGAATTAAGGGGCCAGGGCGCATCTTCATCACCTTCTTTTAAATTCACAAAGGATTTAACGGTAAGATTAAGTTCTGCTGCTGCCAAATCCAAAGAATCAGGGTTTTCATAGGTTAAATCAGATAAAGTAATTAATTGATCCCGGTAAAGTTCTGCAGCACGATTATCGATGAAACGCTGTCTTACGGTATCGTAGATCTCGTTTAATTCAGGGATGTAGGATTCTGCAATGTCATTGAGTTTAAAAAAATGGATCCCGTAGTTGTCTTTTATGGGCGGAGTGACATCACCTACTTTGTGAAGATTAAAGACAGCCTCCTCCAAATTTGCGGCAATCTCATTATGTCCTACAAGGCCTATTCTGCCGCCTAAGTCCTTTGATGATTCATCATCAGAATATTGGCTTGCAAGATTGGCAAAATCCTCACCAGATGCCAGGGCATTTTCAATCATGGCAGCCCTTTTTTCAAGATCGGAAGATTCCTTTAAAAGGATCTGAGAAACATCCCGGCGCTCTTCTACCCTAAAATCCTGATTGTTAAGGGCATAAAAATCTGCAATTTCCTGTTCTTCAGGAACAATCCTTGTCTTAAGCTCATTGGTATCTAAAACAAGATAGGTTAAATCAACGCTTGCAGGAGCCATAAACTGCTGATGATTATTATCGTAATAGGACTTAATCTCATCATCGGAAACGACGATGTCATTTTGCAGTTCTTTAGGATCCAGAGTATACAAATCAATGACCCGCTCTTCAAAGAGAATATCCCCCAAGAGCTTTACTTCATAGGGCATGATAGCAGCAGACAGTGTCAGGACAGGCTCCATAATAAACTGCGAGGTAAGGGAAGTTCTTAACTGCTCGCCGTAATACTCAGGATCCATGCCCATATTACGCACTGAGGCAAGGTAAAGTTCATTGTCAAACTGCCCGTCCTTTTGAAAAGCCGGGGACCTTCTTATCACATCACGAACCTGTTCATCACCTATCCTGACATCAGTGTCAAAAACTGCGGTGCTGAAAGCAACATTATCGATAAGATCCTCTAAAACTCTGGCCCTTAGGGCTTGTACAAACACGGGATCTTCAAGCTGTGAAGAAAATTGCGAGCCGTAGAGGTAGTACATCTGCCGGGTCTGACGATTGTATTGATTGCTCCACTCCGCAGCAGAGATACTATAGTCACCGACTTTAACAGGATCGGTATTAAGTCTGGGGATCAAGTACCCGCCTACCCCTGTAAAAACAAAGGATAAAATGATAACCCAAAAGATGATCTTAAAGATTCTACCCTGTGCTCCTTCCCGAAGCTTATCAGACAGCATGGGAATTTCTCCTCACTTTTTGCCTCAAATTAACTAAGTATGCTTAACTAAGGTGCTCCCTTGCCCAAGAGACCTTTTTGCAGCCAAGAGATTATAGCCTTATTAAGACTTAAGCTAAAGCAGACCGACATTATGGCAAATTTGTACGTGAAAAACCAAAAATACCTGCCATGGATTTGTCGCCTAAGAAAAACAAAAGCCTGAGATCACACCCAGGCCATGTTCAAATTTAAAAACAAATTTTTAAATAAAGCTATCGATCCGCCTTATTATTGTAAGTCGTACCTTTTACTTATTAACAGAGTCTTTTAACGGCTTGCCGGCCTTAAATGCCGGGACTTTTACAGCGGGGATCAGGACTTCTTCCTTGGTACGGGGATTGCGTCCGGTTCTAGCTGCTCTGTCTCTGACTAAAAAGGTGCCAAAACCGACCAGAGCAATATTATCACCTTTTGCCAAAGCTTCCTTTACGGTTTCAACAAAGGCATTTACTGCTGCTGTAGAATCCTTGAGTGAGAGCTTTGACTTCTTAGAGATACTCTCTACTAACTGTCCCTTGTTCACAAATTTTCTCCTTTGCAAGTCTAACATCTTCACTACGTGCCTAAAAGTCGGACTTTCCTACTGCCAGGCGCCTGTAGTTGTGTACTCGTCACAGATTATGCATTGCTTTGCGTTAAAAACTCTCAATGAATTATTAAAAATTTGAGCCAGAACGCAAAAAAAGCAATTATTCTGCACTATAACAAACTGTTACAAAGCTAACAAGTAAAAATTTCATGCTATTCCTTTCAAATCCGGCAAATTTGCATGGTTACATTTTTAACCCGCGACTACCAACCCTAAAAAAAAGAAGTTCTTGCAATAAACCAGTTGGATCATGATTTTTGGCCCTTTTGTTACGATTTGAATCTACTTAAGTTTCAAAAAGCATTAGGTAATATTGTCAAACTGCCTTAACTTAAGGTTACTGCACCGTATTGCTGTTGTGATGGATCACAGAATTTTCCCCAGAGTCTTTTCTTAATTTATCAAGGTAGGGGAGAATCGTCATCAGCGAATCTTCAAGGGAATCGGCAAGTTTTCTTAATTCATCACTAAGAGGATCCTGCTGATATTCAAGAGTGTCCACAAGATCCCTAAGATCGGGCAGAGTATTTTCCACGTTAACTACCAGTGGGGTAACTATTTTTAAAAACAATGTGATGTTATCAGGATCTTTACCACGTAATGCCTGTTCTTTTAAAGCGTGAAACTTGTCACTTAAGTCTTTGACCTTTGCAATTAACTCTTTACTGTATGTCAATTAAGCATTAGCCTCTGTGGTCTTGTCTTCATCGGTATTCTGTTCTACGGCAGCGGTAACGGGCTTGTCCCGCCACACCGTAGTTGGGATAAAAAGGTAAGGATCATTGACCAGGGCAAGCTTTAATACCTCATCAATATGCTTTACCAGAGCAATCTTAAGACCTTTTTTGACATTATTGGGAATGTCCCAAAGATCTTTTTCATTTTCCCTGGGAATAAGAGCCGTTTTGATCCCGCCTCTTAATGCTGCTAAAAGCTTTTCCTTAAGTCCTCCGATAGGCAGGACATCCCCCCTTAAGGTGATCTCTCCTGTCATAGCCACATCCGCGCGCACGGGATTTCCGGTTAGTGCAGAGACAATGGCCGTGACCATACCAACTCCTGCTGATGGCCCTTCCTTGGGAGTGGCCCCTTCCGGGACATGAATATGCAGATCGGCTTTTTCAAAGAAGTCAGGGGCAAGATGCAATTTGGCAGAACGTGAACGGGTAACCGTCATGGCAGCAGCAATGGATTCTTTCATGACATCCCCAAGTTTTCCTGTAAGTTCATGGGCTCCTTTGCCTTCATTGGCGACAGCTTCAAGCTGTAATATGTCTCCTCCAAGAGAAGTCCATGCCAGGCCATTTACTAACCCTACCTTATTGTCGGCAAGACGGGAGTTAAAGTCATAGCGGCGCGGCCCCAGCAGCTTGGCAATTTTTTTGGTATCAATGGTAATTTTGCGAATCTTTCTGCTCTTTTTGGCGCTGCTATCAGTACAGTCTTCCTTATTTTCAGAAACGCTGTCATCAGATTTTGCTGAGGATGCCTTCTTACGCTCATGCTCTTTTTGTTTTATGAGCATATCCTTTACCGTCTTGCGGCACAGTGAGCTTAAATGACGTTCCAATCCTCTGACCCCAGCTTCGTGGGTATAGTAGCGTATCAGCTCCAAAACGGCCTCGTCGGTTACTGCAAATTCCTCAGGCTTTAAGGTATTAAGGCGCATCTGCTTTGGCAGCAGGAACTTTTTGGCAATATTGAATTTTTCTTCTTCAGTATAAGAAGAAAGATCTATTATCTCCATGCGGTCCAAAAGCGGCTCACTGATATGGTAGGAGTTGGCCGTGCAGATAAACAGCACATTGGAAAGATCGTAATCTACCTCTACATAATTGTCGTTAAAGGCTTTATTCTGTTCAGGATCCAAAACCTCAAGCAGTGCCGCTTCAGGATCTCCGTGAATTGAAGAATTAACTTTATCAATCTCATCAAGGAGAAATAAGGGATTGTTAACCCCTACTTTGATCATGTTGGACATAATCTTGCCGGGCAGTGCCCCAAGATAGGTACGCCGATGTCCTCTTATTTCGGACTCATCATGAAGGCCTCCTAAGGCAATTCTGGCATATTTGCGTCCTGTGGCCCTGGCGATAGATGCCCCAAGGGACGTCTTACCAATGCCTGGAGGTCCCATCAGGCACAGTATGGGGCCCTGCAGCTTGTCAGAGCGAGATTGGACCGCAAGATACTCTAAGATCCGGTCTTTAACCTTGGTAAGACCATAATGATCATTGTCCAGGATCTCCTTGGCCTCCAGAAGATCATGACTTAGAGGAGTTGAAGTTTCCCAGGGGATGGTTAGCAGTACCTCAATATAACTTCTTACCATGGTGCTTTCAGAATTATGAATATTCATCATGGAATATTTTTTAATTTCTTTTTCTATTCTGTCCTTTACCGTATCAGAGGCCTTCAGATCTTTAAGGCGACTTCTGAATTCCTCAACTTCGGTCTCCTCCTTCTCATCACCCAATTCCCGGCGGATTGCCTTCATCTGTTCATTGAGAAAATATTCTTTTTGATTGCGTTCCATGGAGTTTTTGGCTTCTTCGACGATCCTCTGCTCCATTTCCTGCTGGTAGGAATAACCATTCAGTCGGCTTATCAGGAATCTGGCACGCTGTATGGGGTCCAAAGTCTCCAGCATCAGGCGCCTTTCCTGAATGGTAAGGTTTAAAGTCTGTGACAAAATATCAGTTAGGACTGAAAGGTTTCGCTCCTTTTTAATAGTTTCTAATATTTCACTGCTCATGGAGGCATCAAGAAAAGATCTTACCGAGCCGTCACTTTTTTTGAGCGCATACTCAAGTGCTGACTGCAGCGTCGTAACATAATGCTGCTTTTCTTCATCATCACTTTCGATCTCACGGAGTATTTCACACTGTGCAACCCGATACTCAGGATTGCTGCCCTCTTCTCCTTCATCTAATATTTTTATAAGTCTGATCCTGGCAAAACCACGCAACAGGCAGCGGAAGGTTTCATTGTCCTTGTAATCACCATTGATTACCCTGCACACTACTCCGGTGTTCTGGAGTCTTTTCATGTCAGGGGATTCATCAGCATCGTAAAGCTGGCAGAACACCGCAATATGGTGATCCTCACTTAAAAGGGCACTTTTAAAGGCTGCAATGGATTGTTTTCTTGCAGCCAATACCTGAACATTGGCATTGGGAGTTACCACGAGACCGCGCAGGGTAACCAGCGGCAGGATGCATTCTTCATGAGTTATTTCATTGGTATCGGTATTTTTCTGTTTAGCCATAACTGACCTTTATGTTTTTTGTCCCCTATCCTATGAGTCAATATGAGGGACTATTAAAAAGAATTCAAGTCATTGGGGCAAAATTTATCGCTAGGATTTTGCATGATTGGCACCTTCTCAATCCACTTCCCCAAAGACTTTTAATCTGACTTGGGGCTTTTATCATCCTAAAATAAGGCACCAAGCGTAAATATCATCTTTGATGATATAAAAAGTACTACATCTTAAAAGAATTCCAGGTCATCAATTCTCATCAGGAGGCTTGGGTATCGCGAATTACCAGGGGCTCGGAGCCGCTTTTTACGGTATTTTCATCAACCACAACCTTCCTTACATCGCTTACTGAAGGAATATCATACATGGTATTTAAAAGAAGCCCTTCTACTACGGATCTTAATCCTCTGGCCCCGGTATGACGCTCAATTGCCGTGTCTGCTATGGCATTTAAGGCCTCTTCGGTAAATTCAAGCTCTACCCCTTCAAAACTAAACAGCGTCTCAAACTGTCTTACAATAGCATTGCGTGGTTCTTTCAATACCCTGACCAAACTTTCGCGGTCCAATTCCTCCAATGCCGTAATGACCGGCATTCTGCCAATAAACTCGGGAATGATCCCGAATTTGACTAAATCATCAGGTTCTACTTTCTGGTATTTTTGGGTCAGGGTAAGCTGTTCTTTTTTGCCCACTACCTCAGCCCCGAAACCAATGCCGGCATTTTTCTGAATTCTTTTATCGACAATCTTTTCAAGACCTGCAAAAGAACCGCCGCAGATAAACAAGATCTGTGAAGTATCAACTTCTATCATTTCATGTCTTGGGTGTTTGCGCCCGCCCTGGGTTGGCACCGAAGCTACGGTCCCTTCCACCAGTTTTAAAAGAGCCTGCTGGACGCCCTCTCCTGACACATCACGAGTTATGGAAGGATTCTCGCTTTTTCTTGCTATCTTGTCGATCTCATCGATGTAAATAATTCCCATCTGGGCTTTTTGAACATTAAAATCAGAACTTTGCAGCAATCTTAAAATAACATTTTCAACATCCTCACCAACATAGCCTGCTTCTGTCAGGGTAGTAGCATCGGATATGGCAAAAGGCACGTTTAAAAAGCGGGCTAAGGTCTGAACCAGAAGGGTTTTCCCAGAGCCTGTAGGGCCAATCATCAAAATATTGGACTTACCAAGCTCGACCTCCCCTTGTTGGGCGGTTTCCCGGTGCTTTAAACGCTTATAATGGTTGTAGACGGCAACTGAAAGCACCTTTTTGGCATCTTCCTGGCCGATGACATATTCATCAAGATATGAAGTTATTTCATGGGGAGTAGGAAGCTTGTCAAGATCCAAACCGCCTGAGGCGGCTTCCTCCTTCTTAAGCTCATTTTCGTACTGGACTCTGCGGGCCTCATCCTGGGGCCTGCGCTCCTTCATTAAAATGTCATAGCATTTTTTAACGCAATCAGAGCATATCACGGTGCCCTGCCTGGTACGAATCAGGGTGCGCTCATCAGAAATCCCCTTGCCGCAAAAAAGGCAGATAGGTTTCTTGCCTTCATCGCTCATTATCAAACTCCTTTATCAGCTTCAGCTGATACCTTGATATCGCTGCGGCTTACAATGACTTCATCGATAAGACCAAATTCTTTGGCCTGTTGTGCTGACATAAAATTATCCCGGTCGCAGGCTGCTTCAATTTCACTCAAACTGCGCCCGGTATGATTTGCGATTAGCTCATTGAGGATAGTTTTAATTCTTTCGGTTTCCCTGGCATGGATCATGATGTCAGAGGCCTGACCTTTAAACCCGCCTAATGGCTGATGAATCATAATCCTGGCATGAGGCAGGGCGTAACGTTTGCCCCTGGCGCCGCCTGAGAGCAGGAAAGATCCCATGGAGCATGCCTGTCCCATACATACCGTGGCTACATCAGGACGGATATACTGCATGGTGTCATATACTGCCATCCCGGAAGTTACTACTCCCCCAGGCGAATTTATGTAAAGATAAATATCCTTATCTGGATCTTCTGATTCCAAAAAGAGCAGCTGGGCAACGATGAGGTCTGCTGCGTGATCTTCAAGCTCGCCGGTTAAAAAGATTACCCTGTCTTTAAGAAGCCTGGAATAGATATCAAAAGATCTTTCGCCGCGTCCGGTCTGTTCAATGACCATTGGCACCAATGAGGACATATCGCTTTCCTTAAAACACAACAAACCCCGAACCTGTCAGCACGGGGTAATCAATATAGCACAATTGCACCTTTTGGGCATTAGGTCAAATGCCGCAGCTGCTGTTGCTTTTATTGTGCAGACTTTCCGTAAATTAATTCGGAAAAACTGATATCTTCTGTTTTGACTTTGGATTTTGCCAGCACCAGCTTTAGCACATCGTCTGCAACAGCCATATGCATAATATTTTTAAACTGCTGCTTGTCCTTTCTAAGTGCCTTCTTTACTTCTTCAGGATTTTCATAGGCACCAGCAAGCAGGTTAAGCTCAGCATCAACAGCTTCCCTGGAGGCTTCTGTTACATTAAGGCTCCTTTTCAACTGAGCGGCTATCCACTGCGTACGTACGGCATGCTCAGCAGCTTCCCTCATGAGTTCCTTGTTTTCTTCAAAATTTGAATAATCCGCGCTATTGATTATCGACTGTAATCTGGCATCTTCACTTTTGCACAATGCAACCCTGGTTTCTTCAACCCAGCATTCGGGGATGGCAAATTTTCCTGTCGACTTCAAAAGAGTATCAAAGAATAGATCATGATTACGCGCTCTTAAAACGCGTGCCTGCTCCCGCTCCATATTTGTTCTGAGCTCTTTGCGGAAGGATTCAATGGTACCGTCTTTGATTCTATACGATTTAATAAAGTCGGCATTCACTTCCGGGAGGCGCTTTACTGCAACATTTTGGAGTTTGACATTAAAGACTGCCGTTTTTCCCCGCATTTCTTCTTTATCATAATTTTCGGGGATGGGTACCTCAAAGGAAAATTCATCACCTTCTTTATGTCCTACAATAGGGTCAATAAAGCTCTGGAGTATATGACCATAATCTAAAACCATAATAAAGCCGTTTGCAGACAACCCCTTAAGGTCTTGACCGTCAGCTTGTCCTTTAAAATCAATAATAACGCGATCTCCTAACTCAGCCGTACGGTCGTCAACGGTTTCCCAGAAGGCACGCTGATCCCTAAGATTTTCAATCATGCGGTCAATGTCTTCATCCATGACCGAGCTTTGCAGCTGGGTGAATTCAAGTTGTTCAAAATCAAATTCAAGATCTTCAGGCACAACTTCAAAGGCTGCCTGAAAAGTAAAATCCTCATTCTCGTCGAAACTAAGAGGGTTATCAGGATCATTCACCAGTTTGGGCATTCCAGCAGGCTTAACCTCGCATTGAGCTAAGGCCTTTGGCATATTGTTTGTAAACAGGGACTCTATAGTACGGGTAATCACGTCAGTTTTAAAGTTTGAAATGATTATGTTGCGCGGCACATGCCCCTTACGGAAACCGTCGAGTCTGACGTTTTTCATGAGTTGTCGCACTATCTTGTCGTAAGTCCCGGAAACAGTTTCTGCGTCAATAGTGACTGTCACAGTACGTTGCAATCCCACATCGTTTTTAATTGATGCCTGCATCTTTTACCCCTATCAAGTCAGGTAAGATAAGAACCCAACCTTCATAATTTATTTAACATTTCAAAAAAAAAGGGTCGGCCCTCAAGCCCCCGCAAATCCATGGCATTATAATTAAAGCGAAAATCTTGAGCAAGGAGTTAAATGGTCTGTTCCGGTAAAAGGTGCCAATTCTTTTTCCCCCTGCTGCTACTTCTTAATACTGCATCAAATCAAAACTGCCATTCTTAGCTGACAAGCCCCTACCGGTACCAAAACCCTGCCGTTAAACGGTTGACAACAGGACTGGTTTTCTCATTTCACCTGATGACCCCACAAATAACAGCAGGCAAGCCAAATTGTCTTATGCATGATTGCCCGGCACTTTTTAAGCGGTAAAACCCCAGAGGAACTGATGTTTTTGCACCAAATTTGGCATTTGTGGAAGGCCTTTGTGAAAATTAGGACAGCTTGGCACATGAGCAAGGACAAGGCGTAATGTGTTTCACGTTATTGCTGACAAGACCAAATTGTTCTTCGCCAGCCCCCGGGTAGGAATCACAGTTACCAAGAGGCTTACTTACGTCCGGTTACCGCCCTGTCAAGGTTGTTAAAGAATTTTGCAAAACGCGGATCTTCCCATATCGGGGTTACTTTCATAGGAAGGGCGATATTGTAACCTAATTCCCGGTAGGCCCCCTCCAAGTGAAAATCCGAACCTGCTGAACCTAACATTCCATATTGCACTGCAAGATTGGCAAGAAAGTCCCTTTCAGCAGGTTTTTGCTGGCAGGAGCAAATCTCCATGGCCTCGCCTCCTGCATCTTTAAAAAAGCAGATAAGCTCACGCAGTTTAGCATTGGTGATCTGATAGCGCCCAGGATGAGCAAGAACTGCAATTCCCCCTGCCATATGAATTATTTTTACGGCATCATCGACACCTATCCACTGGGAATTGACATAGGCGGGCTTGCCGCGTTTTAGATACTTGTTAAATGCTTCATCAAAGGAGGATGCTGCACCTTTTTCAAAAATATAGCGGGCAAAATTGCCTCTGGTGATAACATCATCAGGACTGTGATCTTTTGCAATCTCTTCTGCAATATTGTCAAAACCAAGTTTTTCCAACTTCAAAGCGATTCGGCTGGCACGCTCTTTTCTTTTTTCAAACTGCGCTGCCACAAGATCTGTCATCGCCTGACTTAAAGGATTTATAAAAAGTCCTACTATGTGGATTTGGTGTCCGGTAAAAGTGGTTGAAATCTCTATTGAGGGAATAATTTCGATTTGACCTTTAAAATCATCTAAAAGAGCTCTGTTTTGAGCCCTTAAAATTCCTGATGTAGTGTCATGATCTGAAATTGCAAGATGAGTAATGCCAAATCTTACGGCACGTTCTACAATCTGTTCGGGGCTTAAAGCTCCGTCAGAGGCATTGGTATGGCAGTGCAGATCAATGCTGCAGTCATTTTTATTCATTACATCTCTCTTAAAGTTTTGCAGGGCTTTTTCCTGTAACTCTTAAATTTAAAAAGCTTTTCATCAAAGGCTGTCAGAGCCATGAGTATTCTTCAGGTTTTGCCCAAAATTGCGCTTTTTTGTCCCCGAAGGTGCAGAAGATCTTCTGCTCTTCTTTTCCAATGGCATTCCCAAATTTGATAACACAAGCCCTTTGGGAAGCAAGGTATCAGTCTTTAAAGCACCATTGCGGCTGCGGTCCTTATTTTTATGTTCAAAGGCATAAGCCTTGCTGCCTTT
>CAYNSI010000019.1:0-4696 GCA_964399665.1 uncultured Enterobacterales bacterium | reverse complement strand
TTGCTGCCTTTGTCTGATGTCTTAAGGTTGTGTGCCGAAGATGCAAACTTAACCTTTCTTTTCTGTCCTGTCCTCTGCAGTTTTTTAGGCAGAGCATCAAGTGAGCCTTCCTGCCCTGACATCATTGCAGTAGAGCCTAAGCTGCCCGAATTAGGCTTTAGATAAGAGGACCATTTAGGCGATGTTGTAACCTTTACCAAAGGCTCAGGATCTTTTAGCTTTTGCTCAGGAAAAAACTTAAGAGCAAAAAAATGGTGGATCTTAGAATTACGCTTAAAATCTTCGGGGATAGTTTTGCCACTTAGATCAGTTATAACAAGACCAAAGGCTTTAAGCTCATCAATATCTGGTTTAAACCCCCGCTTATTGGTACAAAAGAGGATCTCTCCGCCTTCATTTAAAAAGCGAGCGGCATTGGCAAGCAGCTTTACATGATCTCGTTTGATATCAAAGATCCCCTCCATACGTTTTGAATTAGAAAAGGTGGGAGGATCAACGTAGATAAGATCAAACTTTTCGGCTGCATCCCCTGACAGGAAGGCAAGACAGTCAGCTTGCAGGAAATCATGTCCTTTAAAATTAAGATTGTTCAAGGCAAAATTTCTCATGCCCCACTCAAGATAGGTACGACTTAAATCCACGCTTAAGGTACGAGAGGCACCACCTAAAACTGCCATCACCGATGCTGTTGCAGTGTAGGCAAAAAGATTTAAAAAGCTTTTGCCTGAAGCCTTGTTTTTAATGATGCCTCTTATGAGCCTTGCATCCAGGAAAAGACCGGTATCAAGGTAATCGGTGATATTAACGTGGAACTTTACCCCACCTTCATGAACTACAGTATTAATATGCCCGCTGTCCTCAATATTGAGCTTTTCATACTGAGAAGAGCCTTTTTTGTGCTCTCGTTCCTTTAAAATGACATCCTGCCCCCTTGATTTGGTAACTTCAATGACAGCAGCTACCAGATCCAAAAAACGCCTTCTTGCAAGCTGTTCGGGTACTGATTTGGGGGCCTGGTATTCCTGAATCACAATATAGGAGCCGTATTTGTCTACTGCTGCATTGTATTCACCCAAATCAGCATCATAAAGACGGTAGGCATCAATATTTTCCCTTGAGGCCCACTTTGCAAGGTGTTTTAAATTTTTGGCAAGGCGGTTTTTAAAATCAGTGACACGGCAGGTAATATCGGCTCTATGCTCCTCAATATTAAAGACCTGGAAGTGACACAAAAGCGGGCCGTTGTAGAGTTTACAGCTCTTTTTAGGTGAAAGATGAAGGCAGGAAAGCAAATCCAATGATGAGGAGATAACAGCAAATACTGCCTTGGGAAAAAGCTCTTTTACCTTTGCCCCCAAGGTATGGTACAGGCCTATAAGTTCATTGAAATTACCAAGTCTCTGCCCGTAGGGAGGATTGGTGACAATGGTAACGGCAAGTGCGTTACCTGTTGAAGATTCTGCCTTAGGAGCGTTTTTGTCTGCATTATCAAGGGAAGCATCAGGAATTTTATCAAGTGGATCTGGTGGCGTACTTACAAAAGGATTTTTAAGGGAAGCAATAGGCCGAGCCTCAAGGCTGATAAGATCTTCAAAGCCTGAGTTTTTTATGTTTAACGCAGCGTGTTTTAAAATATTTTCATCTTCATCAAAACCTATGATCCTATAACCTGCTGCCTTAAATTTTTCCCTGCCAGAAGCTGCCTTTGTTGCTGCCTCATTCTTAAGCTTTGCAAAAATTTGTGCATCAAAATGCTTTAAGTGCATAAAACCGAAGTTTTCACGGGCAAGCCCGGGGGCCGAGTCGGTGGCAATGGCTGCAGCTTCCATTAACAGGGTACCGGAGCCGCACATAGGATCCAGGAAGCTGCCGCCTTGATATCCTGCGCGCATCAACATGGCAGCTGCCAGGTTTTCTTTTAATGGTGCTGCACCTACAACACGGCCATGCTCCCGCATAAAAAGGGGAGTTCCTGAAATATCAAGGGCCAAAAGCGCTTCTTGATCCTTTAAAAGACCATGTACACGCACCATGGCATTTTTCTTATCAACATCAGGGCGTTTTCCTGTGTTTTGGTAAAACCTGTCGCAAATTGCATCCTTAACCTTAAGAGCACTGTACAAGGTACTGCGCAAATGCCTATTGCTGCCGTTAAAGTCAACTTTAATGGATGATTCTGCCGAAAAATAATCCTCCCAACTGACTCCTGCAGCTCCAAGATAAAGATCGCTTTCATCTTGGCAGTAAAAGGAGGTTACTATCATTACTATGCGCGAGGCTATTCTTGAGTAAAGGCAGGCTTTAAGCCCCAGGGTAAAATCCCCGCTGAAGGAAACCCCGGCAACGGTTTCCCGGATCGTTTGCGGTAGGTATTGTTTTATCTCTGCATACAATAGATTTTCAAGCCCCCTGGGGCAGGCAGCAAAGAACCTGAGCATAGCACTCTCCTGGGCCGATAGTGGCGAACTATTATATGCCATAACTTTAGGTTTGCGAGCAAAACCACATTTTTGAGCAAACAACCTGCAATTTTTAAAAAAGTGTTGCTGATTAATTGATGTTTCTCTGTTAACTTAGCAGGAAAAGCTACCTGTTAAAAACCTAAGGAGAAGACCATGGCCTTATGCAATACTTTCCATACCCCGGTTGCAGTTAGCAGCTATAAAAATTTTGAAGATCTGATTTTGGATCTTAAGTTGTCATCAAAAGATCTCCTGGTTACCGAAGAGCGGGTTTTTCAGAATTTTCTAACAGGCAGGATCTCAGACTGCAGGCTTATAGTACGCGACAGTGTCGTCAGAGGGCCCAACACCGAAGATGCCTTAAAGGATATCCTCGATAAGGCAGGATCCAACTTCCAAAGGGTGATAGGTATCGGCGGCGGCGCAGTAATGGATTTGGCAAAACTTCTGACATTAGAAAGGGTTTTGCCTCTTAAAAGTCTTTATGAAGGCGGTGAACTTAAAAAGGTCAGAAAATTGATATTGGTACCGACAACCCCGGGGACGGGTGCTGAAGTACTCCAGTATGTTGCCGTCTACTTAAAAGATCTTAAAGAGCAGCTTATCTTAAATTCCAGGGAGCTTTTTGCAGATGAAGCCTGGTTGTGTCCGCAGCTTCTTGCCAATATTCCCTTCACCATTTTGGCAGCCAGCATGCAAAATGCCTTTACACACGCCTTTGAATCCTTTTTATCGCCCAGAGCCACTGTTTTTTCAAGAGCCCTGGCTGAAGAAGCCATGAAACTTTTAGTTCAATCCTGGCTGTCAATTTCCCATGAAGGCGTAGACGCCATAAATCATTTCCTGCCCCAAATCCAAAGTGCCGGAACCTTAAGCGGAATAAGTTATGCCAATGCAGGAGGGGCTGCCGTGCATGCCCTGTCCTATCCTTTGTTACTGCGCCTTGGATTAAGCCGCGGCGCGGCAAATTATCATGTGTTTAAGCATGTAGCGGATCTTTATCGTAACAAACAACCTAACGGGGCACTTGCTAAAATTGAAGAAATCTTATCTCCCGTAGTAGGAACCAGTCCTGACACGGTATTTGATGCCTTAGATGAGATCTGTCAGACCTTTCTGCCAAGAAAAAGGCTGTCAGAACTTGGCATGACAGAAGATCAGATCCTGGAGTTTACCGATATGGTGCTAACCAGGCAGAATTTTCTTATGACCAATACCTATGTGCCACTTAGTGCAGCTGAGATTGCAGATATTTACCGCAGGCTTTTTTAACCTAGAGGGCTCGTCATTTTTGCTGCCTTAAAAACACCAAGACCACCTGAAAGCTCCTGCCCTTTCCAGTGGTCTTGAGATCTTTAGACTAAAAAATTTATGCCTAAGAAAACCGGCTCAGGCTCCGTTCTCTTCTGAGCGGACCTCATTTGGCCTCTTTAACTCGTAATTTTTTATCGGCTGCAAATGCAAATCTTTTAACTTTTTTACCCGGCCTTAAGAATTAACAATAGACAATGTGAAGCTATGTGACAGTCTTACTGAGCACTAACAAACATCATGATTAACTTTTTTAAAGTGTGATTAATCTCTCGGTAGATATCAAAAATTCACCATAATATGGTAGCCATATCTGACGTCAGACGTCTGCTGTTAAGAGGTTCGTGATAGACATGAAGGTTATTAGGCTAATTGACGAGTATCTTGAAATATCAATCTGTGTGGTCTTGATGATTGCTATTGCTATCGTATTGGGACTTCAGGTGTTTATGCGTTACGTCATGCAAGATTCCCTGTCTTGGTCAGAGGAGTTGTCGAGGTACATGTTTATTTTTCTCATCTACATCGGCATCTCATATGGAGCAAAAATCATGCGGCATATAAAAATTGATGCCGGCTTATACATATTTCCTAAGACTTGGCGCTCCAAAGTAGTGGTTGTTGGGGATGTGCTGTTTCTGATTTTTTGTTTAATAGTAGTTGTCTACTCTATAACGCTGGTCAAACGGCAGTTACTATTAGGACAAACCTCGCCCGCCATTGGTATGCCGATGTGGATTGTCTATGCTGCCCCCGGGATAGGATTTACCTTAACAGCTATTAGAGAGTTACAGACGATAGTTTTTAGGGTAAGGAAAATACTAAGTGATAAAAAATACGATCCTTCTGAAGAGTTCAACATTTAGGAGGAAACCATGACCGTATCTATCCTATTTGCTTCACTGGCGCTCCTCATTATTCTT
>CAYNSI010000018.1:0-18387 GCA_964399665.1 uncultured Enterobacterales bacterium | reverse complement strand
GCAGAGGGGACAGATCATTAGCGGTGTACTTTGGGATCTGTGCTGCTATAAGTTACAACGGATCTTCTTCACGCGACATTCAACATATTTAGAATCGAGATTTTTGAGCAAAAACACCACCATTAGCAGGTACTGGCCTTAAGCTTTTGGTTTATGATTAAGAAACAATAAGAAGATTAGATTAAGGAGCAGTTTATGCAGCTTGAAAATCGCAAAATTGTCCTGGGGATTTCAGGATCTATTGCAGCTTATAAGTCCTGCGAACTTTTAAGATTATTCAGCAGATCAGGCGCCGATGTTTACGTTGCCATGACTGAAGCTGCCTGCAAATTGATAGGACCTGCAACCTTTGAGGCCTTATCACATCATAAGGTATCCTGCGAAATTTTTAATGAAGCAGAAGACATCGGCCACGTGGAGCTGTCTTCCAATGCCGATATCATAGTGCTTGCTCCTGCCACGGCCCAGACCATTGCCAAACTGGCCCACGGCTTTGCGGACAATATGCTGACAGCAGCAATACTTGCCGCTCCCTGCCGCACTGTGGTAGCTCCTGCCATGAATGTCAGAATGTATCAAAACCAAGCCACTTTGGATAATCTTGATATCTTAAGAAAGCGAGGCTTTATTGTCATAACTCCCGAGGACGGTGATTTAGCCTGCGGGGAACAGGGCCCAGGCAGAATGCGCGATGTCAATGATATCTTCAATGTAGTATGCGCGCTTTTAAATCCCAAAGAAGGGATCCCCTTTAAAGGATACAGTCAATATTTACCATCACCTCAAGATCCCCTGCCTTTGGGTCAGCAAAAACTTCTCCCCAAGGCATTGGGAGCGAACCTCAAGGTGGTCATTACCGCTGGCCCCACAGAGGAGCCTATTGACCCTGTCAGGGTTATCACCAATAAAAGCTCAGGCAGAATGGGCTATGCCCTGGCTGAGGCAGCAAGAGATATGGGGGCTTTGGTAACCTTGATCTCAGGGCCTGTGAACCGTAACTGCCCCAATGGTGTAAGGCGTATTAGCGTAAGAACCTGCGCCGACATGCTCAATGCCGTAAAAGATCAAGTTGAAAATGCAGATGTGGTCATAGGCTGCGCTGCCGTATCAGATTACCGTCTTGCCTATGTCCATGATCACAAGCTGAGCAAGAATGACGTCGGAGACAGTATTACCCTTACTCTGATCAAGAATGATGACATCATCTCCTATGTTGGCCACCTTGAAGAAAAAAGACCCTTTACAGTGGGCTTTGCGGCAGAAACCGATCATCTCCAGGAGCATGCCAAAGAAAAGCTTATCCGCAAGAACCTTGATTTAATCATCCTTAATGATGTCTCAAGACAGGATATAGGTTTTTCAAGCGATGAAAACGAAGTTAGTGTTTTTGACAAAGACGGCTTCAGAGCAAAGTTTGACAAGGCCCCTAAACCCCTAATTGCAAGACAGCTTATGGAGCTCATTCTCAAAGAGGCAAGAGGGGGACAATCTTGCAAAAAGTAGCTTTAAAAATCCTCGACAACCGTCTTAAGGACGGTACATTTGACCTGCCGTCCTATGCCACTGAAGGTTCTGCAGGTCTTGATCTAAGGGCCATGACAGAAAAAGATACCGTACTTGAGGCAGGAGGCACCCTGTTGTGCCCTACGGGAATTTCCCTTTATCTTGGAGACCCCAATCTGTGTGCCACCATCCTTCCAAGGTCAGGACTTGGATTCAAGCACGGCATAGTCCTTGGAAATCTGACAGGACTTATAGATTCGGACTACCAGGGACCCTTGATGATCCCTTTGTGGAACCGATCTAATGAAGACTTTCTTATAAAAGTCGGCGAAAGAATTGCCCAGCTTGTAGTGCTCCCCATCGTGAAGGTACAGTTTTCAGTGGTAGATGATTTTGATATTTCTACAAGAAGTTCAGGTGGCTTCGGTTCTACCGGCAGGGCTTAATTCTAAGGCAGGAAGAAAAAAGAGAGAGGAGAAAGTGCCGCTTAAAAATTTTATCTTTTTTTAAATATCTTCCATAATATGGAAGATGCTTATTCTACAATTACCGTGCGCTCTTAAACTAAACATCTCCATTTTGCTGTAACCACCAAGGGCGCATTTAAATCTTCCGGGGGTTCCATCCATGCCCAAAAAGTTAGATGATGCAACAGCAGGTGCCAAACTTCTCAAGCTGTTCTTCAGGCTTCTTGCAGACAATAAAAAGCACTATCAGACAGATCTTGCCAAATTCCTGAACTGCTCCACCCAGACGGTAATGCGCCTTTGCGACGAAATTGAGCAATTTGCAGGAGATAAATTCAAAAGCGGCAAAGATCAGGGAAAACGCTACTATCAGCTTGAACCCACTGGCTTTTTAAACGGCTTTTTAAAACATCAGGGCAGGGAAGCTTCCTACCTGAACCTTTTTCTTGAAATAGTCGAAGAATACATGCCTCCTGAGACCAGGATCCTGTTACAAAAATCACTGCTTGATTTTGCAGCCTTAACCCATGACCTTAATAATCCTGCAAAAAGCCTTGAGGCCAAAGGGCTTTTTACCTTTAATTCCAAGGGTCACATAGACAACAGCAGTCACTTTGATACCATCTCCGCCATCCTAAAGGCCATTGAGAAAAAACAAATCCTTACCATAGGCTATAAGGCAGCCGGAAAAAAGAACATCAAACATCATCTCTTTGCCCCTGCCAGAATGGTTTCCATGTCAGGTGCCTTCTATGTCTTCGGAGCCTGCGTGGCTAATGAAAAAGAACCTCGGCATTTTACAAACTTTTGTGTTCACAGAATTGTCAGCATTGATGATCCATCCCTTACCAGAAAGTTTGCCATAGACACTTCTAATCTCAACGGTTTTGGGCTTAAGTGGCATGATCCTGAGACCTTCAGGCTTTACTTTAAGGAGCCTAAAGCCTGCGATTATGTAAAAGAACGGATCTTTGCCGAAAACCAACAAATTATCGATAAGGGTGACGGCACCTTAATCCTGGAGCTTACCACCTGCTCAAGACGGGAACTTAAATCTTTTGTAAGATCCTTTGACAATAAGGCAAGACCCAAACTGTTTGACAGCAGAGGCTTTGAAGTTGACCCCTTTTGCGACGATGATTAAAAGCCTCCCAGTTAAGGTACAGAATTTGGGATCGTCATCTGAGCTCCAACGATAAGGCAGATCCTTTAACTTGTCCCAACTTGTAAGGCAGGAGCATTACGGCGTAACTTCATAAGTTTTTTATCATCAGGACAGCCTTATTTGTGATCCTCCTGCTATAAAATAGCTCACTTTCCAGGAACTTTAAACGATTCCACCTGGGAGAGACAAAAAAACCTTTTTATTGCCTTTTGGCAAAAGGATCTCCATGACATCCATCAAAGCCCTGATTGCCCTTGCCTTCGGTACTTTGGGTCTTGGCATTTCAGAATATGTAGCCATGGGGCTTCTGCCCTACTGGGCCTTAGAGTTTTATATTTCCCCGTCACAGGCAGGTCATGCCATTTCAGCCTATGCCCTGGGAGTGGCATCAGGAACATTTTTGCTGCTTTTTATGCGTGCAATGAATCTTAAGACCATTATTTTGGTATTGGTATTCATGCATATTGCAGGAAACCTTATAACCGCTTTTGTCCCCTCCTTTGAACTGTTGCTGCCGGCCCGTTTTATTGCAGGACTGCCCCATGGCAGCTATTTTGGCGCAGGCTCAATTATTGCCCAGCGTATTGCTTCACAGGGAAAGGGAACCTCAGCCGTTGCCATCATGATTGCCGGCATGACCGCAGCCAATGTATTCGGCGTTCCCCTAGGCACGGCGCTGGCCCATTCTTTAAGCTGGCGCTTTATCTTTTATCTGGTTACAGTATGGGGGATTTTTGTGCTGGTATCCTGCGCCATGTGGGTTAAGGATGTTGGTCACATTGAAGATACTGGTTTTAGGGGGCAGTTCAGCTTTTTAAAACACCGTGCCCCGTGGCTGATCCTATCTGCCACCATGTTTGGCAATGCCGGCATTTTCTGCATGTACAGTTATGTCAGCCCCATCTTAACTGAGATTGCAAAGCTCCCGTTGCAATACGTCTCCGCAGTGATGGCGGCCATGGGCATGTGCATGGTAATTTTCAATTTAATCTCAGGAAAACTTTGCGATATCTACCGCCCCGGACGCATGGCCTGCTGGTATCAGTTAGCCACGATCTTCCTGCTCATAGGAATTTGTCTGTGGGGGCGGCATCAAGTTATCTGTGTGGTATTGATCTGCCTTACTGCAGGGCTGTTGTTTGCCCTTTCAGCCCCGGAACAAGTCTCCATTCTGCGCTGCTCACCTGGAGGCCTGCTTTTGGGAGCCTCCCTGGTACAGGCTGCCTTCAACCTGGGCAATGCCCTGGGAGCATACGCAGGCGGCATTCCTTTTACCTACAACCTGAATTTAGGTTTTATTACATTAATAGGGGCCATTCTGTCCTTTTTAGGATTCATAGCCCTTTTTTACTACTACCGCTTTTATGAGCGCAAATTGTCAGAGCAGATCTAATGCTGGTACCGTATGGGCAGGTGGGATCTGATGTTTTGTGATCTCCTGTCATGCCCAAGGTTTTTTAGAAGACTTTAACCATCCTGCCTTGATGATAGGATCTTCTCAAGCCTTTTTATCTCCAAAGAACTTTGCGAAGGCGCAGTCCCTCCCTTGCAGGATCTTTTGGCTATGATGTTTTCAAGCTTTAAACACTCATAAACATCATCTTCAATGCAGGATGAGAACTGTTTGAACTCAGAGATTTCAAGTTCTTCCAAAGCCTTGTGGTTATCAATGGCATACAGCACGGCCCGTCCTACAATTTCATGGGCTTCCCTGAAAGGGATCCCCTTTGACACCAGGTAATCTGCAAGCTCTGTGGCATTGGAATAGCCTCCTGCGGCAGCCTTCACAACCGCGGCCTTATTGAGCTTTAAATCCTCAAAGCACAGGGCAGCCATATCAAGACAATCATGCCAGGTATCAAAGGCATCAAAAAGTTTTTCCTTGTCTTCCTGCAGATCCTTGTTATAGGCCATAGGCAGAGCCTTCATGGTAACCAGCATACCGGTTAAATCACCAATAACCCGGCCGCATTTGCCTCGAATAAGTTCAAGGGCATCGGGATTTTTCTTCTGAGGCATCAGTGAAGATCCTGAAGTTACCTTATCTGACAGCTCCACAAAACCTGCCTCTCCGGAATTATAGATAATGGTATCTTCTGCCAGGCGGGACAAGTGGATCATAGAAATTGAGGCACAGGATAAAAACTCCAGCACATGATCCCTGTCCGATACGGCATCAAGACTATTTGAAGCTGCTGTGCAAAATCCTAAATTTTGGGCAAGTTCCTCCCTGTCAATATCATAGGCAGTCCCTGCTAAGGCTGCAGCTCCCAAAGGACAGGTGTCCATAAGCCTAAGGGCGTTTTCAAGTCTTAGATAATCACGCTCAAACATCTGCACGTAAGCAAGCAGATAATGAGCATAGGTAACAGGCTGAGCCCGCTGTAAATGGGTGTAGCCCGGGAAAATAACTCCCTCATGGCGTTTGGCGCATGCAAGCAGGGTCTTTTGAAGGCCTGTTATGGAACTTAGGATGGTACGGCAGGCCGTTTTGCACCACAGCTTTAAATCCAGGGCAACCTGATCATTGCGCGAGCGTCCGGTATGAAGCTTTCTGCCCAGGATGCCAACCTTTTCTATGAGCCTTCTTTCAACATAGGAGTGAATGTCCTCATCATCGGCATTTTTAAAAAGTTCAGGATTACCTTCAACCTCATCCTTAATCTCATAAAGTGCGGTTTTAAGATCCGACACTTCCCCCGCATTTAAGACTCCGACCTTTAACAAAGCCTCGGCCCATCCTGCTGAGCCTTCAATATCTTCAACAGCCATGCGGCTGTCAAAACTTAAGGAATCATTAAAGTCTTTAAATCTCCTGTCAGGACCCTGGGTAAATCTGCCTCCCCATAAAGCCATCTTCAATCTCCATTGCCAAAAGGCTTAAGTCTTGGGATTTTAGGATCATCATAAGATGATCCTTATAGTTGTCACATGCGTACCTGCTGCTGCCTATTTGCCGGCCTTTTTGGCAGCATTTAGGGCCCTGATGCGGTAGGGCAGGGTGTAAAGGCGGATAAAGCCTGCTCCATCTGCCTGATCATAAACTTCATCAGCCCCGAAAGTGACAAAGTCAAAGTTGTACAGGCTGTTGGGAGAGTCTTTTTGGATAATGTCCACATGTCCCTTGTAAAGGCGGACCACCACCTTGCCGTTGACATCCCTGGCAAGCTCATCGGCTGCTGCCATCAGGATTTCACGCAGCCTGGTAAACCAGCGGCCGTCATAGACAACCTGAGCAAAATCAACAGCAAGATGATCGCGAAATACCCTGGTGTTCTTATCAAGCACCAGCTGCTCTACGGCGCGCAAGGCTTTATAGATAATGGTGCCGCCGGGAGTTTCATAGCAGCCCCTTGACTTCATGCCAACAAGCCGGTTTTCAGTAATATCCACACGGCCTACCCCGTGGCGGGCACCTATTTCATTTAAGCAGGAGAGTATCTCAAAGGGAGTCATCTTCCGCCCGTTAAAGGCGGTCACCATGCCCTCAGTTACGGTAAGCTCAAAAGTCTCAGGCTCATCCGGGGCTTTCATGGGATCTACCGTCCAGACCCAGACATTCTCCGAGGCGGGATTTTGGGTGCTCTCAAGCTCCCCTCCCTCGGTTGAAATGTGCAGAACATTGGCATCGCGGCTGTAAATCTTCTTTAAGGTGGCAGAGCAGGGGATGTTACGCTCCTTAAGATAGGCAAGGAGTTCCTCACGGGACTGCAGATCCCAAATCCTCCAGGGCACAATAACATCAAGTTCGGGAGCCAGGGCGGCAGCGGCAGCTTCAAAACGCACCTGATCATTGCCCTTGCCCGTTGCACCGTGGGCAATGGCATCAGCGCCCTCTTCTTTGGCAACCTCGACCATGGCTTTGGCAATCACGGGTCTTGCTATGGCAGTTCCCAAGAGATACTCGCCTTCATAAAGAGCCCCGGTCTTGAAGGTCTCAAAAACATAATCGCGCACAAACTCTTCTCTAAGATCGCGGATCACGCACTTGGAGGCTCCCGACAAAACAGCCTTTTCCTCAATTCCTTCCAGATCTTCGCGCTCCTGGCCGACGTCTGCAACAAAGCAGACGACCTCACAGCCGTAATTTTCCTTAAGCCAGGGAACAATGGTGGAAGTATCAAGGCCTCCTGAATAAGCCAGGACAACTTTTTTATACTGTTTTTTCTCATGCTTTAGCATAATGCGTTAACCTCTTTTAATGAGTTTGGCAAGTAATGCCATATGAATATGAAGACGATTTTCCGCCTCATCGTATACTGCGGACAAAGGCCCGTCCATGACCTCGTCGGTGATCTCATAGCCTCGGTGGGCCGGCAGACAGTGCAGCACCAACTGAGCCCCGGATTTATCTACCAGATCCTTATTGATCTGATAGGGCATAAAAAGCTGCTTGACCTCATCAAGGGGGGTATTGTCCCCCATGGAAACCCAGGTGTCGGTATAGAGAACCTCGAAATTTACCACCTTTGAAGGGTCGCTTTGCACCTCAAGAGTACAGCCGTTTTTTTGGGCGATCTCCAAAGCTTTATTGAAAACCCCGGTATCAGGCCCGCGCCCTGAAGGACAAAAACAGGTTACATTCACTCCCAGCATGGCACCTGCTACCAGAAGGGAGTTGGCCACATTGTTGCCATCTCCAAGGTAAGCAAGGGAGATCCCTTGTAATTTTCCTAAATGTTCCCTTACGGTAAGATAATCGGCCATGGCCTGGGCCGGATGGTAAAGATCTGACAGGGCATTGATAACAGGAACCGAGCCGTAATCGGCCAGCTCCTCTAAGGTACGCTGTGAATATACCCTGGCTATAAGACAGTCCGTCCACCTTGAGAGATTTTTGGCATAGTCTTTTATGGATTCACGCCTGCCCAAATCTCCGCCTTGAAGGTCCAAAAAGACGCCATGTCCTCCCAGACGATAGGCTGCGATTTCAAAAGTGCATCTGGTGCGCAGTGAGGGCTTTTCCATCATGATGGCAACTGCCGATCCTCTTAAAGTATCCTGATAAGCTTTGGGATCTTGTTTCATCTTCCCGGCAGTTTCCAGAACAGACAGATATTCTTCCTGTGAGAAATCAAAACCTGTCAAAAGATGTTGCATGAAAGTGCTCTCCTAAAAAATAAAAACGCAGGCAGGCTGAAAGTTGTCAGCTGTTTTTCAGCAGACAGGAAGTTTATCACGGCCCCTGGTCTTAACCGCATATTTTAGTGAAAAAAGACCGCTATAATGCGCCTATTTTGTGTAAAGCCAGGGTCAGGGCGGCAATGGATCGCGCCTCCTTCAAAGGCGAGTCTTCCCTAAAAAGCAGCTCCTTAAGCTCACTTACGGAAACCTTAACGCATTCTATGGGCTCAGGCTCATCTCCCTGCCTTACTTTAGGGTAAAGATCCTCACACAAATATACATACATGGAAAGCTCAAGCATTCCGGGGGCCACTGTCATGCCAAGCTTTAAGGGGGTAACTTTGCGGCAACCTAACCCTATTTCCTCGCAAAGCTCCCGTCTTACAGCATCCTCCCTTGACTCCCCCTTATCAACCCGGCCTTTTACAAGGCCAAGCTCATAGCGTTCAACTCCGCCGGCATACTCTACTGCAAGATAAAAATAACTGCCGTCGAAGGGTACGGCCATCACTGCACCGTCACCACCGACAATTTTTTCATAAGTTGCCTTATTACCGTTGCTAAACTCAAGATCCATCTCTTCTATAGTGAAGATCCTTGAGGCCTTATAGCGCTTTCTTCCGGTAACTTTAGGAAGCGGGTGTAAGAGGGCGTTAAGATCCATGTTTTTTACCTCGCGTTACGGCTTTTTTAGTGTAGCGCAAACCCATTAATTTAGTGCTTTAAAATCTGAAATTGCATAAAATGATGGGAATTTTCAAGGTGCCTTTGCAGTATGGGTGATAAGGAACAGCAAAAAGCGGTACGGCTTGACAAATGGCTGTGGGCTGCCCGCTTCTATAAAACAAGAAGCCTTGCAAGAAAAATGATAGAAGGAGGCAAGGTGGACTATAACGGCAGCCGGGCCAAGCCCTCCCGCCTGGTTGAAGAAGGCGCTTTAGTACGCCTTTTGCAGGGCAATGTAAGAAAGGAGGTTACCATCCTCAAACTCTCTGAAATAAGGGGCCCTGCCAAAGAGGCCCAAAACCTGTATCGGGAAACTGAAGAGAGCATCAAAAAAAGGGAGGAGGCATCTGGGCTTAATAAAACCGCCTCAGGCTTTTTGATCCGCGCTGAGGGCAAACCTAATAAAAAAGAACGCCGCGCCTTGTTGTCCCTGAAAGAGAAACTGGCCCGGGATTTTATGTAATGATTTTGTGAGTTCACATGTCAAAAGCTTTAGTACCTCCAGCTGATGAAGCAATGCGCTTTATGTTTGACAATCACGCTGTAAGAGGTGTGATTGCAGGTTTGGATGATGAGGCCGCCTGTTTGTTTGCAGGACATAACTACCCTGCCCCGGTAAAGGCTGTGCTTCTTGAGCTTGCCATCACTGCCGCCATGCTGGCAGTTTCACTAAAAAGCGCCGGGGATCTGATGGTACAAATAAGAGCAGGCACTGGTGCCAAAATGAAATACGCCCTTATTAATATCAATCAGGATCTTTTCTTCTACGGCTCTGCATCCTTAACGGATAATGCTTTATTTAATGACGATGACACTCTTACGACCCTTACAGGAACCGATGCAGTTTTGGTCATTTCCATTTTTCCCAAGGAAGGAAGCCGATGGCAGGGCATAGTACCGCTTAAATCCTCTATTGCTAAGTCGCTTGAGGAGTATTTTGCAAAATCAGAGCAGCTGCCATCAAGGTTTTTCATCGTAACAGATCCTGACAATAAAAAAGCAGGCGGGATCATGCTGCAGATAATTTCAGGATCTGACAACAATGAAGCCTCATTGGAGCATCTTGGCATCCTAACTGCCACCGTTACCAGTCCCGAGCTTTTAAGCCTTGGCAAACTTGAAATTCTCAAAAGGCTTTATGCCGGTGAACAAGTGCGGATCTTTGAACCCGTGCCCCTTAAATTCCGCTGCATATGCTCAAAGGAGCGCTGTGAAAACTCCCTGCTGTCACTTCCTAAAGAAGAACTTTTAAAACTCTGTGCTGATAAAGACGGTACCACATTAAACTGCGGTCACTGCGGCAAAAGCTATCATTTCAGCGCAGAAGATCTGAATTTACTCATGCTAAAAGCATCCCAATAGGTATCTTTATGACACTTACACCTGCAGCGGCACCTACGCCGTCCTGGTCCAATATCACTCTTATGTCAACAGCACACTTTGTTTCTGATTTTTTCTGCAATGTGCTTCCTGTCATGCTTCCTCTCATTGCCTTACAGTACGGGATCTCCTACTCCCAAAGTGCCGCACTTTTCATGGCCTTTTCAGTTTCCACCAATTTTTTGCAGCCTGCAATCGGGATTGCGGCCGACAGAAGGAATTTAGGGATCTTAATGCCGCTTTCGGTTGCCACAGGCGCCATATCCGCCTCACTGATAGGATCAGCTCCGGGGTTGGTATCATTGGTGCTCATTGTGCTGCTGTCAGGTGTTTGCGCTTCTGCCTTTCATCCCATAGGCTCTTTGGCCGTGTATGCCGTGAGCATCAAAAGAAGGCGCTCTTTGAGCACCTCACTCTTTATTGCAGGGGGTACTATAGGCTTTGCAATAGCTCCGGTGGTGGTGGCGTTTTTTATTGAAAAATTTGGCCAGAGGAATTTGTGGATAATGGCCATTCCCGCGCTGGTGGTTACAGCTTTAATCGTAAAACAAAGACTGCACTGTCTTTCCCCGCAAAGCCGTATTGATACCAAAGATTCCCAAGCCTTCAGGACACTTTTAAGCAGCAGCTTTGTGGGCATTAATCTTGCCATGGCCTTAAGATCCTGGGGGTATTGTGCAATGGTGGTTTTCCTGCCTCTGTTTCTAACCTCAAGGGGCATTACTATCGTAGAGTCTGCCTTTGCCCTGATGATCTTCCTTATCGGTACCACAGCGGGGGGCCTGGTAACAGGATCTCTGTCCGATATTTTGGGTTTAAAAAAAGTAATCACCTTAACTTTCATGGTGTCCCTTGCAGGGCTGGCATTGTTTTTATTCTTAAGCGACACCTCACTTCCTGCCCTTGCCGCCCTTTTTGCAGCAGGTGCTGGAATGTACGGCTCAACTCCTGCTGCCATTGTCTGGTCGCAGCGCATAATGCCCCAATACGCCGCCTTTGCAGCCTCGATGATGCTGGGATTTACCTTCGGGTTAGGTTATATCGAATCTGTTATCACGGGGATCTTAGGAGATCTTTGGGATCTTAGGACGGCCCTTGCTGTAACCGTGCTTCCTGCCATGGCAGCTGCAGCTTTGGTGATGGCTTTTTTAAAAGAGCCTAAGGAAAAAGAGAATAAAAACATCTTGCCCTAAAGGCGCCCAAGCACAGGAAGGGACAGAATTTAAGGGCATTTTTTTGCCTCAAAGGTGCCAAACGGCAGCTACTTTATTAAAATAAGTGGAGTATTTTTACCAGGCTTTGACCATGAAAGAAATCTATTTGGGAGTAAATATAGACCATGTAGCCACCCTGCGTAATGCCAGGGGCATCAGCAGTCCTGATCCTGTTACTGCCGCGGCGGCAGCAGAATTTGCAGGAGCAGACGGCATTACCACCCATCTTAGGGAAGACAGGCGGCACATAACCGACAGAGATGTCAGATTGCTGCGCGAGACTGTAAAAACCAGGTTAAATCTTGAGATGGCAGTAACGGATGATATTTTGGGCATTGCCTGTGCCTTATCTCCACATGCTGCTTGTTTTGTGCCCGAAAGACGCGAGGAAATTACCACAGAAGGCGGACTTGACGTGGCAGGTGACACCCTAAGAATAGGCCGTGCCGTAGAAAAACTGACCCTCCTTGGTACTGCAGTATCTTTGTTTATCGATCCTATAAAAGAACAGGTAAACGCAGCAGTTGAGGTCGGGGCCCCCTATATTGAGCTTCATACCGGAACCTATGCCAACGCCAAATCAGTTAAGGAAGGCTTAAAAGAGCTTGACCGTCTTAAAGAAATAGCATCCTATGCTGATGCAAAAGGACTGCGTGTTAATGCAGGCCACGGGCTTGACTATCAGAATGTTGCTGACATTGCTAAAATCCCTGAAATTGAGGAATTGAATATCGGCCACAGCATCATAGGCAGAGCAGTCTTTACGGGACTTGCCGAGGCTGTGAGGGAAATGAAGCGTATTATGACTGAAGCTCGCAGCAGGATCTGATGAATTAATATTTGAGGATAAAGATGACCCAGAAAAATCTACTTGAAGGTTTTGGCTGTGACAGCATTGAAAGAGTAGAGGCCGCCCTTACGGCCATGCGCCGCGGCAGCGGGGTGCTGGTGGTGGATAATGAAAGCCGCGAGAATGAAGGCGATCTTATCTTTGCAGGCGAGACCATGACCCGTGATCAAATGGCCTTTACCATCAGGGAGTGCTCAGGAATAGTCTGTGTCTGCATTGAAGAGGAAAAAGCCAAAGCCTTGAATTTACCCATGATGGTAGCATGCAATACCTCGGCATACGGAACTGCCTTTACCATTTCCGTCGATGCCGCAGAAGGGGTTACCACGGGGGTTTCTGCTTCAGACCGGCTTAAGGCGGTAAAGGCTATTGTCAATGATAATGCCAAACCCGACGATTTAGTCCACCCGGGGCACATGTTTCCTCTGGTTGCTAAAAAAGGCGGGGTCCTGGCAAGGGACGGGCACACCGAGGCTTCCGTTGATTTGGCAAGAATGGCAGGCTTTAAGCCCGTGGGTATTTTGTGCGAATTATGCGCCCCCGACGGTGAAATGGCCAAGCTTCCGAGGGTCTGCGCCTTTGCCATGCTGCACGATCTTACCGTGCTGTCCATTGAGGACATCATAGCCTACCGCAAAAAAATGGGAATATGAAGCAAAAAAGCTGTCATGCCCTGCATTAAAAAATCTTCTACAAGAAGGCGCCAAAGGCATAAGGCAGCAGATGCCAACACCTTTGGTGCAGGTATCCGATGAGAAAAACCCTTGATTTTACCAGCCTTGGTGACCGCGGGGGGCAGCCTGCTGCCCTGCTGCACGGCTGGGGATGCGACAGCCGTTTTCTGATCCCGATATCCTCTATGTTTCCCACAAGAGATCTCTTGTTTTTTGATCTCCCAGGATATGGTCTTAATGCGGATCTTCACTTTTTATCCTCTGATTTAAACGAAACTGCCCGCCTCTTTTACGACTCAATTCCTCCAAACTGTGATGTCATTGCCTGGTCCATGGGAGCGCACCCTGCCATCCTGGCAGCCGCCATGACTCCACATAAAGTACGTTCTCTTACCACCATATGCAGTTCGCCGCGTTTTCCCGGTGATCCTGCCTGGCCGGGCTTTCCCTTTAAGCTTATTGCCAAATGCCGCAGTCTTCTTAATCCCAAAAGGACAGGAAGGCTCTTAAGACTTTTTACCAAGTATCAAATGGCAGGAAATGCCAACAGCCGCCACGAGCAGGACTTTATGATGGATCTTTTAAAGGACCATATCCTGCCTCCCCATGAAGTTCTCAAAAACGGCATTGAGACCATGCTTTATTCTGATGTAAGGGAACCTTTAAAACATCTTGATATTCCCTGTTTGTTTCTTTTCGGGGCCAAAGATCCCCTGGTGTCTTCCAAAGTTGCCGGCACACCCCTGTACAATTTCCTTACCCTCAAAGGAAAACTTAAGGAAGTTTTTGTCTTTGAAAATTCGGCACATGTACCCTTCCTTACCGAACCTGAATTGTTTGCGGCCAAACTTCAGGATTTTTTTGACAGGGTTAACAGTTTTGAAGCATTAAAGACTGCAATTTGCTAAAGTTTGCCCCCGCAGGCCCGTTAATTGGATAGGTTAAGTTGTAACTAAAATTCAGGAGAGATTGAAGTGGAGGTTGCAGGCAATTTAGTAGCTGCCATAATACCTCCTCCCTATCAATTGGGAGCAGAGGAGGCTAAGCGTGATAACCAGGCACGCCAGCAGATCCCTGAGCCCAAAGAAAGTGAAGCTTCCCAGCGCAACAATCAGGCAGCGGATCAAAAAGGATCTACTACAGGAGCCAACTCCCAGCTTCGTGCCCAGGGCGAAGCCTTAACATCTGCGCGCACCGAACAAAATCAAGCCTCCCGCCAGGGCAGCGGAGAATCTCATAATTCATCAGCGAACAACGCCAATACAGGATCCTCAAAGGAAGCTGTGAACTCATCTTCCTCTGATAAGGCATCGCAATCTGCACTTGAAATGACACAGGCAGCCTCCACTGCTGCCGCCCAACAAAATGCCGTCCATACTGCAGCAGGTGCTGCTGCCCAAAGCTCCCATGCTCCGGGGCAGGCTGCCGCGCAGACCCCCAGGGAAAATAGAGATCAAAAGGAAGTTCGAGAAGAAAAAAAGCAGGGGGCCTTCTTTCAGGCCTCTGAAGACGGCTCCGTGAATAAGGAGATGGCAGTAAGAGGCAGTGCAATTGCCAAAGTTTACAATAGCATTATGCCAAGAGAGCCCCGCGGACAGACCATCCAGTTTTATCTCTAGCGCCACATTGCAAAACTCAAGTAATTAAACGCTCAAAACCTAATATCATCTCTTTATGTTACGAGAGTAAGAAGACAATTATGGCAAGAAAGCCAAAACAGATCGCCGCAGCAAATGAAGTTATAGCAAAGCTCAATGATATTGTCACAAGCGACAGGAGTGAGCAAAGACTTGTCATGCGCTCGCAGATCATCCTGAACACTCTTAATGGTCTAAGTATTGAAGAGACAGCCTCCAAACTTCAGGTAAGTACTGTCACTGTCATTAAATGGCGTAACCGCTTTTTAAAAGACGGCATAGCAGGCTTGATGGATCTCCCCCGCTCTGGCAGAAATGCTGTCTATACTGCATCAGATGAACAAAAGATCTTAGACACCATAGCTAAAACTCCTCCTGATGGCCTATCCTGCTGGGATGGCAAAAGCCTTGCACAAAAGCTGGGATTTTCAGATGATTTTATTTGGAGGACTGTCAGAAAGCATAACATTAACTTAGATCGCACCCGCAGCTGGTACATTAGTACCGATCTTGAGTTTAGTGCCAAAGCAGTTGACATTGCAGGTCTTTATCTTTCTTCTCCTGAAAACGCTATCGTATTAAGTATTGACGAGGAGCCTTCCCTGCAGGCCTTATCACGTGCATCAGGTTTTGTTAAAACCCAAAGCGGCGACATTGCTAAAGCCTATAAGCGTAAAGGAAGTCTTAACTTATTTGTGGCCCTTGAAATTGCTTCAAGCAAAATTCACGGCAGGAGCACCAAATACAAAAAGCGTGCGAACTTTCTTGAGTTCATGGATGAACTTCTGCGGGAGTATCCAACCGGCGAGAAGATTTCTTTCCATGTGATCCTGGATAGTGACCGTATTCATAAACACGGCAATAAGTGGCTTGAAGCTCACCCCAATGTTGTTTTTCACTATACCCAAACAGCTGCAGATTGGCTTAACACGGTTGAGATCTGGTTTGGGATCATAGGAGGCGAAGTTTTTAAAGATCCATCAGTTAACAGTGCTGCTAACTTAAAAAATGCCATTGCAAATTACCTTCAAGCCTGTGACAAGTACAATGCCCAACCTTTTCAATGGAGAAAAAAGGAGGTAAATGTTAGATCTCAGCCAAATTCGTAATACAAAGCCTTTTAGCAGCTTAAGTTCTAGGACTGCTCTCCCATGAGGGATTTTAAGTATTCCTGCTCCATGACTTTAGGATCCAAACCCTCGACACTTTCAAGATCCTTTTTAATATCTTCGTCGTTTACTTCAATATTGTTTTTGCGCACAGGCTCTTCAGTAAACCACTCAGGCTTTTGGTAGGCTATTTTATTAACGTACCAAACTTTTAAGCCTTTGGGAGTTTTCACTGCGGCCTCATCCCCCTCTTCTTTGCCCAAAAGTGCCTTTGCCATGGGAGAATCAATTGAGATGTAATTGGATCTTCCGAAGAGCTCCTCTCCTCCTACAAGACGCAGCTGCATTAAGTTTCCGTCTTCATCTTCAATCTCTACATAAGCGCCAAAATAAACCCTGCCCTGCTGTGATGGGTTAAAGTCCACCACCTGCAGTGTGTTAAGACGCCCCCTTAAATAGCGCACCCTTCTGTCAATTTGAAAGAGCAGTCTTTTATTGTATTGATAATCGGCATTTTCCGAGCGATCTCCTAAGCTTGCCGCCCAGGAGACTTTTTGGGTGATTTGAGGGCGCAGTTCAAGCCATAAGTAATCAAGCTCCTCACGAAGAAGATCGTATCCTAAACGGGTTATGTAAGGTTTTGACATCGCCGCTTACTCCTGCCTGGATTTTACCTGTGCACCTGATGCATTTAAAGTCTCATTCTTAAGCATACCTGACTTACCCAACAGATCCTAAGGCTTAAAAATTAAGGCCCCCCGGGATTAACACGGAGGGCCTTAATCTTATAACTTTTTAAGTTAAAACTTAAATCACAGCTGCGGACCTGCCTTTACCAAATCACCGCCCAATGATTCAAATTTCTTGAAGTTCTTCTGGAAGCGCTCTGCCAAATCCTTGGCCTTAACTTCCCACTGTGAAGGATCTGCATAGGTATTGCGAGGATCCAGAATATTGGTATCAACTCCCTTAAGCTCGGTGGGGACCTTGAAGCTGAAAATCGGGATTTCCTTGGTGGGAGCCTTATCTATGGAGCCGTCTAAGATGGCGTCAATGATGCCGCGGGTATCCTTGATGGAAATACGCTTGCCGGTACCATTCCAGCCGGTGTTCACCAAATATGCAGAAGCTCCTGAGGCCTCCATTCTCTTAACCAGCACATCAGCATAGGTGGTTGGAGGCAGAGTTAAGAAAGCTGCTCCAAAACATGATGAGAAGGTCGGCGTAGGCTCGGTAATACCGCGCTCTGTTCCTGCAAGCTTGGCAGTAAAGCCTGAGAGGAAGTAGTACTTGGTCTGTTCTTTTGACAATACCGATACCGGAGGAAGAACCCCAAAGGCATCAGCCGACAGGAAGATCACCCTCTTGGCTGCAGGAGCCTTGGAAATCGGCTTGACAATGTTTTTGATATGGAAGATAGGATATGACACCCTGGTATTCTCAGTGGTGGACTTGTCATCAAAATCTATCTTGCCTGCACTATCAACAGTAACATTCTCTAACAGAGCATCGCGCTTGATAGCAGCCCAGATGTCAGGCTCATTTTCCTTGGAGAGATTGATGACCTTGGCATAGCAGCCGCCTTCAAAGTTAAAGACGCCCTCATCATCCCAGCCGTGCTCATCGTCACCTATTAAAAGGCGCTTAGGATCGGTTGACAGGGTAGTCTTGCCGGTTCCTGACAGCCCGAAGAATATCGCGGTATTCTGACCGTTCATATCGGTATTGGCAGAGCAGTGCATAGCAGCAATACCCTGAAGCGGCAGATAGTAATTCATCATTGAGAACATGCCCTTCTTCATCTCACCGCCGTACCAGGTATTTAAGATGATCTGCATTTTCTCGGTTAAGTTGAAGACTACGGCAGTCTCGGAGTTGAGCCCCAGCTCCTTATAATTGTCCACCTTGGCCTTGGAAGCATTCAGCACCACAAAGTCAGGGGTAAAGCTCTCAAGCTCCTCCTTGGAGGGACGGATGAACATATTGGTCACAAAGTGGGCCTGCCAGGCAACCTCAACTACAAATCTGATCTTAAGGCGGGTGGCCTCATTGGCACCGCAGAAAAGATCTACAACATACAGAGGCTTATTTGACAGAGTTTCTCCTGCCAGCTTCTTCAATACATTCCAGGATTCCGTGGTCAGGGGCTTATTGTCATTCTTGAAAGCATCGGAAGTCCACCAAATAGTATCCTTGGTCGTGTCATCCTTGACGATGAACTTGTCTTTGGGAGAACGTCCGGTATAAATTCCGGTCATAACATTTACGGCACCCATTTCAGTGACCTGGCCCTTGTCAAAACCGGTAAGATTATCAGCAGTCTCAGCCGTAAACAGTTCTTCATAGGAAGGGTTGCGGATGATGTTGGCGGCACCGAAGATGCCGTACTTCTCAAGCTCTTTGGTTAAGCTCATTTTTTTCTCCACGTAGCAAGTAAAGCCGAGCAGATTCTCGGGTCTATCTTAAGAAACAACGGCATATTGTAACCTAATTTGCCTTACTGCCGATAACAACTTTTAAGTCTTTTTTTAAGTTCAG
>CAYNSI010000017.1:9356-18768 GCA_964399665.1 uncultured Enterobacterales bacterium | reverse complement strand
TGTATTTGCTGAATTAGGCTGAGTACCCACAGTTTGGGAAGGCTCTGTTTCTGCTGTATTTGCTGAATTAGGCGGATTACTCAACAGGGATAGCATATTGTTTATAAAGGAATCGGCTCTCTGACCTCTGCCAAGAGTCTTGTAGGCTGTTTCTATAAAATCAGCAACTTTTTCAGGGCTTTGGCCACTTTCAAGACGATGTTGTGCCTCATTACCTACCATTAACTCAAAATTAATCACGGCTTTTGCAAGCAGATCACTGTACTTTGCCCAGGTTCCCTTATCAAGACAGTTATGCATGGCTGCAAGCTCTTCACGAGTCAGAAAATCAGTCATGTCATCACTAGAACCTATAATAAAAGCGTTCAAGGCCGTTGCCAGATCTTGATGCTGGGCCAGAATTTGACCTGCCCCGGGATTTGCCTGAGATGCCGTTGAATTTACGGCATCTTTCCCATATTTTTCTGCAAATTCCCTCGGGGAAAAGACTTTGCCTTTATACAGCATGCAGGCACTTCTTACCTGCCCGTTCGTTGCCTTGTCAACGGCCATGTCTACCACATTCCTGGCCATTTCCAGAGCTTTCTTGATACCTGTTTGGATATGTCCTGCAGTTAATTTGTTAGGGCCTGCTGCTGCATTCAAATGAGTTGTAAGCAGTCTTGAATAGTTAAAGTTTGTGATTCTTTGACCTGAAGCTGCGGGCGCATCTTGTCTTATCCGTCCCTGTGCCAATGCCACTCTGGCAAGAAGTTGTTTGCAAAAGTTGGCATCGACAGCCAGTTTCTCAGCTCTGTCTATAAGTTTCTGCTCAGTAGCATAACGTTTACTGAAAAGTCCTTTTATAAACCGCACAAAGGCATTATCTTTACGAGCCCCCGGTCTTAAAATTTGCAAATGCCCCTCATCATCAAGGGAAATCTTTTGACCCTCTTGGGCATTAGTTATGGCATTAAGGTCATTCTGCGTAAACTGATTGTCCTCAAATTTTGCAATAAGGGTATTTATCTGATTTGTAACGTTATTAGACATGATTGAATCTCCTGCTGAATGTTTTCTATTGTGACAAAGGCATCAGAATTATTTGCAAAAATTTTGCTGCCTTAAGCCGACTTTGAATGTAACCTTTAATACTCTTCTGAAAGAGCACAACCTGCCTTCCGGCATCAAAACAAAACTTCAGGGCACAGACTGCACTTATCAGAAGTAAAATCTCGAACACCCTAAGATGGTGCCAAATAAAGAGCATCTGCAGGGCATTTAAAGCTTTTGAACATTAAAGCTGCCCTTGTCCTTTTTTAATTTTAAGGTCCTCCCCTTGCCAATCCCGGGTCAAAGACCCTGTACTATTTGTCATTACCTTGATTTACCAGTTTAAGAAGATCCTAAACTTATGATGGCACTTAATTTTTTTATGGTTTCTAATCTGAAGCCCTTATCATAAGGTTCTTTTGTGACTGACATAAGGTTATAAGAGACTTAAGCTCTTTTTTGTCCTCTTTAAAGTTTGTACCCCAAAATATTGCTGCACTTTGGCACAAAATCTGTCATGAAGGCGGTATCCTTTACGATATACGATAGGTCCTATCATCCCGTGGGATAACCGTCTTAGGGCCTGATTACTTTAGGGATCTTAAAGGGAAATATCCATCAGCCTTCAATGAATTGTATTTCCGGCTCTTGATGATCCCTGGCATTGACAGCCTGCCGTCTTAATTCCTGCCTGGGTCTTTTTATGGTTTGAAACACCTTGTCTACGGCAATTAACACCTCAAAAGTAGGATTCCACTCAATAAGTATCGCAGTTTGCAAATTCAAGCTCAAAGACAAAGGTGCGTAGTAGTACTGGGAGATCTCCTCAGGTTTTTGGCCGTGCAGTATTTTCTTTATCACATCAGCTTCAAATCTGCCTGAGCTTTCAAGGTCCGAATCCGACAGTGACAGCAGCACTCCCATCTCAACCTCATTAACTCCCGTTTGGGAGAAAGTGGGGATCCCATTATCTATAAGAGGTTTTATTTGAAAGTACATATCCGTAGGACTGGCACCATTGCCCATGGGAATGTATACGGCATCTGACTTTTCGGCCAACGTTGCAACACATTTGCTAAAAGCCAGTTGTGCTATTGAATCATCGACACCGATAACAGGGCCGCGGCAGACATTAAGTTTAAAATTAAGTTCTTTTGCAGTTTGAAGAATTATAGGGTAGGCCTGACCTGCAAGATTTGCATCATCATCATCAATTATAACACCCAAATTTTTAAATTTGAAGATATCATAAAAAAGTTTGAGCTCAGAATGATAACGACCTACTTCTTTTTGTACATGGATATTTTTTTTATTGGAAAACTCACCGGGGCCAATAATGCCCGCAGATTCAGGATCGGTGCTGGTCATCACCAAAACTGGAACACCTAAGGAAGGATCTGCCAGAATTTTTCCTGCAAGCGTACCCAAGGCCCAGATCATATCAACATCTTTTTTCTCTTTAATGCGCGCTTTGAGCTTTACTTCATTTTCTTTTATCAGCTCATCTTCCCATTTGCCGTCATACAATCCGTCTTCCAAAAACTCAAGACAGCCGCCTGAAGTTCTCTCTGCCAAATTTTTATAATTATCATTAATATCGAAAATAAAATCCGGGGATAAAGGAGTGCTGATGTTTTTAATCAAGCCGTCTTCAGTCAGAGCCAGCACGGTTTGAAAAAATACTTTTTGAAAATCCCGGTAGGATCCTGCCTGAAAAACTGCAACTTTAACAGGTTCATCACCGGGGCATTTTTGCATGGGGATCAGGGCAGTGCCAGTTGCGGCAGCCTCATGGAGCCAAACTGATAATAAAAGAGCACTTAATAATTTATACATCTTAGGCACCCTTTCTTTATTTCACAACTTCCAAAAGTTTTTTTAAAGTTTCCTCAAAGGTGGACTTTTCGTCAAGTCCCTGCTTTAAAAAACCATTTATGGCATCAATGTGAGTTAGAGCAAAGTCAGCCTCAGGATCTGCGCCCTGTTTGTATTCACCAAGCTGCACCAAAAGCTCAATTTCAGCATGCTTTGCCAGGATCTCACGCAGACGCTGCGAGGCTTTTTTGTGCTCACTTGTAACTATGGCATTCATCACACGAGATACTGACGCTAATACATCGATGGCAGGATAGTGATTTTGGGATGCAAGCTTTCTTGACAGAATAATATGACCGTCCAAAATAGATCTGGTCTCATCTGCAATGGGCTCTGTCATGTCATCACCTTCTACCAGCACGGTGTACAAGGCTGTAATTGACCCTTTATCAGAATTACCTGCCCTTTCCATCAGCTTTGGCAGAGTTGAGAATACTGAAGGGGGAAAACCGCGTCTTGTAGGCGGTTCACCTGCTGCAAGCCCTATCTCACGCTGGGCACGTCCAAAACGGGTAACAGAATCCATCATCAAAAGCACGCTTTTGCCCTCATCCCTGAAGTACTCTGCTATGGCTGTAGCAGTATAGGCAGCCTTAAGACGCTCCATGGAAGATCTGTCAGATGTGGAAACTACAATTACTGCCTTTTTCATGCCTTCTGGGCCAAGATCTTTTTCGATAAACTCTCTGACCTCACGGCCGCGCTCTCCTATCAGAGCCAAAACGGAAATATCAGCATCCGTGCCTTTGATAATCGATGACAGTAAGGTGGACTTACCGCCGCCTGCTGCAGCAAAGATTCCCATTCTCTGCCCCTTACCGCAGGTTAATACCCCGTCTAATACCCTAAGGCCCAGACTTATGGGCTCTGATATGAGTTTTCTTGACATGGCAGGAGGTGGATCGGCATAAACAGGATAGAACTTATGGGTTTTAAGGGCAGGACCGTTGTCGGCAACTTCTCCAAGTCCGTTTAGCACCCTGCCTAAAAGCTCTTCGCCTACAGGAACCGACAGCACGTGCCCTGTGGGGATCACTTCAGTGTGATAGGAGATCCCTTCAATATCTCCTAAAGGGGTCAAAAGCGCGGTGTTTTTTGAAAAACCTACAACCTCAGCACGCATTGACCATGAGCTTGCAGGATTTCTTAAAATACAAAGCTCTCCTATTTCAACTCCTGGTACCGTTGCGTGGATGATAGTCCCTACTACCTGATCGACACGGCCTCTTATTTCCAAAGGAACAGACTCAAGGACGGCATCCTTGAGCATCTGCCCAATATACTCAAGAGCCATTACCTACCCTCTCTTTCAAGGTCTCAGTAAGGATTTTAAGCTGTGAGGCAAGACCTGCTTCAACCACCCCCATCTGGGTTTCCAAAATACAGTCACCTCTTTTAAGATTAGTGTCCCCCAAAACTTCAATGTAGCCGCTTCGGCCGTCTGCAGACAGCAAAAAGGGTTTTAAGTCCTCTCTTACCACAGGCTCATCCTGCAAAGAAACCCTAACGAGAATTCTTTTTTCACCGCGCACAGCACTTAATGCCTTGCGCACCACCCTTATTATCAGCTCATCTGCGTCTATCTCACCTAAAATCTTGGTAAGGGAATTGATAACTACGTCCACAAGCTGCCTTTCAAGACCTTCTAAAGAGTCCACCTGGGCCAGGACCATTTCCATGATCTTCTGAGTGTACTCACCTTTGCCCTCGGCCTTGCCCACCTCATAGCCTTCTAGATAGCGCTTGTCATAATCTTCCTTGGCCTTCTGCTCAATTTGAGCTGCAAGCTCCCTGCTTTTGTCGATGATTTCATTGGCATCATAAAGCACATCCAAGGCAGCTTTGGGGATGATCTTAAGCGCCCTGTCGATATTCCACTTCTTAGCACCTAATTCAAACATCTTGTCCATAACTTTCCCTTATCATGACTTAAGACTTTACCTATGAACCGGTACAATTTATTAGGATTTAAAATCCTGGCCTCTTTTTCATCTCCCATAAGAACTTTGAGTCTATTTTTGGCAATTTCCTTTAATTTAACATTTTCAAGAGACTGCCAAAAACCACCCAGAATGGCCGCTCCTAAATTAGGATATCTTCTTATCAAATCTTCATCGAAGGATGCTTTATTGAGAATCAGACTTTCATCGAGAATGAAACGGGCAAACTTCAACACAAAATCGTAAAGTTCCTGGTCTATAAAAGTAAAAAGCAGATTTTTCTGCTCTTTTAGGATGGTATTTGCAAACATTTTGGCAAGAGCTGCTGCCCCCAGGCGGCGGCATAAGAACTCAAGTTCATTATCATCCACAAGAAGAGTGCGTTCAAAACCTTCTGTAAATTCAAATTCAAAGGCCTTGTGTTCTTGTAACAATAGTAAGGCAGGATCTGCACTTTTCAGGGCTTCAATAAAATTTTTATCGTACAGATCAGCACGGTATCCTAACGTTCTGCCATACCTGCCGTTGAAGGCAACAATCCTTGTAAACAGTTCCCTGTCTTCAAGAATCGACAAAGCATAAGCGCGATCCATTTTAAGAATTCTGCTCCGCCTTTGCCGTCCTTACCAGTTTAAAGCCCATTCTTCTTGCAACGATAATAAGTGCCAAAACTATCAGAGCAAGTCCTGCGATGCAAAAGGCTGCAATTGCAGAACTTCTTTCATACCAAGGTATTGCCCTGGTCTTCGGAGCGACAGCACTTTCCTGAAACAGTTCTGTCATAACAGAAACATTGTCAATGGTAAGACCAGGGACAGCCTTGGCAGCGGTATCTTTCATGCCGGTAATCATCTCCATAACAGGAGAATCTTTAAGATAGCGGATGAAAATGGCTGCAGAAGGCGGTGTAGTCAAACCAGATGACTGTTCATGCTGTACCAGGACCACATGAACCCTGGCATCCAGCACTCCGTTAATCTTGCTAAAGGTTGCAGAAAGTTCCTGGGAAATAGCAAAAGCAAGCCTGGCCTGTTCTTCAGTTTGCGAGGAAATCATTCCCTGACCTGAAAAGACCGTCCCCAAAGACTGAAACTGTTCGCGCGGCAGGGAGTTTTCTTTGATGATCTCCAATGCCAGGATCAGATCTTCCCTGGGAACGGAAATATTAAACAGATCCCCCGAGCTTACCTTTTCAGCCTCTACACCGCGTTTTAACAAAGTCACCAGCATCTCATTGGCATCATTCTCAGAAAGATTGCTGTACAGGATTTCGTTACACCCGGTCAACAGGACCGCCATGGCACAGGCGGCTAGTACTTTTTTGATGCTTCCCACTTTAACCTCTACAACAGGGCCAATGCTCCTTGAGCCAGTGAATAGGCAGAACCTTCCTTTTCAGGAATTTTGGCTGCCGCCTCCCTGGCTTCATTTTCCTTTTTCTGCAGGGCAAATGAAAGCACTCTTAAAGCGGCAGCTTCCATATCATCAGGATGTTTTACCATAACCTCATTTAAAAGCTCATCACCCTTGGCAAAATCATTGACCACAATGTGTGAAAAAGCAAGCCCTACTTTGGCGCCGACTGCATCAGGTTCGGCCTCCAAAAGCTTTTCAAAAAGGTCCCTGGCATGCTTTACCTTGCCTTTTTGACAGGCAGCAAAGCCTAGTTTGACAAGGAGCCTTTTTTCTTCCGTAGATAATAAAGCCACGTTTTACCTCCGGTTAAACTTTTTGGCTTATGTTCTCGATGGCATCAGACAGATCTTTGGTAATGCTTGAAGTAAGCTCCACCAGAGTATTGTATTGACCTATCTCAAATTGTAAAGCCAGCATTGCCGTAGTCTGGTCACTATACTCGCCATAATCACCACTGCTGATTGCAGCCATTTTTGCTTCTAAATTGGATGACTCAGTTCCAAGTGTATTCAGGGCCGAGTCTACCATGCTGACAAGACCACCACCAGTAACAGAAATTCCAGAATCAGACATAATACACCTCCAAAAAATTAATCATAAAGAGTATTTACAATATAGGATGCCAAATCGCAGCTTTCTGCATACAATCTGGCGGTTTTAAAATCTTCTTCGCCCAAACCTGCGTCCATGGCATGTTTAAGCTTGACCTTAATAGAAAAAACATCTTCGTTAACGCCTTTTAGCAGCTGCACCTTATTTGGTGCATTGAGCATACTGTAGACGTCAACATCATTTGAGTTCATAAACTACCTCCTCTCCATCTTTAAGAAAAACCAATTTATCCAAAGTAATCTGTTGCAGCACGCTGCCATCTGACATCAGAGCCCCTTCAAAAAACTTCTGACCGCTGCGCATCGAAATAAACCTAAGCGGACTCATGGTAACCCCGGTGACATTTTCGATTTGAAAAGGCTCTGCCCTGGGCCCCCTGCTGCTGCCAAAACGCGGAACGCTTAAGGCAGGGTTCAAAATGGAGATACCAGTTCCTCCCGAAGATCCACTTTGGGCGCCGGCGCTGCTTCCTGCAGCAGCTCCTGCACCGCCTGCCATACCTGTGCCGCCTGCTGCAGGGTCGATTTGAACGGGAGCAGCTGCAATATATGTAGTGCTGCCTGCAAGGTCTGCACTTATATTGCTTTCTGGTCCTCCTGATGCACTGTCGGCATATACCCCGACCCTTTGGATGCCAATATTTCGATTTTGCTGCTGCTGCCTTGAAATCAGGGCAACAGAGCCTCCTACTCTTTGTGTTACTGCAAACTCAAATTCCTTAAGGGCTCTTCTTTCCTCGAGGTTAAGTCTGCCGTCATAAACCACATACAAATCTTCATAGTTAAACTCAAGCGGCAACAAATACTCTGAAGCACTGTTTTCTAAAATAGAGCGTAAGCTCTGTTCATAAATCAGCATGGAAATCACTTGTAAGTCAGGCTTCAGTTCTTTTTCGATCTCAGTAATAACCTTTCCTTCAACATAAGGATCTCTTACATAGCCATAGACTAAAATTTCAGAGCCATCCTCACTGTATCTTGCAGAAGCATCGCCCCCGCGTCTTATAAAAGCATCTTCAACTGCTGCAAGCCTGCGATCCTTTACACTGATTTTAAAAATGCTGGGGACAGCAAATGCAGGCACATCAGCGACAAAGGAGGCATATTCCTCACTGCTTGCAAGAGTTCCTTCAAAGATAAGCAGCCTGTCATCAATTGCAACAGTAACCTCTGAGGCACCCTTTTCTTCAAGATATGCCAATGCCTTTGCAAGGGCATCTCTTTCATGAGCTTTTTCTCCGTAAAGGTAGGAACCTAAAATAAGTCCTGAAAAAAGCACCACTAAAACCGCAAAACCTGCTGCAATAAGTACCGAAAGATATTTGGGGCTTTCAAATTCTAAAGCCGCCTCCGGCTCTTCACTAATCTCTTCTGTGGTCTTAAGCTCAGGACTGCTTTCTACACCATCTGCAGGACTTTCCTGCTGTTCAGTATCCTGACTGGTATTAAATCCTAAGGCACTTAAATCAATTTTTTTAAGATCCATGCCTTCTGCAGTCAAGGCAATTGCAGTAAGGCCCATCACCAAAATATCGCCTGGATTTAATTTCACCTTCTCAGAGGTTAAGGCAGTATTTCCTACAAATGCCTCGCCATCTTCAAGGCTTACGGTTACTCCATTATTCTCATCAATATCAAGTCTTACTGCAGCAGTTTGACCTTTTTCAAGTTCAATATCACAATCTTCGGTGTTTCCCAAAAGATAACTGCCGGGAACAAGAGCAAGAGTGGCCCCAATATGCTCTCCTGAAAGGAACTTGAAATTAACTGGCAAGCCCATCAAGTCCCCCTAAATCTCACTTCCTGCTGCATTAAGCTCATTTACAAGCCTCGTGCCTGATGAGCTGGTATGCTCCTCAATTTGCTGCGGTTCTTGAGCAGCCTCCGTTGAGGCTGCACAGCCGCCGCTTTCTTTGCGCTCCCTCTTTTCATAATTATCCTGAGTCGGGGACACAGCAAAAGCAGGATCATCAACACCTTCTGGAATATTTACCTCATCAATCCCCACTACCCTGGGAGTTATAAGAAGCAGTCTCTCCCTGGTGCTGGTCTGCGTGCTGTCGCTGCCAAAAAGAGCCCCCAAAAAGGGCACATTCTTAAGGCCGGGGATTCCGGAGTTGCTTTCAGTTACGCTTTCAACATAGTAGCCGCCCAAAAGCAGTGACTGTCCCTGACGCACCAGAGCCTGGGTATTAATTTTGGTCTGACTTACCGGTGCTACATACAACTGACCGGAGGTGGTCTCACTCGTGTTTAAGCTGTCGCCGTCAGTGTCTTCATTAGTCTGCAGTGAAATAACCATTTGAATAAAAACATCACCGGTTTCAGGATCATCAATAATGTGGGGCGTTACCCTAAGAACGGTACCTGTCTCTACCTTGTATAGATCTGAAGATTCCTGTCCTGATATGGGTACATACTGGGTAGTGGTATTCTCAAGGGTAGCCTCAATATTATCCATAGTAAGAATTGAGGGTCTTCCCAGGGTTCTTGCCTTGTTATTCTCTTCGAGCATTTGGACCTGAGCCATAAATGAGC
>CAYNSI010000017.1:0-9256 GCA_964399665.1 uncultured Enterobacterales bacterium | reverse complement strand
GCCTGCCAGTCAATCCCCAGCTCATTGGTTGCGGCAATATCTACATCAACAATGGCAGCATGCAGTTCAACAAGACGCAGCGGCACATCAAGATCTGCTATTACCTGCTTATAATAAGGGATGCGATAACCATAATCCTGGATCAATACCGCATTCTGCCTGGTATCGGCAATAATATTGGGGGCAAATCCTTCTGCAGGATTGGCATTAGGATCCCTGGGGGGGATCGCAGCCGATGCTGCCATGGCAGGGGCTCCTCCTATCGAAGCCATGCCGCTGCCGCGAAGTCCCTGAACTCTGGGACTTTGAGTGGTAACCTGCATAACCCCGCCGCCTGACAAACCGCCTGTAACCATCGCCTGTAAAATAGTGGCAACCCCCGGTACATTTACGACACTGTCCATACTGGCTATTTGCAGATCATGAGCTTTGGCATGCTTTAATTTGACAACCTCCATTACTACAGTACGCCCCTGGTTTAAATCAAACTCCCGGGCTACATTAATCATGGTTTCAACATAAGAAGCCGGGCCATAGAACACTATAAAGCCGTTTTCATCAACCACAAAAGGCAGATCTGATGAGGCAAGCTGCGTGGAGGCCAAAAGTCTTCTGAGTTCATCAGGACCTAGAGATGAAGGTTTAAACAATGTCCTGGTTTCTTCATTTTCATGATAGAAATAAATGGTTTTGCCGATGACATAGTACCTGACCCCATAGGCTGTTCTTATGGCATCAAGAAATACCTTAGGATTGATATTTTCAAACCTGCCGTGAACAGATCCTGAAACCGCGCTGGAAATCTGCACCGACAATCCCTGGGCCCGGGAAAAATCCGCCAATACTGCTTCAAGGGTTTCCCCATCTGAAAAATGTGAATATGTGCCGGTAAAATATGCCGCACTTACATTAAGACTAAAGCAAAGCCCCAATGACAGCAAGGCTGACTTTATCTTTACGAGGCCTTTAAATCCCATCTTAAAAGCCCCCCATTAAAAAGTGATTGTGATAACCAGAACTTGTCATAGGGATCAAGGTGTCATAAAAATAGTCAACATCATCAAGAAACCTGCCTGCTTTCATAAGCATCTCATCAATGGAAATATCGCCCTGCAAAACAAGCTCCAGTCTTAATTTATTATCCTCTATGGTAACATTTATTTTATGTTCCAAATAAACCTGCATCTGCATGGCGCAGGCTTTTTTCACGATCTCAAGTGCCTTAAGTTCGTCTTTTGGCAGAATAAGTAAATCTATAAAAATATATATTTCATCATCATTGAAGGCTGCAAAATTGACCGTGTAATTCTCAAGCTCAGCACATACTGCATACATAGCCCCGTCAATTGATGTATTCTGAAGGAACCATCCTGCCTGACTGAAAATATTTTCGATCGCCTTTGTAGCCTTCATGATTTATTCCTTAAGTCAAAATATACTTTCTTGCTTCATTCATGCTCTGGGTAATCGAACTTAAGGTATCTATAGCCTTTTGTACGGTTTCCTGCAGAGAACTGTTGATTGAATCAATTTGTTCTGCTAAGGCATCCTTTCTCTCGGCTTCAGCCTGAAGTTCGGAAATCGTAGCCTCACATCCTTTTTGATAAAAACTGCCGATACTATCAATCATACTTCCGGTGCTGCTGGCCAATTTTTCAGTGGAGCCTGCTATAGAGTTCATGGATCCCAGCCATTCATTAGATTTGCCCAAAGAGGCGTAGTTGCCCATGGAAACGGCGCTCACTGAAATCGAAGCAAGACTTCCTGCTATGCTCAGTGCGCCAGAGGCAATTCCAAAGCATAAGATATAATTTGCCTGCTTGCGCATTTGTTCGGCCTGATCTACCAGACTATCAGCGCTTTCCATCTTGGCCTCGTACGATATCATACGATTGTCCCTAATCATCTCCGATGTGGACTCCTGAATTGCCGCCAGAACTTCGGCAGCAAAAGAAGGCAGACAGACAGAGGCAACTGTCTTTACAGTACTCTGGGTAACTTCCCCGCCCTGCTCTAATTCCGGAGTTTCTTCACTCTGGGCAGGAATGACAGGAGGAGTCTCATCTATTTCCTGGGTACTAAGCTTGCTTGTCGGAGCACCTGCAGCAGTGGTATTCTGAACTTCTGATATTCCTGTAGGATTATTTCCTGCTGACTCAGTACTTTCTTTCATGTTATTAATAACCGTAGTCATGTTATCAATAAGCGAACTTGTGATGCTATTTACCATTTTTCTTTCCTCCTATGCCATTGCCGGAGCTCCAGTTAATACAGCCCCCAGAGCCTCATTGCATTCATCAACTATGTCTGACACGCTTTCAGTCATGTCCTGATATCTTTCCAGGATTTCCTCAAGCCATTCATTTTCAAGATCAGAGGCCGCCTGAATTTTCTCAAGAATTGCCTGAAGGTCAGCTGCATCTGCTTGAATCTCTTTAAGTTGTGAGTTGTAAACTGAAGATACAATACCTACCGCAGCAGATCCCGCATTGGCAAGTGATCCTGTCATATTGGCAATCGAGCTTCCGATATTGACAATTTTCTGCGCGGTACTTGCAGTCTGGGCAATAGTGCTGGTAACTGATCCTCCAAGAGACAGGGCAGCTCCCGTAAGACCAAACAAAAAGGAGATAGCAGCGCAGGCTATCGTATTGGCAGTCTCGTTGCCGCCGTGTTTTTCAATGATATACGCCCCAAGCCCCTGCAGCGAATACTTGCCGTCCGAAGCAGCAGACATGATCTGCTCGGTAGCCGTTAAAGTCAGCATTACTCCGCCTGCTATCAAGAGAGGATTGCCGGTCACTACCCCTGCAACAATGGTGGCAACGGCTGCGATGGCAGTAAAAACCATGCTCAACACGGATAAAATTTTCTGCCAAACTGACATTGATGCCAAATCTTCAGCCTTTTCCGCCTGCTCCTGAAGATTTGCAATAAGCTCCTCATTGGCTGCTGCCCTTTGCTCTCTGCGGGTTTCAATTGAAGAAAGTCCGCTTTGCACCGCCTCATCGCGCTGCTCATTATCAATAAGGGACATAATTGCAGCCTTACCCATCTGAGCAAGATCCGCCATACTGATCCCCTTAGTGCTTTGTGCAGGAAGCTCTAATTCCGGAGTGTCAGAATATAAAACTGCTTTTAACTCAGCAGGAATAGTGCCGGAGGTCGTATACCCTGTCGTTTTTTGTGAGTCGGACGCGCTTCCTAATGCTGCAATCATTTCTGTGAGCGCGGTACTTTGAATATTTCTATAGTCACTATTTACGTTGCTAGTCATCTTTCCCTCCTTTTTCAGGATTTTCTTTGGTCAGAATTTCGTAAAGATCCCTGCCCTTGGCAATAAAGGCATCATCTTGTTCTTTGTATTTTCCGTCACGGCCCATGATTTCAAGACTCCGTAGGGCTACTACTGCATCATCCCTGCGATCGGCCTTTAACAAACACACGGCAGCATAGTACATAGGTTTGGGATCTTTAAGACCGCTTAACACACAGCACATTGAGTAGGAGTCAGCAGCTTCATTGTATTTCTTCAAGCCCTGTTGACATCCTGCAAGTCCCATGAAATATTTCTGTTCCCCAGCATCATAGAGGCAAAGGGCTCTGAAAATACTCAATGCATCCTTATAATTTTTGGCCACATAATACTGATATGCCACAGCGTAAAGCACATCAAGCTGCTCCGGGGTTATTCCTGCCAGATCAGCAAGAGTGTAACCTTTACCAAGAAGAGCTACAGCTTCCAAAACAGAAACTTGTGTTTTTTCGGACATAACTAATTTCTCCTTTGAATAACCTAAAGTTTAATTCTGTCTACAGGCTGTACGGAAATATCAGGGGTAAGTTCCTGGTAATCAAGCACCGGGACCTCGTAAAACTCACCCTCGATAAGCCTCCTTATATACCTTCTAATATCGATGGAGCTTATTATTACCACGCGTTGATGCTCCCTATTTGCGCAAATTCTTCTGACTTCATCAAGAAAAGCCTTTGAGGACTCAGGATCCAATGCCAAAAATGATCCCGATGATGTCTGTCGTATTGACTGTCTTATTTTTTCTTCACAGGCAGGCTCCAAAAGCACTGCAGGTAACAGATTATTGCCGGCACAAAACTTATAGCTTATCTGACGCTTAAGTGCTGTTCTTATGTATTCGGCAAGCATGACAATATCTTTTTCCTTAGGGGCCCAGACCACAATGGCCTCCAAAATTGCCCTTAAATCCCGAATAGAAACCTGCTCTTGTACCAGGCGCTTGAACAAATCACCTATCTTCTGCAGCGGCAGAAGCCTGCTGGCTTCATGTACCAGCTCAGGTGCCCTTTCCTCCATCTTGTCCAACAGATATTTGGTTTCCTGCAGACCGATAAAATCTCCGGCATGACGGGCAAGCAGCAGGGATAAATGCAGTGAAATTACTCTTTCATGCGTAAGATAGGTGGTGCCAATCTTACTTAAAAGCCCTTTGTCAGAATCTTTAATCCACCAGGACTTCTCATAGGGCAGAAAAGGCATGCCTTCTTCTACGTCAATGCCCAGCATTCTTACATTGTCAGGATCATCCCTGACCAATACCGAACCATTTATGAGTTTTCCGTATCCAACGGGAATTTCATCAAGCTGCAGGGCGTACTCAAAATTCTTTAAATTAGGATTTTCTCTTAAATTAACACCAGGAAACGGCACTCCCAAATCAAAATACAGCGTCTTTCTTAAGCTGACAAGCTCTTCATTGAGTAGACCGTAGTCAAGGGTATCTGATAAATTCGGTGCCAAATCTAAAATCAGCGGCACAACTGGTGAAAATTCTTCCCCGGAATCCTGGGTAAGTGTTTTTTTGTCTGCAGCAGCTTTCAGGGTATTCTTAATCTCGTCCCTGGGATTGACTTCAGTTTCATTATAAGATGAAATGTAATTTAAAGCAAGCCCTATTCCCAAAAGAATTGCAGATAATGTAAAAAGCTGCAGTTTGGGGAACCCCGGAACCAGGGCAAAAAGAAACACTAAAACTCCTGCTACCCAGATTGACCGCGGCTGGGAGAAGATCTGAGTGCCTATCTGTTCGCCGACATTATTTACATCACCGCCTGAGCGGGTCACCAAAATACCTGCTGAAATTGCTATGAGCAAAGAAGGAATTTGTGATACCAGCCCGTCACCTATTGTCAGCACGCCGTAAAGCTGCAATGAATCGCCTGCTGCCATCCCTCTTTGGGTAACCCCGATGATGGTTCCTGCCACAATGTTCACCGCGGCAATCAAAAGTGAGGCAATAGCGTCCCCTTTTACAAATTTCATGGCACCATCCATGGCACCATACATTTGAGACTCTAAAGAAACATTATTACGTCTTCTTTGGGCCTCTTCAGAATCAATAGCTCCTGCCCTAAGATCGGCATCAATAGACATTTGCTTGCCGGGCATAGCATCAAGTGAAAAACGCGCCCCGACCTCGGAGACACGTTCAGAACCCTTGGCAATAACCAAAAACTGCACAATGGCAAGAATTATGAATACCACTGCACCTACAATAAAATTACCCCCCACTGCAAACCTTCCAAAAGTAAAGATGATTTCACCGGCATCGGCATTAAGCAGGATAAGTCTCGTAGTTGCGATGTTCAAGCCGACGCGGAACAAGGTGGTAAACAGCAGCAGTGAAGGAAAGGATGAGAATGCCAGCACATTCGGTGTGTACATGGTCATCATCAGGATGACAAAGGATACTGCAATATTGGCAGATATTAACAGGTCGATAAAAAAGGTCGGAAGGGGTACGATCATCAGGGTGATAACCGCAACCACCATGGCAATCAGAATAAAATCCGCGTGCCTTGATACCAGCGAAGCACTGAATCTAGCACTTTGTAGAATAGTCATTGCTGCTCCTGCTTAGCCAGACTTGCCACAAGTTCCCTGGCCTGACCTGTTCTGCCAAGTTTCTGCAGGGCTCTTGCCCTGACAAGACTTAAAGCATGTTCTTGTTTTTTATTAAGATTGTATTGTTTTAAATTGGCCGTAAGCTCAGCTACCCTGTCAAATTGATTGAGCTTGTCAAAGCATAGAATAAGCATCACCCTGGCCCATTCATTTTTGGGTTCTACTGCCAAAAGCGCCTTGACAGCCCTGAGACTGCTTTGGGCATTTCCGGTTTGATAGAAGAAATAAGCCAGAACTTCTAATGCCTTAATCTCTGCATGATCCAACATCTATTTATCCTTCAACCATCATTCCCAAATAGGCGTTTAAAAGTTCCCTATTGTCTGATAAGGGCTTTAAATCCTGCTGCAAAAAATCCCTGACATCAGCATCCTTGATTTCAGCAAGTTTGCTCATGCTAGAATTTAAAAGATTATTAAAAGTTGCAGGACGGAGCAGATCATCTGAGACAATTTCAGGAGTGAAGTTGCTTACTATATTGGTATTGAAGGAATTGGCATTTAAAGCCTGCTTGTAGGACTGCACCTCCCCCAGATTTGCCTGCTGGCCTATGGTATTAAAATCATCTGCATTGGGAAGATGTTCCGTGCTGATGCCAGGCAAAACACTGGAGATGCCTACATTAGGATTAAAAATTTCTACTGCCATAAATTATCCCTCCATTATATCCTGATACTGTCCCAAAAGTTCCAGAACCTCGGTTACCAGCTCCGAACCCTTGATATTTGAATTTAACATGGTCATAAGATAAAGCCTGTCTCTTGAGTAACCAACGGAAAATTGCAGCCTTCTTTTTTCAAGATAAGAGCTCTTTTTTACAAACTTTATTAAAGTTTCTGTATCGTAGCTTTTAAGTTCTGTCTGCAGAGTTAAAACCAATTCCTCATTTTGATTGTACTCAAGTGTAAATCTGTACTTGTCATCAACCACAAAGCATAAAGGGGCGTCAAAATTAAGTTCAAGTCCTTCAAGTTTAAGCCTTGAGGCAAAGTCATTTAATTCATTGTCGTTCAATTTATGCTCCCCCGCTCTCGAGCCATTCATCTTCCTTATCGATAAGCTCATCTACCAGTCTTTGGGTGCCGTCAAGAAGTTTTACCCTGTCTTCGGGGCTGTTGAACAGTTCTTCGGCAAGCCCTCTTTCCATGCGTAAAAGCTCCTGGGCCACCAGCACCTCCTCCTGGGGATTGGACGTTTTTACCTTGTCACGATAGAGATTTTGTACGTGCAAAGATGTGATAAAACGGGATTTGGATAATTTTGTTATCTCAAGTAAAAGCTGGTCGGCATTAAGCTTCCTACTGTCAAGTTTGAGAGTCTCCTTGATCCTGGTTACAAAGCTGTTTACTATGTTCAGTGAGGAGTTTAAAGTCTTGGTTTTTGCAAGGGTGCTTGCAAGATCTTTTAAGACATTTTCCTCGCGGGAGGGGCTTGCAGCAGACAGGTCGCAGGCTAATGCCTTGAACATGCAGTCAATGCCTTTTTGCAGATTTTCCTTGCCGAACTTGGTATCAAGATAGTCAAGAAGACTTTGGGGATCATGTGGTTTATTGGCTATATCACTATAGGTTTCGCTTAATGAAATAACCGAGGCAAAACTTTCTCCCTCAAAGGCAGGCAGGGAATTGGCAGCTGCCATGATTTCAGATTTATTTTCATCAAAAAGCTCATCTGCCGCCTGCTGCAGTAATTCCTTTACTTCCGCATTTTCAGGCTTTTGGGCTTCCAAAAGCAAAAAAGCATAATTAGAAGAACTATGACCTCCAAGCTTCTTAAGGTTCTCCAAAAGATCTTTGCTGCTTTTAGGGTCTGCCTTCCAATACCTTAAAGTCTGCTGCCTTGCATGGGTATCTTCATTGGCAGCAACCTTTTCCATGGCTTTTTTGAGCCTTTCTAAGTTCTGCCTGGAAGCATTTTCGGATGCCTTTTGCTTTCTGTCGGCTAATTTTGTCTGCCTGGAATTGTCTTTTGCAAAGGTCAACTCCTCTGCACTGTCCTGCAGCGCAGAAACCGGATCATCGGCAACAGTAACAGACATGCCGCCCAAATCCCCGGATACCCCTGAGGCCTGGCCCTGAGAAGTTCCCGGTCCGTTTACGGAAAAATTCTGACCAAGATTGACTCCACCTACAGACATTTTTTAAATCTCCAAGTTAGATCATATTACGGCGTCTTGAAAAACTGGTCCTTTTAGTGTTGTTTGTGGAAATATCATAGGCCTTTACAGCCGCCCTTCCATCTTCAGCGGCCTTAGCCCTGGCTTCCTCAAGAAGCTCTCTTGCCTTGGCCTTAATTTCCGGACTGCTCCTGAACAAGTGTTCATTTTGTTTGAGCAGCCGGTAATTTTGTTCATAAACTGCGTCCAGCTCTTTTATCTTCTTTTGCGACTCTTCAATGAATGCGTTTACTTTATCATGGTCTAACATGGCAGAACTCCTATTTAAAACAGAACCCCATAATACCCTACATTTGCTTTGCTATCGCACTTGCAATATCAACCGCTTCGGATGCCGCGGAAAAAGCACCTTCCAAATAGGAAGAATACTGACTCATGGAATCCTGTACAAAGACCATGTGAGTATTTATGTCAGAGCTTATTTCCTCCTGGGCTGCCTGAATTTGGGCGATCAACACTTCGACACGGGAAGTCGTAAGATTCCCGCTTGTCGGCCACGAGGAAATATCAACCCCGTTTTCAGAGCATATCTGAGCAGCAGAAAGCAAATTAATGCGAATCTGCAGATAATCCTTAAGCTCATCTGCCCATATATAGCCGTATTTGTTGTCAAAGTTGGAAAGAATATCATAATATGATGACAGCCCGGGAACTGTAATTTTATCACCAGACATTGACACGTTTGCGATCTTATCCCCGAGGCTGCGAGACTCCACCTCGATACGATATCCATGCTCATCGGAATTGCCGGAGTAATTTTTCACTAAGTCATAGGCAGCCTCCAGTCTCGATATTTGAGAAGATATATTAGAGTAAGAGATATCACCGCCGAATTTTTTGAAGCTTACGTAATAATTATCATCATCCTGTGTATTTGACTGTATCAGACTTTTGACAGTCCTGAGGTCAACAACAGCTTCCGTAAGCGCTTTTGATTTTTCCTGGAGCTCCTTAATGGCTTCTAATCTGCTCTCGGCGGCACTTTTACAGCTTTCGGCAAGCTCAAGCTGCAACACCGCAAACTCGTACTGGGCATTATCTTGTGTGGCGGCAGTAATAAAGCTCAGGCTCATGGTACTTTGCGAGTTTTCTACTCCATCAACGCTCATGTCAACCCTCCATATTTTTCATAAATTTTC
>CAYNSI010000016.1:2389-19017 GCA_964399665.1 uncultured Enterobacterales bacterium | reverse complement strand
TAAAACAAACTGTTAAAAAGCAAAAAGTTTTTAAAAATGGAAACGTGATTTTTTTCAAAAATCTAACACCAACTGAAAATAATGCGGTAAAGCAGGTTGGCCCTCTTTCCAAAAGTGTGCCTTCAGCTTAAAACAGCTTTACTTTCAATATTAAGGATCCAAATGCACGCAATTTAGAAAAACAGGTAAGTGACAGAATGAAGAACCAAAAGGAGTGACAGAATCACAGGGAAAAACAGGAAGTTAGAATAAGATTCCAGTGACATGGTCACAAATCAAAAGTGTGACACTTTGGCTTAAGTATTAACAACAGCTCATCTGAGCACTAACACTGACATATTCAAAAAAGGGAAGTATTACCTTCCCTTGTTCTTGTTTTCACTGTACTAATTGCTTAGACGTTATAGCCTCTCTCACCGTGTGCTACCAAATCAAGGCCTTCACGTTCTTGTTCTGAAGTAACTCTAAGACCACCGGTTACAAGACCTGCGATCTTGAAGGATATGAAGGTTGCTGCAGCAGACCAAATCATGGCAATAATAACTGAAGCAGTTTGACCTGAAACTTGACCTAAGATACTGTTCCACTCGCCATTAAAACCTACTCCTCCGAGCCATGGTGCACAGAAAATGCCGGTCATAATGGCGCCTACAATAGCTCCGATACCGTGGATCCCAAAGACATCCAGAGAATCATCAATCCTTGTTATTCTCTTAAAACCTCTGACACCCCAAACACAGAAAATTGAAGATACCACACCGGTGATAATTGCTCCCATAGGTCCTATGAAGGCACAAGCCGGGGTAATGGCAACTAATCCTGCCAGGATCCCCGAGCACATACCCAATGTCGAGGCTTTACCGTTTAATTTATATTCAATAAGTGACCAGGTAATGGCTGCTGCTGCAGGGCAGATTATGGTGTTTAAAAAAGCCATTGCTGAAGTACCGTCTGCTATTAGTGCAGAACCTGCATTGAAGCCAAACCATCCTAAATACAGCAGTCCGGTGCCGATGTAGGTTAAACTCAAATTATGAGGAGCCATACTTACTTTGCCCAAATCCGCTCTTTGGCCCAGCATCCAAGCACCAACCAAACCGCCTACTGCAGCATTAACATGAACTACATCCCCTCCTGCAAAGTCATAAGGCATGAAGACACTATCTATAAAACCGCCTCCCCAAACCATGTGTGCCAAAGGAATGTAGGATAGAACAGCCCAAAGCAAAATTCCTACTACTAAACTTGAAAACTTGATACGCTCTACTAAAGCACCCACAATTAGTGCCGAGGAAATAGCACAAAAGGCACCTTGGAAAGCTACAAAAGTATACTCTGACAGTCCGTTGTCATCTAAAGAATCCAGATTAATCCCTAACAAGAAAGCCTTATCAAAAGAACCGATTACAGCATTTAAAGCACTGTCAGACTCTGCAAATGCCAAAGAATATCCAAAAGCGACCCACATGATATAGCAGACACAAAATACCATCATGCACTGGGCCAAAACCGAAAGACAGTTTTTGGCGCGAACCAAACCGCCATAAAAAAGACCGATACCAGGGACAGTCATCATGATTACCAACACTGCGCACAGAATAATATAGCCGTTGGAAGCGACATCAAGTGCCTCCTGGCCGGCTGACGCTGCTTTGGCAAAGGAACACCATAGTAAAGTGTGAAACAATCTTCTAAGTGACATTTTTTAGCTCCAATAAATTGTTTTGGATAGCTAAAAGATCCTATTTACCGCCTGGCGCGTCAATCAAAGGCTTAAAATTGCCCTGTTTGTAGTCATAAAACAACCTAAAACCCAATAATAGCGCTTATTTTTCACCAATATGGAGCATAAAAGTCTGCTTTTGAATTCCCAAAACAGACTTCAAGACGACATGTTAATAGTCTCTGCAGCCTTTCACGCCTGGATCTCTAATCCCAAAGAGCCTAAAAATCTGCCTTAAGACATAATTCTTTGGGGTTGTGCCAAAATTAGTGCATTGCACTTTTGGGGAGCTTTCCGCTGCTTACAACAAGGTTTGGGCATTCTTCTGAAAAATTAAGTTTATAATTAAGACGTTGCTTACTTAGCAACTTAACTTTGTGTCATAAATAAGAGAGGTCCTGCAGCGAAAGCTGCTTTTAGCTTATGAAAAAAATTGTAGCCATTATCAAACCGTTCAAATTGGACGATGTCCGTGAAGCCTTAAGTGCCAACGGAATTTCCGGCATGACCGTTTCTGAGGTAAAAGGCTTTGGCAGACAAAAAGGTCACACCGAGCTTTATCGTGGAGCAGAATATGTCGTAGATTTTCTTCCCAAAGCAAAAATTGAGCTGGTAGTAAAGGATGAAGATGCAGAACTGTGTATTCAAGCTATCACGAAGGGTGCTCATACCGGCAAGATAGGTGACGGCAAGATCTTTGTCTCTAATGTCGAACGTGTCATCCGTATACGTACCGGCGAGGAAGGAGAAGACGCCATTTAATAAAGCACTTTGGCGCTTTTTGAAAAGTTGCCCTTGTTCAAGGTTTTTGCTGTACTAAATTCTTTTTGTAAACCTTAAGCTTCCCGATTTAGGCACGTCCTTTTTAAGGAATTTGCCCTTAAAATCGGCCAATATTTCAGCCTCAGAGGCTCTTACTTCACGCTAATTTTCACGGCATACTTTGTCCATTTGTAAGCCCACAGGATCTTACTGAACTTGGTCAGTTTAAGATTGAAGATCTCATCACCATCACCACAGGAGCTTTAGTCTTCTTGTGCTTGCTGCCATAGCCTGCCCCGGCTCTGCTTTGCGAAGGCATCTTGTTCGTGTCCGATGCCAATAATTCGGCCAGCCTGCGACAATGATTCGGCCACCTTCGGATCATCCTTCTGCGACAATAATTCGGCCGCTTTTGCCCCTTAACAAATTGACATTAATTGCAATTTTGCAAAACAGCCTGTTGTTTTTTAAAACAATTTCTTACAGTTTTCATGCCCAGCTTGCCGTTTTCATGCCTTAAAATGGGTAAACTTAAAGCATTCTCATGACTAAAGTGTCTGCTGCCAATTCCTTTAATGAAGCGGAGGATATTCTTTTATGATCCTCTCTAACTCATTTAAAATTCTTTTTTCTGAGATCTGACAGGGCACCCCCAGGTTTTGTGCAAAATACGATACTCTAAGCTCCTCTAGCATCCATTTAAGCTCCTTAAGATCATCTGGGATAAGATCCGAAGGATAGCGGGTCTTAAGGCCGTTAAGCCTGTCCTCAAGCGAGATAAGCTTTGCAGCATAAAGTCGGTCGCGGTTAATATCCCTGGCCATTCTGTTAACTCTCTCAATTCCTGCCTGAAGATAGCGGGGGATCTCTTTTAAATGATCCGGTAAAGTATCAGCAATAAATCCTTTATAAATCAGGTTATCAATCCAGCTTGAGAGTTCAGAGAGACAATAGGCTGTCTCAAGGGTTGCTTTCCCTTTTAGCATTCTTTTAAGCTCATGTACCCTAATTAGGATCTGCTCGGTAATTTTGGCTGTATCAAGCACGGTATCATTAATGTCAGATTTAACTTTATAAAGCAGCTTTTCATAAGATCTCTGATCCCAGACAGGTCCGCCCTCCCTTGCAATAATTTGCAATACCGCAGCCTTTGTTAAATCGCCGATAAGATCCTGAATGCTTCCTAAAGGCTGGTAATACATGGCAAGTTTGGCCCGATTGGGAAGATGGGCCTCAAGATACGAAACCGGGGCCTTAACGGACATTAAAAGAAGTTTTACTTCAGCCTCAAGCATGGCATGCTCCTGCCTGTGAGCATGGTCAAAAAGCTCAAGCTGTACCCCGCCTTCTCTTACAGATAATGCCGGGAAGGCAATAATGTCTAAATTCCCTTTTTTGATGGCAAGCTTTTTTTCAATAGTCCCAAAAGTCCAGCTTGAGCTTACCTCTTTAAACTTAAGCTCTCCTGCTGCCACATCCTGCAGCACTTCTTTGGCCCTGCCTTCAAGGCCTTGACAAAGTGCCTTAAAATTTCTGCCCGTGGCAAGGGGCTTTCCTGACAGATCTTCTATGACAAAATTTAAGAATAGATACTTAGGGATTTGGGTTAAATCAAAATCTGCAACACTTACTATTTCACCAGAGATCTTAGTCAGCCTTTTGCAAACTTCAGCAAAAAGATCACCTTCATAGGGAGTTAAAGCCTCCAAAACCGCCTTAGCAAACTCAGGAGCCGGGACGAAATTACGTCTTAATTTTTTGGGCAGAGAGCGAATCAGTGCGGTCACAAGTTCAAGGCGCAGTCCTGGGATCTGCCAGGTAAATTCCTCACTATTGACCTGGTTGATAACGGCAATAGGAATGTGCAAGGATGCACCGTCCAGCTCATCACCGGGCAAGAAGGTATAGCTTATGGAAAAAGTTATATTTTTGTGCTGCCACTTTTGGGGATAAAGCTCTGTTTTTAGGGGTTCTTCTGCCGCCTTGGTGATGTCCTCCATGGTAAAGTCAAGAAAATTAGGATCGGTTTTACTCTTGCGCTTCCACCAGTGTTCCAGGGCTTTTACAGTTACCATGTCAGCAGGGAGCCTTTTGTCGTAAAACTCCTCAAGCACGGTGTCATCTGCCAGAAGATCTTTTCTTCTTAACCTGTTTTCAAGCTCCTCCACCTTTTGAGTAAGGTCTAAATTGTGCCTTAAAAAGGGCAGACTGCTGTTGATCTCCCCGTGTACCAAACCCTCACGTATTAAAAGCTCACGGCACAGTTTAGGATCGATGCGGGAATAAGAACACTTTCTGTCGCTTACAATTGTAAGACCGTACAAAGACACATTGACCAGGGCATTAACCTCACCGCGCTTTTTGCTCCAGTGAATATCGTGATAATGCCTGCGGCATAAATCACCTGCAGGAATTTCGGCCCAGGCAGGATCTATCTTAGCGGTATTTCTTGCAAAAAGCCTGGTAGTTTCTGAAAGTTCGTGGGCACAAATCCACTTGGGAGATTTTTTTGCAAGGGATGATCCCGGGTGAATGATAAATTTTATGCCGCGGGCTCCTGTATAACTCCTGCCTGAAGTATCAAGCTGCCCCATTTGACTTAAAACCCCTGCCAAAACTGCACGATGTATGGCCTCATAGGAGGCATCTTCACCATTTGACACAAATCCTAATGCCTTTGCAGCTGCCCTTAACTGTCTTAAAACATCAAACCACTCCCTTACCTTTAAATATGAAATAAACTCTTTTTTAAGTCTTTTTCTAAGTGCAGACCCTGAAAGTTCCTTCTGCAATCCGGTAATATAGTGGTAAAGATTCAAATATGACAGAAAATCAGATCTCTCATCATTAAACCTCCCATGCAGGCTTTGGGCCTGCTCCTTCTTGTCAAATGGTCTTTCCCTGGGATCAATTACTGCAAGACCTGAGGCTATGATAAGAACTTCATTTAAAGATCCTAAGCTTGAAGCTTCCACTATCATGCGCGAAAGCCTGGGATCTGCCTTTAAGGCTGCAAGATAATGCCCAATCCTGGTAAGTTTAAGTACCATGCCGTCTTTGGTTTTGACGGTATCTATTGCTCCTAATTCATGAAGCAGCCTCATTCCGTCGGTGATTTGTTTATCTTTGGGAGGATCCATAAAGGGGAAGTTGCCAATATCGCCCAAATTAAGGGATATCATTTGCAAAATCACAGACGCAAGAGATGTTCTGAGAATTTCAGGATCGGTAAAATCAGGTCTTAAATCGTAGTCTTCCTTGGAGTAAAGCCTGACACAAATGCCTGAACTTACCCGGCCGCAGCGTCCGGCGCGCTGATTTGCTGAAGCCTTGGAAATCGGTTCAACCGGCAGTCGCTGCACCTTGGTTCTGGCACTGTAGCGGGAAATTCTTGCGGTCCCTGGATCTATGACATAGCGGATAAAGGGCACAGTAAGGGACGTTTCTGCTATGTTGGTAGTAAGAATTATGCGAACCCCCGTATGGGGCTCAAAGATCTTATTCTGCTCTGATGCTGTAAGCCTGGCATATAGGGGAATAATCTCTGTACCCTTTAAACCTGCTTTTCTTAAAAAAGCGGCCAAATCCATGATCTCCCTTTCTCCGGGCAGAAATACCAGGGTATCCCCCATACCATGCCGCTGTAAGAACAAAAAGGCCTCAAGCACACCCTCTGCCAAATCAAGCTCGATTTGTTCATCATCCAGGGTGCGCTCAAGGGGCATGTAAACAATTTCAACAGGATAGCTGCGCCCTGAAACCTCGATGACAGGAGCATTATTAAAGTGTTTTGAAAAGCGCTTTGGATCGATGGTGGCCGAGGTAATAATAACCTTTAGGTCTTTTCTTGCCTTAAGAAGGTTTTTAAGATAGCCGGTTAAAAAGTCAATATTTAAAGAACGCTCATGAGCCTCATCAATAATGATGCAGTCGTAGTTTAACAGCAGCCTGTCTGAGGCGGTCTCGGCAAGAAGAATACCGTCCGTCATAAGCTTTATTACGGTATTATCAGAAATAGTATCTGAAAAGCGTACCTTATAGCCGATGCTCTGCCCAAGACTTTGCAAAAGCTCTGAAGCAATCCTTGAGGCTACGGCACGAGCTGCTATTCGTCTTGGCTGGGTATGCCCTATCATTCCCCTGGTACCGCAGCCTGCCTCAAGGCACATTTTGGGAATTTGCGTAGTTTTGCCGGATCCTGTCTGACCTGCAATGATTACTACCTGATGCTCTTTAACCGCCCTTACTATTTCATCATGTTTTGCCATAACAGGAAGATCTTCAGGGTAGATGATTTCAGGCAGGTTTAAGATCCTCTGTTGCAGTCTTTTTAAGCCTTCCTTGTAAAAGTCCTCTGCCTTTGCATAAAGTGCTTCAGAATCTTCGTCCCCTGCTCCTTTGCACTTTTTTACAATTCCCGACAAGACCCTGGCATCCTGAAGCGTCAGTAAGGAAAGATCAAAGGTACTACCCTTAAGTGAAAGTTTGGACATCTGCTGCACTCAATAATAATCAAGGAGCAATAAAATTAGTTCAAAAGATCTTTGCTGTCAAACTTAAATAATCAGGCTTTCTTCGCCTGCAGAGGAAGGGGTAATCGTAACAGGCCGTCATATACGTTAGCAGATCATGCCTCCCCTTTAGGATGCCAGATCATTTGCTGTGTACTTTGTTTGCATCTGTACAGCTCAGTTACAGCGGGCTGCCGCCTGCGTACTTTGCACCAGCCCTTAGTAAGGCCGGTGCAATCTCCTGTTAGTGCTGTACTTAACAGGAGTATAGCTTGGTTAAAGAGCGTTGTATTACTTGTTGACCACGTTCTGGGGCTGCCCTGCTATAAAGGCCTTAGCATTGGCAACAGCACAGTCCATAATGCGCTGACGGCTTTCTTTAGGTGCCCATGAAATATGTGGGGTAATAAAACAATTTTTAGCTTTAAGCAGTGGATTATCAGCCTTTATAGGTTCGGTGGATACTACATCAAGACCTGCTGCCTGAACCTTACCGCTGTTTAAAGCATCTGCCAAATCCTGCTCGACAATTAAAGGTCCGCGGCTGTTATTGATGATAATAACGCCGTCTTTCATCTTAGCTATAGTGTTTTTATTGATAATTCCTTGAGTTTCGGGAAAAAGTGGGCAATGTAAAGCAATGACATCTGAATTTGCAAGTAAGGTGTCAAGATCTACATATTCGGCTATCTGTCTGCCGCTATCATTAGGATAGCTGTCAAAAGCAATAATTTTCATCCCCATTGCCTTGGCAATGGTTGCAGTTTGCTGACCTATCCTGCCAAAACCGATAACCCCCATGGTCTTATTATCAAGCTCAATTAGAGGATAATCCCAATAACACCAATCCTTGCAATTTTGCCACTTTCCATCAAAGACGGACTTGGAATGGTCAGCTACATGGTGACAAATCTCAAGCAGTAAAGCGATAGCAAATTGACTGACTGAAGCTGTACCATAGACTGGGACATTGGTTACCGGAATTCCTTTTTCTTTAGCGTAGTTATAGTCAACAACATTGTAGCCTGTCGCCAAGAGCCCGATAAATTTCATCTTTGGGCAGGCATCGATAGTATTTTTTGAAATTGGTGTCTTATTGGTAAAAACAATTTCAGCATCACCAATTCTTGAAATAATTTCCTGTTCATTATTTACATCAGTGCGGTCATAGACAGTAAGATCCCCGAGTTTGCCTAACTCATCCCAGCTTAAATCACCGGGGTTTTCTGTATAGCCGTCTAAAACAATAATCTTCATTTAACAACCTCGATTTATGTTGTTGAAATTTTAATTAAACGAAAAATATTTTCAGCAGAAGCCTCAAGGTTTTGCTCACTTAGCTCACGGGCAACAGCAAAATCCTGCGGCAAACGATTTATGGAAAATATGGCGCTGATACCAAGATCATAGGCAGCACTAAGACCTTTATCATCAACTCCCCCAACTATGGCAATAACAGGCTTATTCAGGGCTTTGGCCCTTTTGGCTATACCTATTACCACCTTACCCTGAAGACTTTGGCTGTCAAGCTTTCCTTCACCTGTGAAAATAAAATCAGCCTTATTAGCTAGCTTGTCAAAGCCTACAGTGTCAAGAACAGTACTGATCCCCGACTGCAGTCTGGCCTTGAAAAAAGCCAAACATCCAGCCCCCATGGCACCTGCAGCACCAGTCCCCGGTACAGAAGATACCTCAAGTCCAAGATCTTGTTTGATGATCCTGGCAAGATGAACAAGCCCCTCATCAAGTTCTTTTACGGTCTTTGAGTCTGCTCCTTTCTGAGGGCCGAAAATGTAGGCAGCACCATTTTCCCCGTACATGGGATTATCAATATCGCACATGGCTATGATGTTAGTATCATAAAGACGTGCAGCAACTTTTGAGATATCAATATGATAAATATCCTTAAGCGTGCCCCCGGTTGGAACAAATTCCTGTCCGTTTTCGTTTAGAAAGCGCACCCCAAGAGCTGCTGCTGCTCCGCAGCCGCCATCATTGGTTGCACTGCCGCCAAGACCTATGATAATGTTCTTGACGTTTCTGGTAAGGGCATCTGCTATAAGCTCCCCTACCCCAAAAGTTGTAGTTTTTTTAGGATCTTCCCGCCCCTCGACAAGAGGCAATCCGGCACAACTTGCCATTTCAATAACAGCAGTGCTGCCTTCATGGATAAGACCGTAGTAAGACTGCATCTTAGCAAAGAAAGGATCTGCAGTCTGCAATGTTACCCTTTCCCCCCCTACAGCCTCCAGGAAACAGTCTACAGTTCCTTCACCGCCGTCTGCAACCGGGATCAGAGAACATTCACAGTTTGGAAAAACCTTCTGTGCTGTCTTTTGCAAAATATGGCAAATTTGCGCAGAGCTTAAAGTTCCTTTGAAAGAATCCGGTATAAATAAAAAATTCATATGTTGATTAATGTTATGCCTGCTGTAATCAAGTTAGATTCATTTGTGGAGTTGGTGATCTTGACATTACTCTAAGAGCTCAAAATTACTTAATCTTATTTTGCACTTGGGTTTACAACTGCATAGAGCTCTTTAATTTTACTTCTGGAAAGAGGATTTAAGATCAGATTAACACCTAAAATCATCCTGCTACTCCAGAAGTTTTTATGATCTCATAACATGGGAAACTTTGATGCTTCCCAATTTTAAGATTAACTATTAAACATCCAATCAATTGGCCCTGTGATGATCTCCGGGAAGAAGATCAGTATTGCCAGCACACAGGTAGTAAGATAAATCCAGGGCAGCACGGATTTGACTACCACCTCAAAACTTAAGCCCGTTACGTTTTGTGCCGCATACAAACACACGCCCACAGGCGGGGTTATCAGACCAAAAGATAAGGTAATAACCAGGAATACCACAAAAAACAGCGGGGAAATTCCTAAACTGTTTATTACCGGCAGCAAAATTGGCACCAGGATAAAGATGGCGGCAGTTGCGTCCATAAACATTCCAACTAAGAGCAGGAAAATATAAAGAGCAAACAAGATCACCAACTGATCACTGGAAATACCAATGATAAAGTTTGCAAGCTGTACCGGAAGTCCGTCTAACTCAAAAATCTGACCGGCAGGTTTTGCTGCGATTGCAATAAACAATATGGTGCCAGTCTGACGGGCATTTTTAGCAATGATGCGGGGAATGTCTGCCCAAGTTAAACGCTTATAGACATAGATGGAGATCAAAATCGCATAGAAAGCTGCAATAGCTGCACCTTCTGTAGGAGTATAGTATCCGCTGTACATACCAACAAGAAGGATCACAGGAACCATCAGAGCAGGAACTGCTGCGATAAATGACTTAACAAGCCTCTCGGTGCTGAAAGGATTCTTCTCGCCGGTACCTTTTACCTTACAGACAAAGTAATTGAAGATCATGAAGGCAAAGCCGATGAAAACACCGGGGACCAGTCCTGCCATAAGCGCCTGCCCAATGGAGATCCCTGCAGTGGAGGCTGCCACAATCATTAAAATACTCGGCGGAATAACGGATGCCAGCATACAGCCTGCAAGATTAATCCCCACGCCATACGTTTTAGGATAACCCTTTTTGGCCATGGCGTTGATACTCATTTTACCAATTGAGGCAACAGCGGCGACCGAAGATCCTGACATAGCTCCGAAGATGATGTTACAAAGCACAGAAACGTGGCCTAAACCACCATAGATCCATCCTACACAAGAATCGGCAAGGTCATAGATTTTGTCTGCAATACCACCTTCATCCATGACCGCACCTGCCAGAATAAATAGAGGCACTGCAACCATGATAAAGCTGTTCATGGAGGTATACATCATCTGGGTAATCATCATAAATGACGCCGAGCCAATGCCCATAAATAACTGCACCAGCACGGCAGCAGCTCCCAAAGATATGGCAATGGGAATACCCAAAATCATAAAACCGACAAAAATTAGAAGCAGAACTACGCTCATTGAAATCATTTAGCTGAATCCTCCACGCCAATAGTGCTGTTATCACCTCCTGTATAAACCAGATGGGAATACTCCAGCATACTCTGGATAGTTCCAATAACCCCTAATACCCCGCTTATAGGAACACAGAGCATAATAAAACCCATAGGCATCGCAATCGCTGTGGCCATTTCATTTATGGCAAATTTCTGCATCGCAAGCTTATAACCATAGATTGCCATAAAAAGAAAAAACCCTATGGAGACGACAAAGTAACCCACGGCACAGATCTTCTGCAAAACTCGTGGAAATTTAGCCACACAGATGATAACGCGGGCAGATTCTGCACGATTAAATCCTGCAGCAACTGCAATAAACATCATCCAAAGAAAAAAGAAACGGGTAGTCTCCTCGGTCCATGGTACGCTGATTGCCAGAAGTCGGCAAAGCACTTGCATCAAGACCACTACCATAAGACAGGTCAGAGCGCCTCCACAAATGAAGCTTTCTAACTTATCCACAATATCAAAGAATTTGCTTAATGCTGTAAGTTTACGTTGCATAAATATCTTCCTAAACTTAGCCTGCCTCTTCTGAACCTTAGGGGCAGAAGAGGAACGGGATTTTCATCCAGCGTTCCCCTTTTAAATCAGCCAAAATTATCGAAAAAATGACCAATTAATCTGCCTTACCAACGAACTTTAACGTAGCATCAAATAAGGCGTCATCTTTTACAAGGTCACGGAAAACCGGGTACAGTCCTTGGGAGACAGCAACAAATTTTGCCATATTCTCTGAAGAGACTTCATTTGCCTCCATGCCATTGTCAACAAGAAGCTTAAGCATATCAGCATCTCTTTGTGCCTGGTAATCAACATACCATTGCTGCAATTCGCTGGCAGCCTGACGTAATGCCTGCTGCTGGCTGTCAGAAAGACTGTTTAACTTGGCAGTGTTCATACCAACTACCCAGGCATCAGCAATATGATTGGTCATGGAAACGTACTTTTGAACCTCATAGAAATTGCTGGTGGCAGGAACATCGATAGGATTCTCCTGTCCATCAAGGGTAGCAAGCTGTAAAGCGTTATAAACTTCACTGAAATTCATTGGAGTTACATTAGCACCGCAGGCTCTGAAAAATTCCACATACATAGTGTTGCTGGGGGTGCGCATCACCAGACCTTCAAGATCTGAAGGCTCGTTAATTGGGCGCTTGCTGTTGGTAACCTGTCTGAAACTTCTGGTCAACCGCCCCATACAGGTAATCCCCATAGACTCAACCGAGTTAAAGAGATTTACCCCATCTTCACTATTTATATAATCAAGCAGCTGGTTGGTATCATCAAATAAATAGGGGATTGACATTACATAGAATGACGGATTGAAGCTGGCATACAAAGAAGCTGCCAGGATCACTATATCAAGCGAGCCGCCGCCTAAGGATGAAACTGCAGCATTGCCATCACCGCCGTACAGTGAGCCATTAGGAAATACCCTGATTGAAATCTCACCGTTTGAGTACTGCTCAACACGAGACTTGAACTCCTGGGCTGCAGCAAAGATATAAGAATTATCTGCATCAGGCACGCTTACATTAAGAGAAACCGAATCGGCAGCAGCTGTACCTGCCATAGCAAGGCCAAATGAAGCAGCCAAAACAGTGGTTACAAATTTTTTCATAAAAATCTCCTTTTATTGTTTGGCAAGGTTATTTTTCAGTGATACCGAGGTTTACCCGGTATAAATCTTTTAATCTTGGATAAAGTCCCTTGTAGACCTCATAGCGGCGGTCGTATACCTCCTTGTCGATATCTGAGGACTCAACTTCCATATATACTGACTTTTCAACTTTTGCCGAGGCCTCGTAAGTATCTTTAAATACTCCTGCCCCAACGCCGGCAAGCAGGGCTGCCCCTACAGGAGCCATATCACTCATATCAAGCACGGTAATATCGCGTCCTGTAATATCAGCCTTAATTTGCGTCCAAATCTTACTTTTAGCCCCGCCTCCTATAGCTGAAAAACGGGTAACTTTCTCACCTGTGAGGTCCTCACAAATGTCGAACATTTGCCGCAAACCGTAGGCACAGCCTTCAAGGACTGCACGATTCATCTCACGTCTTGTGGTCTTTAAGGAAAGGCCGAAAAACTCACCTCTGGCATATGGATCCCATACCGGGCTTCGCTCTCCTAACATATAGGGCAGGAAAACCAGGCCGTCTGCCCCCGGCGGGACTTCTGCAGCATCATCATTCATCATCAGCAAAGCCTGCTTTACAGAACCTGCCGAATGATAGTCCTGGTAGAAATTTTCATACATCCAATAGTATGAAGATCCTGTATGGGACATGGCCCCCTGGTAAATCCAGGCACCGTCTACTACGTGACGGCGGTTAATAAACTTTGGTGAAAAAAGCGGCTTTTCTACGGCAACTGTCAGCACATCGGTAGTGCCTACAGACTCACAAACGTCTTTTTGCTTTACCACTCCTGCGGCAAAAGTAGCGCAGGCAGTATCCCCGCCGCCTATGATGATCTTAGTATCCTTGGTAAGGCCCAAGTTAAGAAGAGTCTGCTCAGTAAGAGTACCTACCACCTCAGTTGATTTACACAATGAAGGCAATTTTTCGATATCAATACCAACACCTTCACATAGCTCTTCAGACCAAATGCCGCGATCGACGGTCTCGTAAAGCAGCGTATAGGAGGCATTGGAATGATCGATTGCAAAGGCTCCGCACAGTTTATTGGCCAAAAGAGTATTTAGATGTCCAAAGTATTTAGTGGCCGCATAAACATCAGGAAGATTGCGCTTGATCCATAGCATTGAAGTTCCTGACATGGCCCCTGCCATAGGTCCGTTGGCTGTAATTTTAAAAAGTTTATCAACCCCTATCTTATCCCGAAAGATCGCAGCTTCCTGAGTGCTTCTTCGGTCAGAATAGATAATAGGATCTATCAGTGGATTACCGGAGGCATCAAGAGCCACCAGACCAGGACACAAACAGGAGATCCCGATAGCTTGGATTTGGGCTGGATCTATCTTTTTTTTGCTGACGATGGTACTTACTGTTCTTATAAAGGCCCGCCACATGTCGGCAACATCTATCTGTACCGATACCTGGTCAGGATTAATAAGACGATAAGAATCCGTCTCCTCTGCTATAACTTTAGCCCCTGTGTCGATAATCACCGTCTTGATGCTGGACGTACCAATATCAACACCTAAAAGATAGGAAGAACTCACTTATACTCCTTATCCTTGTTTGCAGTCTTACAACTTAAAACAAAAGCGCCAGAATTTTCTTTTAAGCTGTACAACCTCTTTTAAACAATCAAGCCTTCTTAAAAGGCTGATTGCCACCCTCCCTGGTAAACTTGTCCTTTAATAACAAGAGGCCGTTTACCAAGGAGTTTTAAAGCAGCTTTTTAGAACTTGTCGTAGTTCTTATCATTCTCAAGTTGAGCCAGCAGTTCTTTGGCCTGCTTTACGGTATAGCCTTCATGGACGATGTAGCGCAAAGCAACCACTAAAGCTGAGACATCCTTATAATCCCAGACAAAACGGCCCATGGTAACACCGCCTACGCCGCAATCCATGGCATCACGGGTCATTTGCAGATAATCATCAAGAGTCTTGCAGGCATCCCCGCCTTGAATTACCACGCGGAACTGGCTTGGAACACAGGCAACCACTTTGGCCATTGAGTCAGGATCTCCGGTGTAGGTGGTTTTCACAATATCCATACCAAGCTCACAGGCACTGCGGCAGCAATAAGCAATATTTTCCCAGGCGGTGCGCTTATCAGCAGGAACACTCTCACCTTTTGGATAGACATGTCCTATCAAAGGCATCCCCTTAATAGCGCACTCATCTGCAATCTGACCAATCTTTTCAAATTGTTGCCCCTGAAAATCACCTAAAGTCATAGCACCCATAGAAACTGCATCTGCACCCATGCGGATTGCTTCATCAACAGTACCAAAAACAGTGTCATTGGTAGGAGCTACAGGAGAATAGTTTGAAATCTTCATCAAAATGGACACTTTGCCTGCGTGCTGCCACATGCAGTCTTCGGCAATCCCTTTAGTCATGGTCATCGCATCAGGACGACCAACTATGATCTTATCTATGGTTTCTTGAATGCGATGCAAGCCTGTCATAGGAGCAATGCCGCGGGAGATCGCATGATCAACGGTAATGGCCATCATCTTATTGCTCTTGGGGTTGACCAAACGACTCATACGAACTGCTTTACCTAACATAGCCATAATAAAAATCCTCTTTTAAGTAATTGAAAATTAATTTAGTTAACTTTTTGCCTTAACTTAAGGCTCAATAATGACTTTCAAGCCGGTCCCTGCGACACATACCTCGTAGGCTTTTTGGAAGTCATCAATTTTAAACTTGTGAGTTACGATCTTGTCAGCGTCAATTTTGCCGTTTTTGACCATATCTGCAGCTGCAAGGTAGTCTTCAAGCTTATAAGCGGTGCTGCCATTAACATTGATCTCGTTGTAGTGGATGGTATTAACCTCAACCTGACACTCTCCGGTTCCTGCAAAACCTGCAAACAAATTAACCGTGCCGCCCTTCTTACAAAGCTTTAAGGTAGGATTAACAAGAGGAGGTACTCCTATGGCCATCACAATGATATCCATGCCAAGACCATCAGTTTCTCTCTTAACTATCTCCTCCAAATTTTCTTTGGTAGGATCTACCACGATATCAGCACCCAGTTCTTTGGCTACCTTTCTGCGCTGCTCATTAGGCTCACTGACTATTACCTTACGGGCTCCTGAAATCTTTGACAACTGAATATGGAAAAGCCCTATGGGGCCAGCACCGACAATCAAGACGTCATCATTAAAGCCGGTTCCTGCATTTCTTAAACCGCGAATGCAGCATGCCAAAGGCTCAATGAGTGCCCCTGCCGCAAAAGAAACATGGTTAGGAAGCTTTACAACATTGCCGCTTTCAATACAAATTTTGGGGATCCTAAGATATTCTTCAAAGCCCCCGTCAAACTCGTATCCTATAGCCTGGCGATTAATACAGGCATTAGTGCGCCCGCGAAGGCAGCTGCTGCAATGATGGCAGGGAATGACATTAGCAACTGCCACCCTGTCACCTTTGGCATAACCTTTAACATTAGCGCCTGCTTTGGCTACTATTCCGCAAATCTCATGACCGATAACTGATGGGTAACGCACGCCTTTGGTCTTTTTGCCGGTTAATATGCGCATATCCGTACCGCATATGGCAGCAGCTTTCATCTCCAGCAGGATTTCATCATCATTTATCTCTGGGATGGGAAGCTCCTCAGGAGCAAACTGATTCGGCCCTCTAAGAACAACTGCTCTCATGAATATAACTCCTATAATTTTGTGACAATACGCACCTTAACTTTTGTGTTCAGTATACGCACCGAGGTTAAGGATTCTTTGCTTATGATCACAAAATATTCTTTTGGGTTGTATAGCGCCTAATGTGAATTAACTATATGTTATTAAAGATAAATTAATGTGGTGAAGCCCTGATATTTTGTAGCTATATGAAGCAATATAATGTATTCATCCCATAATTTTAAGAATGAGCTTTAGTCAAAGAGAATTTACCCCTCTAAACTTACACGATAAACAACAGGCAGAGCACAGCATTTTATCTAACACAAGTTATAGTAATATGTAGCTATATTGGTAC
>CAYNSI010000016.1:0-2289 GCA_964399665.1 uncultured Enterobacterales bacterium | reverse complement strand
ATTAAGATTCCTTTCTGGTTAAGGAAAAGCTCATGAAGTTGTGCATTTCAAAAGGGAAAAACTCTACTATCTTCTATCTGGGTGAATCTTTCAGAGATCGTAATGGTAAATCCACCACCCGTATTGTCGCCAAGCTTGGTTCTCTTGCAGAACTTCAAGAAAAGCTTGGTAAGGAGGTTGATGTTGAACAATGGGCAAAAGAGTATGTAAAAGAGCTAAACGCTAAAAAAAAGTCGAATTTACCTATTGCTATTAATTTAGAGCTTGAGGCTGATATTTCATATAAAAAAGGCGAAGTACGCTCTCTTAATGTCGGCTATATGTTTCTAAGAAAGATCCTCTATAGCTTAGGCTTTGAAAAGATCATCGCAGAGATCACAAAACGCCACAGTTTTTACTACGATTACGGCAATATTTTAGCGGATCTAATTTATGCAAGGATCCTGGCCCCAAAATCTAAGGGGGGATCTCTTGACTTTTATGGCAATGATCATTTTGAGACTCCAACTTACAGCCTGCACGCAGTCTACCGCGCTTTGGAAGTTACGATAAGAGAAAATGACTTTATTCAAAACTGTATTTATGAAGCAAAATCTGATATTGCCAAGCATAGTACCGATATGCTCTACTACTATTGCTCTAACTTCTATTTTGAAATCCCCGAAGCCGACGAAGTCCGCCAATACGGGCAATTTTTGGAAAACCGCCCCAATCCTGTGGTGCAAATGGGATTGTTTATGGATGGCAGTTTTATCCCCCTTGCTCTTAACATAATTTCAGGATGCGGCAAAAAGAAAAAAACTACCACCGCTCTTGAAGAGCAGATCATAAAAGACTTTCAAAGCGCAAACTCCACCCTTGTCATATGCGCAGAAGCAAGTCTGCATCAAACTGCCACAACAGTGCTAAATCCTAATATGGATCAGGCCTTTATTATGATTAGGCCTGTAAAATCTTTGGATCAAAAATTACAAGAATGGACTCTTAATCCCGGCAGATCTCTTATGTCCCAGCCTATAAGGCGGGGTGAAAATCCTGATGTTTCCTATCAGGATCTGGCACTCAACGGCTGGCGCTGTAATGATCTCGATGGGCTGTTCTCTCTTGATGATATTGATGAAGGAGATCCGGATAACCTCAACCGTCTTTACTATAAAGAAAGATATATAGTTATTGATAAGGACTCTTCAAAGCTCCAAAGACTTATCGTGTCTTACTCAGTTAATCATAAAAATTTCATGCAAAGAAAACGCGCCCGCGATTTAGAAATGGCTGTTAAGCTTATCAAACAAAGAGCTGTTAAAAAAGCCGATCTTAATAAGACCAATGATGTAACCCGCTATATTAAAGTAAGTGATACTAAAGATCCCTGGGGCGAGATAAAGTTTGAGCTTGATAGAGAGGAAATCTTATTACAAAGCTCTTTTGACGGCTTTTTTGTGGTCAGTACCAGCTTTAATAAATATCAAAAAAGTGCCCGTGAAATCGCCCAAATTGGTCAGGAGCTTTGGCAGATAGAAGAGTCATTCCGTTTTCTTAAAACCGAATTTAAAGCAAGACCTATTTTTTTAAAAACCGAAGATGAGATCTTAGCTCACTCCATTATATGTTTTATGGCACTTACCGTAATTAGAACTTTGCAAAAGCTTATTGATGACAAGAGAAAACAATCATTCAGCACCCATGACATCATCCAGCAATTAAGGAAGATGCGGGTCACTAAACTTGGCCGCCATTTTACCGGAAGCTTTACCAGGACAGATTTTACCGATACTATACAAAGACTTATGGACATGAGATTTGACTGCCACCTTATCACCGAGTCTCTTATGACTAAAAATGTGGCACAGTCGCGCAAAAAGATCTAATTGCCAAAAGCCAAATACTGTTCGTTTCTTGCACTTATGTTGAATTCAACATAATGTCAAAATCAAAAATAGTATCGATCTGATTTCGGCTGCAGGTCTCTTGTAAAAAAGCCTTTGTAAGGATCGGTTTAGAGCAAGTTAACACATGCCTGCCAAGGGCGCAGCTTAAGATCCACATTGCCTGATGCGCCACAAAACCCCAAGTGCGGCTCTTTTCTTTGGACTCATCGAGCTTTAAGCTTGTCAAGCTGCTCTTGAGTTAAAGACAGCTCTTCTAAGCGCACCACTTCTTTGAGCATTGAAGGTGTTCTTTGTTCATCCTTCTGCTGCTCTTTGACGATCACCATGACGCAGGGAACAATGATAAGAGGCTCAATCAAATCAGCGTACTTGCGATCTAAAAACTGTGCTTTGCCCTCCT
>CAYNSI010000015.1:0-19182 GCA_964399665.1 uncultured Enterobacterales bacterium | reverse complement strand
GGCCGCAAATCCTGATGATTTGCTTAAAATGCTGGATTTTTTGGGCAATATAACCCAGCCTTGCAGTGAAAAAAAGTTATCTCCTGTCATCTCTCATCTTGGAAAAGAGGACTTTCCTGTCACAGCCTTTTTGTACCAGTCAGGCTACTTGACCATTAAGAAAGAAGAGCAAAACCTGTTTGATATAGGTATTCCCAATAATGAGGTAAAAACAGCTTTTGCCAATGTTGTTATAGACAGATTACTTGAAAAAAAGGCAGATGATGGTGACAAGTTAATAGATGATGTTGATAAGTTAAAAAAAGATTACCAAAGAGCCATCACCGAGGCTTTTGCAGCCCGTAACCTCACTGCCATGAAGGAGGTGATGAATACAATCATCAATCAGTTCTCATACGAATGCTTCAAAGACTTTCATGAGCGCACGTTTTCAGAATTGCTGGGGAGCTTTATTTTCGTTTTAACCGGGTTTACTTTTGAAGCGGCAAGAGAAATACAAACTGCCAATGGACGCGCCGATTTGCACATTAGAGGGGGCAAATATCGCTATATCTTTGAAATAAAGATGGTAAAGGACCGTAAAAAAGCAGATGAGGCCTTTGAGGAAGGTAAAGCACAGTTTTTAGATCGCAAATACGCCGATTTGATTGAGCCTCTTATCATTGTTCCCTGCGTCATGGTGATCGTCAATGAGCAAAAAAGGGATAAAAACAGTTCACCTTCGCAGCTTAGGAAGATTATCCGTTTAGAGGAGATCTCTTTAACTGAAGATGAGCTTGATAAGCTTAAAGGTCAATGAGCCCAAAAGATAAAGCGGGGAAAGCTGCCTTTTCCAAAAGATCTTATGACAGAATCTCAGACAAGGCAGAGCAGAGGTGTAAAGCTCAATCATTGTTAGAATCGTAAGATGTAAAGTTGGGAATGACTTAAGTGCAGCAGACTTTAATTAAAAAATTTAATTTAAATTATTCTGCCCTGATTGAGGCAAGCGCAGGTACCGGCAAGACTTTTACCATTACCTACCTGGTGTTAAAGCTGCTCCTTGGGGCAGGACAGGACAATGATACCTGCCTTAAAAGAGTAGAAAAAAGAGTAGAAAAAAGAGTAGGACCTTTGCCTCTTGAGAATATTCTTATCGTAACCTTTACCAGGGCTGCAGCATCAGATCTTAAGGCGAGGATCCGTGAAAAAATCCGTCAAGGAAGGATCATTTTTGAAAAGCTTTCCAAAGGGCAGGGGCATTTGATCCCCGAGCTCGAACCACAAATGCAGGAGCTTATTACCGAATTTCAAGGGGCAGATGAGCTTGGCAAGGCTTCAAGAGTACTTTTAAAGGCCGAGCGCTCGGTTGACAATGCCTCCATCTGTACCATTCATTCCTTCTGCAACAGTGCCTTAAATAAAATTTATGCCTTTGAGGCCGGGGAAGCTTTTGAAAATACCTTAGTAAATGATCTTGCAAACTATGAGGATGAAGCCTATTACAGACTGTGGCGCAAACTTTTTTATCGTGAAGATCAAAATGTCCCTGAAGCTTTGCTTGAGTTAATATCTCTAAAAAAGCCCCATGATATTGCAGCTGTCGTCTCCTCCCTTAATAAGGTCAGAAAAACATCTTCAAAAGAGGGGGTTTTAGGATACAGCATAGCCAACTTTAAGCTTCCTGATCTTGGTGCGAAAAACACGCATGATTACCGCAAAAAGCTTGAAACCTGCCTTTTTAAGACCTTAGATGAGATTCAGTGCAGACTGCAGCAGGAATTACGTGCTGTAAATGAGGCTTTTTTAAGATTAAAACAGGAAGTTCCCAAAGAAGAGTTTGCTGCCCTGTTTACCTTAAAAGAGGATGGCAGCATGGTCACAGGTCCGCTTTTTGGAGGAGAGTCCAAAAATATCCTCAAGAACTTTAAGGCCCCGCTTGCTGCGATATTGTCCTGGTATGACAAAGATGAGCTTGATATCTTGGATATTAAGGATCTTAGCTCCTGGACATTAAAGGAAACCTCCAATGCTACCATGGTTTCCTATGCCAAAAACTATCAGAAATTTGAAAAAGCCAAAAGACTTGAGCAAATTGATGCTTTGATAAGAGGCCTTCTTGGCAGTGCATCTTTTATAAAAACGGAACTTGAACCTCAAAAAAACGCCTTAAAATGCCTTGTGGGCATGCTGGCTCAGGATGAGCTTGACAGCCTGATGCGTCAAAACAGGATCATGAGCAATAATGATCTTTTAAGGCGCCTTGATTTTGCCTTAAGTTACCGCGGAAAACAGAGCAATGATTTGGCCGACCTTATAAGAAACAGTTATCCTGTTGCGATGATAGATGAGTTTCAGGATACCGATCCTATACAGTTTGCCATCTTCAAAAAACTTTATCTTAATGATAAGGCCGCAGGAAAGGCCCGCTGCTATCTTATAGGAGATCCCAAGCAGTCCATTTATGCTTTCAGGGGCTCTGATATCAATTCCTACCAGGAAGCAGGGGAGGCTGTGTTAAGGCTGTCAGGTCAGGGTCAGGGGCGCCATTCTTTAGATACTAATTTTCGCTCGGCTCCAAAGGTGGTTTACGCTGTTAATGAATTATTTGACGGCACCATCAATGAGACTTGTCTCAATAATGAGGCAGGGGCCTTTTTAACTTCCAGTATTAACTTTACCGATGTGATGGCAAAAGAGGGTAAGGCCCGTTTTCATTTTAAAGGTGAAAGTGAAAGGGGCACCTATGTTGTTATGTTAGATCCCTCAACCTATCCTCTCTACCAGCACTATCTGCAGTCAGCAAAAGACAAAGAGGATCGCACCGGTAAGGTAACCAAGGATCTTCTAAGTATGATGCAGGCACTTTTATGTGCTAAAACGGTAAAAAGGATCCTGCAAGAAGGTGTTTTAAGCAAAGGCTCTGATGATTCTTGTGACACTCCCAATGTAAAGCCAGGAGATCTTGCAATTTTAGTTAGAACTGCAGCACAAAGTGATTTGATTGTCTCACAGCTTGGGGCACTTGGCATTGAGGCGGTATATTTTTCTGACAGATCTTCGGTGCTGACAGAGACAGTTGGAAACTATCGCAGCAGGTCTACCCGGGCTTCTGAAAATGCCATTGCTATGCTCTGTCTTATGGAGGCTATGGCAGAGCCTTACAACAGGCGCCTTGTAGTAAGGCTTCTTGGATCTTCGCTGCTTGCCAAAAACGGCGGGGAGTTTTTAAAGTCCCTTGATGATGAGAGTTTTGAGGCTGAAGCCCAAAGTCTTTATAAGGCTCAGAATATTTGGCGAAAAGACGGGTTTTTAGCTGCCTTTTCCTATTGGTATGCCCTGCATGAGGGGGTAAAAAATCTGCTTGCCTTCAAGGGCGGTGAACGTAAGGTAACGGACTTTTATCATTTAGCTGAAATCATGCAGGAAAAGCACAGTACCATTGTGGGAGTGCAGGCTCAGCTGCGTTATTTTAAGGGGCTTTTAGAAGGCGCTGTTGAAGATGATTTTGATCCTGATGCGGTAAAAAAACGTCTGGAGTCTGAGCGCGACAAGGTGCAGATAAGAACCATCCACAACTCCAAGGGCCTTGAATTTCCTATAGTCCTGATGCCTTTTTTATGGTCCTGGAAAGACGGCAGGAAAACTTCATCAGATCCTTTGACGTGCATTTTTTATCAAAAAGAAGAACCATCAGGCTATACCATGGATCTTAAAGGATCTCCTGAAAGCTGGGCTGCCATGGCTCAAAGTGAAAGGGAAGAAAATGTGCGTCTTACCTATGTGGCCTTAACAAGAGCCTGTGCTGCCAATTTTCTTTTTGTAACTGATCTTAAGCCTTCTAAAAGTTCTGAGTTTGAAAGCCTGGTAAACCTTGTTACAGGACAGGACTATGCTGATACAGTCAAAAAGAAGGGTAAGGAGGCAGGATCGGTACCTGAGATTTCATTAGAGCAGCGTTTTGCAAAAAGCGACAATTTTTGCTTTGAAATACAGAAGGTTTTAGAAGATGAGACCCCCTTAAACCTTCCTGTTAGGGGAGATTTGGAAACAGAATGCAGCATTCTTGAAAAAGATGCCATAGATACCAGCTTTTGTTTTGTTTCCTATACGTCACTTACCAGAATGAAAAATCGCAGCCGTTTTCCTGCCAATCAAAGTGAGCTTGATGACAAGGTTGACGATGATGAAGATACCTCATCTGACATAGATGTTGCAGATGACGGCAGATTCCTTTTTCCCCGCGGGTGCGAAGGGGGAAATTTCCTGCATGGAATGCTTGAGAAGACTCCTTTTGAAGATGTCCTTGCAGAAGGCCGCCTTGAAGGACTGTGCGCTGCTGCTTTAAACAGCAATCCTGCAATTTGGCACTCTTGGAGCATCAAACTTGCAAAGGAGGCTAAAGGCAATGGCATCATGTCCTGCGAACAGCTTTTGACCTCCTGGTTTGAGGATATTCTTAAGGCACCTGTTGCAGGTGATTTTTCCCTCAAAGATCTTAAAAAAGACTCCTACATTCATGAAATGGATTATCTGCTGCCAGCAGAGCAGGCCACCTTGGAGGAATTTTCTAAAATAGTGGCACAAAATGCCCTTGAGGCAGGCTTTGACAGCTTCAAAAATTCTGACCTTGACTTTACAAGACCTTTGGGTGAAGGCAATATCACGGGGTTTATCAACGGTTCTTTGGATTTGGTAGCAGAATTTTCAGGGGCATATTATGTCATCGACTACAAATCCAATTATCTTGGCAATACCTTTGCCTCCTATAACAGAAGCAACATTGCAAAGTCCATGTTCGAGCATTACTACGATGTGCAGTACCTGCTTTACAGCCTTGCCCTGCACCGCTTTTTGCAAAGCAGGATCCCCTGCTATGACTATGATAAAAACTTCGGCGGGGTAATTTATCTTTATCTTCGCGGCATGCGGGCACAAGACCCTGACAGCGGCATTTATCACTGCAAGGTAAGCTCAGCTGTTGTTGACAGACTCGATAATTTGTTCAGGGCATAGGGGATTTTGGTATGGGTGATGAAAGCCGTGGTTTTGCGGCAGCATTTTTAAAAACCAGGCTCCCAAGTGAGATTGCAAGAGCGCAGTATCAGTATTTGACCCTACATTATCCTCTTGATGAAGAGGGCAGCAGGCTTCTTGCACTGGTACTTTTTGCCCTGGATTCACGTCTTGCAGGGGGTGATGTGTGCATTCGGCTGAATGTTGGATCTTTGGGCAAAGTAGTTGATGAATGGGAGAAAAGTCAGAGCTTTGTTTTTGATGATGAAGAGAAGATAAACCGCCGTGAGGCTGTCCGTTTGGCAGGGCAGATTTTGGATGCTTATTATGATAGGAGCAAATCTTCACATCAAAAGGCCTCCTGTGATTTGCCGTCTGCTAATATCAGGCTCAAAGAGGCGGTACTTAAGCTTCCCTGTGCAGGATTTGAAGATGAAAAGGGCCTGACTCCTCTGGTAGTATCAAAGGACAGGCTTTATTTTCGCCGCTACTATCGCTATGAAGTAAAAGCTGCTGATTTTATCCTTAAAAACTCTAAGCTGCCTTATTTTGACAATGATAAGGGCGGGGTAACAAGAGACTTTATCAAAAAGGCCCTTAACTGTCTTTTTGGACCTTCTGATGATGAGGTCAACTGGCAGAAGGTGGCAGCTGCCATGGCCTCTTTAAGGCGCTTTACCATTATCTCAGGAGGCCCAGGTACGGGCAAGACCACCACGGTAACCAGGCTTTTGCTGTTGCTGTTGTTTTTGGATCCTAAGCTTAAAAAAGTGCTGATGTGTGCGCCTACGGGAAAGGCTGCTGCCAGAATGGCAGAGTCCATGCGCAGTCAAATAGAAAGCTTAACGGGCAAAAATGCTGAAGTTTTGGAAGAACTTGCAGCTCTAAGCGGTACTGCTTCTTTCAAGGCGGAAATTTTAGACAGGCTTGAGGTTAATGCAAAGACGGTTCATGCCCTTATCAAGGCAGTTCCTCACAAAAGTGCTGCTATCTTCAACAAAAATAATCCCTTAGAGTGCGACATCCTGGTGGCAGATGAGGTATCCATGCTGGATCTTTCTTTGTTCAACAGGCTTATTGATGCCCTCAATGACAATACCATAGTGGTGATGTTAGGAGATCGAGATCAGTTAAACTCCGTGGAGGCAGGTTCCGTTTTAGGCGACTTTTGTAAAAGACTTAGCGTAAGATTAAGCGACAGTACTTTAGACAAGCTTTCATATCTTACAGGATATCCTAAAGATAAGCTTTTAAAGGGAAAGTTGAGCGATGAAATTACATTGCTTTTAAAAAGTCACCGCTTCAGTGAAGAGTCCGGGATCTTCGTGCTTTCACGATTGGTAAATGCAGCAGACATATCGGATCTTAATTTTAGGGTAGATAAATTAAAACCTAAGCTTGCCGACAAAATAAGGCTTATTGCAGGTAATGCAAATGCTGCAGGCAGTGACGGCAAAGACTTAAGACAGATTTTTGCAAAGGAAAAGCCTAAGCTTTTTAAGGCCGCCCTTGATGAGTACCTTGATGTCACCTGGCAGGAGATAGGCAACAGCGCTGATAAGGCTCTTACCCCTGAAATGGCTGCCTTAAAAATTGCCAAAGACAGCGTCAATCAGGACACTTTTGGCAAAGACAATTATTTCCATTTTCTTGAGTATTTAATGGAGCGTGACTGCACCATAAGCGATGATGAAGCCCTTGAGGCCTGTGTCTTGTTAAACCGCTTCAGGGTACTGTGTTCAAATAGGTCCGGGCTTTTGGGTCAGAAAAATCTTAATCAGGCAATTGAAAAAGAATGCCTTAACTTCAAGGCCATAAATAAGACCAGAGAGAATATTGCAGGGCGTGACTGGTTTGCAGGAAGAGTGGTGATCATCACCAGAAATGATCCTGTGCTGGGGATGAACAATGGCGATGTCGGTTTTGCAGCCTATGAAAAAAAGGCAGGAGAAGGGACCACAGGAAGGAATTTGCGACTTTTTTTGCAAAATGATCTTAAGATCCTAAAAATTTCTCCGCTGTTTGCGGCCAGTCATGACAGCGGCTTTGCCGTAACGGTCCATAAATCGCAGGGCTCCGAGTACGACAATGTGATTTTGGCCCTGGCAGAATATGATAATGAGATTATCTCAAAAGAGCTTATTTACACGGGAATAACCAGAGCCAGAAAGAATGTCACTATCATGGCGTCATCCAAAGTTCTGGAGCAGGGGTTAAGAAGGGATGCTGTGCGCGAAAGCGGCTTGGGACTTAGAATTTAATGCCCAAAGCTTAAGATCCTGCAGTTTGAGGCAGAGAGTATCGATGAGGAAATAAATCATGGTGATGATGGATCCCAGGGTGATCGGGGCACATATCAGGATGCGCAAGCCTTCCCTTACGGTTTTGGAGCACACCGTTTTGGATAACATTATCGCAAGAGCGGAGTTTACGGAAGATACTCCCCTCAAGGACATTGCTCTTGAGAACAATGTTTCCGAGGCCATGATTGTTAAGATCGCCAAAAAGCTTGATTTTAAAGGCTATCGTGAATTTCGCGCCAACCTGGTGCGCTACAGGCATCATGAGGTAAGCGGGCTTTTTAGTGAGATTTCCTCTGATGATGACATCAATCTTCTTATCAACAAGGTTTTTGGCAATTCGATTCAGGCATTAGAAGAGACCAAAGCGCTGCTTAAGGCAGAGAATCTTAATAAATGCGTTGAGATGCTCTTTGCAGCAGGGGAGATCCTGCTGTACGGCACGGGAGGCGGTGCGGTCATCGCTGCTGATTTTAGCTACAAGCTTCTGCGCATCGGGATCCGCGCATCAGTGATCTGTGATACCAATAACATGCTGATGTCATCTGCAGTATGTACGCCTGCAAGCGTGGTCCTTGCCATATCTCACTCGGGCAGAACAAGGGATGTGATTGATGCGGTAAAACTTGCAGGGCAGAATGGGGCGGGGGTAATTGTGCTTACCAATTATCCTTCATCACCTATTTGTAAGTATGCTGACACAGTGCTGTGCTCAACTTCCCAAGGGTCGATGTTTTTGGGCGAGGATGCCGCGGCGCGTATTGCCATGCTTAATATCATCGATGTGATTTTTGTTGCCTTATCCCAAAAAAACTCTCCCCGCGCCGGAGATTTAATAGCCAAGACTAACTCTGCCGTAAAGGACAGGCAGGTCAAGTAAGTAGTCTTGTGGGCTTTTACTGTCAGGATCTTAAAGCCTCAAGGCAACAGAAGTTTGGAAAAACTGCCAGCTGCCCTGGTGCGGCTCCGGGACACACAAAAGGGGCACTTTAAAGTCCCCTTAAGTGAATAATATCCTGGGTTTTACAGCTTAGAACAAAGCTGTTACGTAGTCAGTACCCTCCCTGAAGGCTTTGAGATTGTCGATTACAATTTGGGCCATCTGCTTTCTGGTTTCTATCGTGGCTGAGGCTACATGCGGGGTCAGGATGACATTGTCAAGTCCGAAAAGCTCTTCAGGAGCATTGGGCTCATCAACAAAAACATCCAGGGCAGCGGCGCCTACAGCCTTCTCCTTTAGCAGCTTTACCAGAGCTTTTTCATCAACCAGGGATCCTCTTGAGACATTAACTAAGGTGCCCTCAGATCCCAAAGCTTTCATGACAGACTCAGAAATCAGACCTTTGTTCTCTGAAGTGGCTGCAGCACAGATAATAAGAAAATCCACTTTCCCTGCCATTTCCTCAAGGTTGTCCACCTTGGTATAGTTTTGATCTTCTGCATAAATATCGTAGTAGAAGATCTGCATGTCAAAGCCTTTTAAGCGTTGTGCTACGGCCTTACCTATTCTGCCAAGCCCCACAATGCCGGCCTTTTTGCCTGATACCTTGCGGGAAAGTCCGAATTTATCGCCTTTGGCCCATCTGCCTGCTTTTACAAAGTTGGCGGCAGTGACAATATTTCTTGACGAGGAAAGGAGCAGGGTAATTGCCAGATCTGCGACATCTTCGGTAAGAACTCCCGGGGTATTGCAAACCGTTATTCCGCGCTTTTTACACTCTTCAATGTCCACACCGTCGTAGCCTACACCAAAATCGTCAATCAGCTTCAGGGAAGGCAGCTTATCAAGCAGTGATTTTGGGGCCTGACCTGTTCCATTGGTGAGTAATACTTCAATATCAGCAGCTATTTCAGGGGTCAATTCTGAAACATCGACAATAGTGTAATGTTCTTTTACAAAAGCCTCTACGTTAGGATCCAATGTTACATTACGCAAGATATATGGCTTCATAACAGCTCCTTAACTAATTAATCATGAGGTCTTTTTCTTAAATTAAGACCAGATGAAAAGACCGTGGCCTGTGAACAGGAGAACCTGTTCCAATCTTATGCGGCATTTTTATCATATTCAAAGCTTAACCAAGTTCTTTTTTGCTGTACAGATCTCTTGTTGCAGGCACTTTAGGGTAAGGTCACTCTTTGGTGCACTTTCCTTTTTCAGGCTCATAAGATCTGATCTGCCGTCGCAGGGATCTTCCATGATTTCAACTACAGGCAGGGTTTACCTGTGGTTGAAGATTACAAAGATTCTACGATCTTAAAAGAACTTAAAAAAGCACCTCCCCGCTTAAGGCTAAGCTTAATTAATACCGTGCCCTAGGGATTTTTCGGGGCACTTTTTTTGTCCTAAAAACTAGAACTGATCTCTTGCAGCATCAATGAGCTTGACAAATTCATCGCCGTTTTCATTGATGTAGATGTCACGAACATTCAAGGTTGCATCCACAAAGGCCTGTGAGTTGACATCATCATTAACCACAATACCGGTCTTTTCCATCTCGGCAATCATGTCAGCCTCACTGCTGGCATTAAGATCGCGCTGGAACTTAGATGCCTCCTTGGCGCTGGTGAGGATAATTTCCTGCTGCTCGGGGGTGAGACTGTCAAATTTTCTCTTGTTCATGACTACGGCCACTGCAGTATAGCCGTGACGGGTCATGCTCAGGTACTTTTGTACTTCATAGAACTTTCCTGAGAACAAGGCAGGCATGGGGTGATCCTGAGCTTCAATGGCACCTGTTTCCATGGCGGTGTAAAGCTCACCATAGGCCATGGGTACCGGGTTGGCACCTAAAGTCTCAAAGGTTGCCACCAGCATATTGCTCTGTGGTACGCGGATCTTCAGGCCTTTGACATCCTCGGGGTTTACAATGGGATGACGTGAATTGGTGATATTGCGGAAGCCGTTTTCAAAGAAGGCAAGTCCTTTAAGACCTGCAGGCTCAATAAGAGCCCATAACTGCTCTCCGATTTCTCCGTCAAGGACTCCATAGGCATGAGCCTTATCCTTGAAGATAAAGGGAATGTCCAAAACTGCAAATTTGGGGGCAAAACCGTTCATGTAGGAAGCGCCCACCATGGTGATATCAAGCTGTCCTGATCTTGCCTGGGAAACCAGGTTTTGCGTATTGCCAAGAGTGCTGTCAGGATAATATCTTATCTCAATATCTCCTCCTGTTCTGTCAGCAACCAGCTTAATAAAGTGCTCTGCGCCGACACTTTGGGTATCTGTGCGGGCAATGTCAGTACCAAAACGCAGCACCGTTTTGGCATTGGCTGCACTGCAGGCTAATGCCGCTGTTACGGCCAGGGAGGCTGCGGCCAATACTTTTGTCAAATTCTTCATAATTAAAATCTCCTAACAAATTCCAAGTAGTTAGTTGGATAGTAATTCCATTGGAACAATAACGATTTGGGGGAAAATCAGTAACAGGAACATCAAAACAATCAAGGCTCCGGCATAGGGAACGATTCCAAGTACCGCCCTCTCAAAGGGAACCTTGGTGACAGATGATACTACATTAAGCACATTGCCTACAGGAGGCGTGATAAGTCCTATTGAGCAGCAGAGGATAAACATCAGGCAGAAGTAGGTCTCATCAATGCCCGCTTGACGAACCAAAGGCAGCAGCACCGGCACCAAGATCAGCACGATGGGTATCAAATCTAAAACCATGCCGAATAACAGCAGGACCACGAGGATAAGCCCCATAAGCAGGGTGGGGCTGTCTACCAGGGGGCTTAACAGTCCTGCCACCAGCAGCGGCAAATCCGCTATGGTCATCAAATAGGCTGAAACACCGGCAGCAGAGACCATGAGCATAATTACGCCTGTGGTTACCGCAGTATTCAACAATGACTCATAAATAGCCTTGAGGGTAAGTTCACGGTAGACACAGATTGAGACAAACAGGGCATAAACCGATGCTACGGCACCTGCTTCTGTTGGGGTAAAGATTCCGGTTTTAAAGCCTCCAATGATGATAACCGGCATCATCAGGGCCCAGATTGAGCTTTTGAATGAAAGCCAGATCTCACGACCTGATGATTTTTGTGAAGTCGACATTTTGCGGGATCTGAAAAACCACACGCAGCACAGGGTGACCCCCATCAAAAGTCCCGGCACAATGCCTGCCATAAAGAGCTTGGAAATGGAAACCCCGGCAGTAACTGCAATGACAATAAAGGGTATGGACGGGGGAATAATGGGTGCAATGATGCCGCCTGCTGCTATCAGTCCTGCAGATGAGGGACCATCGTATTTTGCAGTCATCATCATGGGAAACATGATGGCGGCGATGGCCGCGGTATCAGCAGCAGGAGAACCTGACAGGGATGCCATGATCACCGCTGCGATAATGACAACGTATCCCAGGCCTCCTGCTTTGTGTCCTACAAGCTTCATGGGAAGGTCAATCAACCTTTTGGCAAGACCTCCTACATTCATGATTTCACCTGCAAACACGAAGAAGGGTATGGCAAGCAGGGTAAAGTTGTCGGCTCCGTTTACGATGGATTGTGCGACTATCATAGGATCGAACATCTCCATCACATACATCAGGGCAAGAGCACACATCAAAAGAGCAAAAGCAATCGGAACACCCAGCGCGATGCTCGATAAAAGTACGATTAGGAATACTGCAACTTCCATCTTTTACTCCTGTGGCTTTGATGAGGTCATTTCTTTGTAATTGACAAATAAGGAAATTATGCGAGCCAACAGCATAAATCCCATTCCTATACCCCCTGCTGCTGTGGAGTAAAAGACGAGTCCCATGGGGATCCCTGCAACAGGAGATCTGTCCATCATGTTAAAGGCAGCAACTTCCAGGGCTCCTGTAGTCATGACGTAACAGCAGTAAAGCATTAACAGATCGATGATGACCTTAACGGTCCACTGCACTTTAAGAGGGAAGGAATTGCGGATAAAGTCAACGTAAATATGGGCATTGCGGTGCATGGCGATGATGGCTCCGACAAAAACCACCCAGACAAACAAATACCGCGACAGCTCCTCGGACACTACGATTCCCGAGTCGAACAAAAAACGCATGGCGACGTTTACGATTACCAGAATTGACATGACAGCCGTAATTATCACCACCAGGACCTCAAGCGCCCTGGTAATTAAATCAGTAAGCTTCTGCATCAAAATACCCCATTAAGTGTGAAATATCGTTTCAACATACAACATCAGCCATATTTCAGTAAGCAGGCTGTACCATTATTGTGACGGGTATCCAAAAATTCAGTGATGATTACACGAAAGGCTCTAAAGTGGTGAGATTTTAGTATTGGTTATTTGATACTAAGGGGGCAGGTACAAACACCCCTGCAACCTGCTGCATGGGCTGATGCCGGTTAGTCTTTGGGCGGTGAAAGACACCTCATTTTTGTGCCTTATCTTACGGTATTACTTTCAAAATTCTTTTAAGATGCTTTGGAGAAACTGATAGGCTCTTTCAAGATCACATTGGTCGTTAAGGTAGTTTTCCTCCTGAAGGTCCCTGCTAAGATAGGGAGTAAATTTCTCTTGGGCAATGTTTCGGTACATTCTTAGGATCTCAGAAGGACTTTGGTGGTCCTTTTGGCGCAGAATGGCAGCTACAGCAATTCCCAGTGACTGTCTGGAGACAAATTCTATTTCAATGTGGCTTCCAACAATTTCGGCCTTAAGGTGCTCTTTGTGCAGCAAAAGGCGCAAGGTTCTTAGCATATCATTGTTATCCCAGGGAAAAATGGCAACTCCCGAGGGGCCTTCAATAACATGCATTTTATCCATGCCAAGGGCAAGAAAGTTTTTGCGGCCCCGCCTTAAGTGCTCTTTGGCTGTGTGGTTAAGATAGTCAGGCTCATCATTCCTCTTATAAATTGCAAACATAGTCTGTCTTATCTTCTCATGCACGGGGCTTTCACTTGCCATCGACGGCAGGGGAGGGCAGGAATTACTGCTTTTTTGCACCATGATGACCTTGCGTTTATGGTCAATTCCCACGACATCCCAGCCGCTTCCAGCCATAAGAAAGGAGGTCATGGATGACATCACCCCGAAAAAGGGAGTTCTGCCTATTTCACTGTTTTTGTTGAGGATGCGGTATTCCTCAACGGTGTTAAAGGCTGCAAAAAATTGCCAATGTGATACGACACGCTCTCCTTCAAGTCCTAAAGCCAGGGATTTGTCACCAAGCTGGGTGATAAGGTCGGCTTCCCCCAGGGATTTTAAGATCCTCATGTAAAATTTGGCAGTTATCTGCACAAAAGGGCCTGTTTTACATAAAAGCTCATACAATCCTGCGGCAGTTACATGAGGCAGGGAGGCAATTACCGACAGGGTCTGCTGAATCAGGGTTGAGACGTAAAGATGTTTGGTAACAGGCGGCTCATACCAATTATTAAGCAGCAGCTCTATCATTGCCATGCAGGTTACGGTTTCTTCACAGATAAGTGATGACAGATTAACGTCTGAATTAAACTCGGGAGTAAAAAACCTCAAAACCGCCTTATTGCCCCTGCGCCCTGATCTACCAAGTCTCTGCCTGAGGGAAGCTACTGACATGGGGGCATAGATCTGGCCTATGGTATCTACATCGCCAATATCAATACCAAGCTCCAAAGTTGAAGTGCACACTGCAGTCGTGGGGAATTTCCCTTTAATCAGCCTGTCTTCTAAATCTTCCCTAAGATTTTTGGCAAGCAGGCCGTGATGGGGAAAGAATTCATTAGGGACATGCGCAGCATAGGACATCTTAGCAAGAGTTGCGGCCGTAAATTCAACCTCAGCTCTGCTGTTGGTAAAAACAAGATTCATCCTGCCGCGCATCAGTCTGAAAATATCCCGTGATACGGCGTAGTCCGAAGGATGCGTGGTTTTAATATCCTCCAATGATGCGCTGTTAAGATCCAGGTCTTTATTTACCCTGTTTTCATTCACGGATCTGTCATAGCCGTGCAGCTTCAGGGCAAGGGTTGTTCCGCCCCTGAGATCAGCGGTTATGGCAGTTACATTTTGAGGGCTGCGGGGTCTTAGCTTCAGGGCCGCATCTTTAAGGTCGGGGATGGTTGCCGACAGGGCAAGACGCACTATGGTCCTTTCTGCAAGATTTTCAATCCTGTGCATTAAGGAGGCAAGCTGGGCGCCCCTTTCTCCATTAAAGAAGGCATGAAATTCGTCTATGACAATATATTCCGTGGCGGCAAAAGCCTTTTTTACAAATAAAGTGTGGTTTAAAAGCAAAGATTCCAGGGATTCGGGGGTGATAAGAATAATTCCCCCCGGCATATCAAGCTGTTTGTTTTTACGGTAGGATGCCACATCCCCGTGCCACGGGGTGATGGTAAGTTCTTTAATGTCCCGGCACATTTCTTCAAGGCGTCTATACTGATCGTTTATCAGGGCCTTAAGCGGACTGACATAGAGAAGCCTGATCCCTTCTTTTTGTTCTTTTAGGATATAGCTTATAGCAGGAAGAAAGGCCGCCTCGGTTTTTCCTGTGGCGGTGCCTGAGGCGATGATGCAGTCCTGATTGTGTTCGATAATTGGTTTTATGGATTTTTTTTGCAGCAGGTTAAGATCCTGCCACCCTTTGCGGTGAATGAAGCGCTGCAGTTTTTCATCCAGAAGGTAAAAAGGATTATCAGGGCAGTCCATAAAAATGCCGGGCTTTTTAGTCAGGCTTTGCTACAGGGTAAACTGTGCAAGTTCATCATCCGAATCATCATCTGCCGTCGTAACCAATGAGGGATCGGTTTCATCTTCAATCGAAACTTGCTGCAAAAGAGGCTGCCATTTAAGACTGGGATTCTGCTCCAGTACCGAGAGCAGATCGGCAAAGGCCTTGATGGTGTTTCTGGGGGTTCTGAAGTAGGCCTCGCCTATGTTATCCAAGCAGTGATGCAGGAAGGCTGATATTCCCTCATCGGGGATCAATTCCTGATCTTTGTTGCCGTTTGAAAATACTGTGCGGATATTCACCAGCAGCACATAAAGTTCTTCGGGGGTTAAGTTCTCAAGTCTTAGAACCGGAGAGTTGTAATCCACCACCCCGGCAATATCGGCAAAGGAGTTTGTCGCAAGACGGGATCTTAGGGCCTCATAACTGTAGAGGCCTTTTCTTGGATCTTCAAGAAACTCGGGCGTGCCGCCCAACAGAAACCCAATACCTTCTGCCGAACCCTGCAGGCAGTCATTGAGGATCCTGAGGATTTGCTCATAATTTGAACTTCTGGCTTTTGATGAATGCAGCTTGTAAAGATTGACCATTTCATCAAGATTGACCAAAAGTCCCTTATATCCTGCCTGGCGCACAAATCTTGACATAAGCTTTAGGTGATCATAAATGGAGTTGTCATCAATGATGGTTCTCACTCCAAGGGCAGCCTTAGCATCGGTTTTGGTGGAAAATTCAGCTCTTAAATAGCGCACTGCGGCAGCCTTAAGTTCTTCATTCCCTTCGTTGTAGCCCTTCCAATAGGCAGCAATAACCCTGGCAAAATCATAACCTCCCACAAGCTCGGACAGGGAATCCAAATTCCTTTTGATGGCATCTTCAACTGCAATACCTTCAGTTTCAGCAGCGCGCCTCTGCCCGGTGATGAATTTTTCAACCAGAGGGATCATGGCATTGCCGCCGCTGTGGGCCCTGGTTGAAAGACTGCAGGACAATTCCTGGTATAAACTGCGAGCTTGGCCGTGATTGGCAAAAAGACGTCTTTCAGGGGAGAGATCCGCATTCATGACCACCAGGCCTTTTTCCAGGGCGATGTAGCGGATAAGCTGCAGGAAAAAGCTTTTGCCGGCTCCAAATTCTCCCAAAATGATCCTAAAGGCACTGCCGCCTTGAATAATATGCTCAAGGTCAGTTATAAGGGCTTTTACCTCATTTACCCTGCCTACCTGAATGTGCTCAAGACCGATTCTTGGAGTAACTCCAGCGCGCAGTGACTGAATTATTGAAGCTCTTTCTCTTGGTCTTAACTTTGCCATAGGGGCCTAATCCTTTTTAAATAAAACTGCCCATTTTAACCTGAATTACGGAAAAATTATTTGTAACTTTTTCAAAACTTTCCTAAATTCTCCTTTGACCGGGTTAAAAATTTGGCATAGCAGACCAAGACAAGGACTGTCAGGTAAAGAGAGTTCTTGGGATGTTTTATTTTTTGGTAAAAGTTAACAGTACCCAGCCTTCAAGTACGATGCGCTCTTTGAGCTTAAAATGGCCTTCATAGGCTGCAATGACTTCATCGGCCTGTTCTTCCAAAATGCCTGATAAGGCAAGATTACCATCAGGTTCGCAAAGGGAGGCTATTGTGTTTTCAAGGTCAATCAGGGGGCCAGCCAGAATATTGGCTGCCACAAAGGGTGCCTTAATGTCTGGGATTGCCTTTAGGGCATTAAAAAGTTTTAGTTTGTCTGCAACGCCATTTCTTTGTGCATTGTCTTTTGAGGCTGTAAGGGCCTGCTCATCAATGTCGATACCGCAGGCATGCCGTGCCCCCAGCTTTAAGGCGGCAATTGAGAGGATCCCAGAGCCGCAGCCGTAGTCTATAAAGAGACTGCCAGTTAAATTCCAGGAGGCCAGCTTTTTAAGGCACAGGAAGGTGGTAGGATGTGTACCGGTTCCAAAGGCAAGGCCCGGGTCGAGAATTACCATGGCAGCATCGGTTATGGGTCTTTCACACCAGGAAGGACAGATCCACAAATTGTCGGCACATTTTATGGGCTTGAAAGAATCCATCCAGGCCCTCACCCAGTCCTGATCTTCAAGATCTACGATTTTTACGGGAATATTGTCCCCCAGGATTGCTGTGATGGTGTTTACCAGAGCATTCTCATCGGCGTGTTTGTCAAAAAGCCCGGTAACTATGGTGTGAGGCCACAATTTAAGCTTTGAAGGGGAAGGCTCAAAAATTGGGTTGTCTTCTGCATCCTGCATGGTAACGCCAAGAGCTCCCAGCTGCTCCATGAGATTTACCGCAGCATCTGCTGCCCTTCCGTCAATACGCAGTTTTATTTCAAGCCAGTCTCTTGATGGCATTTTCCGTTCAGTCTCCCAAAACCTGAGGTTCTTTATTTTTGATATGCGGCAGCGGTCTTATTACAAAACTTTCTGGTACCACAATCTCATGAGGAGGTTCCCCGGACTCACGCTCTAAAAATAGAGAAATCTTATTGGCAATGAGGACTCCTTGGGCGCCTAAATAACAGGAGACGGTTTCATTGAAGCGGTCATAGGATGCAGGCTTTAGGCACAGATTGTTGATACTTGCATGAATAATAAGATTGGGATCTAATATCTTAAACAGGACAATTCCTGAGTTTTCCCTGACCTGGGCAATGTTGCTGATCCCCCCTAGGGCCCTTAGGAAGGCTAAGACACGCAGATCCAAACTGCTTTGGTGATCTACCCTGACTCCAATTGCGGTAATGTCACGGCGGCGCCTTTTAACCGAGGATAATTCCCTGCTGATGATAAGAAGCAGGAGCACAAAGACGAAGGGGGTTAAGATCCCGATAAGCTCAAGGGTTAGGGTTCCCTGGGTATGGAAAAAGGGCGGGCATCTTGAGAAATCCAGATCCGGCAGATAGAGATTATCAATAGTAGTGACAGCAGGTACTGAGAGCAGGTATGAGGAAAGATAGCTTATCAGGGAGCATAACAGCAGGATGGCAAAGGTTCCCGGCCAGAAAATAATCAGCACAATATAGATTAGAGAAACACAGGCTCCCACGGATGAGGTCATAAGGGCAATTAAGGCCAGCATAGTCAAAAAGAGCCTCTGGCCTCCTGAAGTAAACAGGGATCTTGCAATAATTACTGTAGGCAGAGAGAAAATATTGGTTATATAAATTGAGTTGATAAAAGGGCTTATCATGTCATTTTGATAACACAAGGCAGCAAGTTCATTAACGGTTTCCTGAAGCTCAAGGCTTTGTAAAATTAAAAATATCGGCGCGAAGATCATGGAAAACAGCGACTGCCCGAAGGTATCGTTAAAAACTGCTAGGATAAAGCTCTTTATCTGGAAGACAATCACCAGCAGGCTCGCCAGGATTAAAAATGGCAGAAACAGGGCAATAAGTTTTTCCGTTACTTCAAATTCATTCTCTGCAGGGTAGTAATGCTGAAGATTCGGCATTACCAGAATATATGAGTTGGCAGCAAGGACGCAGATGGCAGGATTTCCGGTATATTCGGGGGCAAAACGCTGTAGTAAGAAGCTTAGGAACAAATAGAAAATGGTGACGATAGCAGCGCGGGAGATCCTTGCAGGTGGCATGATGAGGGCTACCACGGCAGCAAACAGGCAGGGACACAGATAGCGGGCAGCATTAAGCAGCAGGTTCCTTCTTTCAGGTGCCAGCGATTCTGATATGTGAGAATCTAAAATCCAGGTCACCAGAGCTAGAAGCATAAGAGGTACAAGAACAAGCAGATTGCGCTGCTGGTATTGAAGATTGTCTGAAGTGTGCAAGAGTCCCTGAGTCTCCGTGGTAGGTTAGGGATGCTATTTTACCATTTCCGCAAGATAAGGATCTTTAAGATACGGCTTACGATTCTAACAGTGATTAAGATTCATTATGTTGAATTCAACATATATCTCACAGCGCTGATGTTCCTGAAATTTTGTCTGGAGATCTTATGCAAAGGCTGCTCTTAGCTTTTGGGATCATCCGTTTTTAACTTCTCAAACTGGTCTTCAGTTAAGGGCAGCTCTTCTAAGCGTACGATCTCTCGCAGCTGCGAAGGCGCACTGTTTTCATCCTTCTGCTGCTCATTGACGATCACCATAACGCAGGGGACAATGGTAAGAGGCTCAATCAAATCAGCGTACTTGCGATCTAAAAACTGCCTTTTCCCTTCCTCAAAGGCATCATCTGCTTTATCGC
>CAYNSI010000014.1:0-20149 GCA_964399665.1 uncultured Enterobacterales bacterium | reverse complement strand
GAGCATGAAGAGTCCTGCAGCGCAGCACTCTTGGCGCAGTAAGCTTGCTATTGTTGGAGCATAGTTTAAAGGTGGATTTGCCTAAAAACTTTGGGGATCTTTTGACGCGCCGCACAGCGGATCTTTTTCACAACATCTATAGGGTAAGAGTACGAACTCAGAATGTTTACTAAAACTATCCTGCCCAATCTGCCTTACTTTTTTAGAGCGCAGCCTGCTTTAATTCCAGGCCCCTTTTAATAACTTGTGTTAGTGGTAAGCCAAACTGTTGTTAGTGCTCAGCCAAACTGTCACGCTTAATTGCGATCCATTTTGTGCACCAAAAGAGAGCTTAAAAGCACAACACAACGTATTTGGCACCTTTGTTATATTGCATCAAAAAATAGCGTTGTGAACCATAACAGTTCATTATCACCCCAAGTTAATGCATTATTACTATAAAAATAATACTAACCAGCACTCATAATGCCAAGACTAAGATAAATATTAAGTGTATTTTTACTCAAAAACAGCTAAACTTTTCTACTGCATGGCGATCCATTTTGGGGCTGAAATAGACCAAAAATCTCCATGATAGTGCAGTTCTAAAATTGAGCATCAAGTTTCTTAATATAGGGCAAACATCATATTTGAGGAAACAATTATGGATTTTTCAAAAATTCAGAACTTAATAGCCGACAAGTCTATTGAATTTGCTGACTTGAGATTTGCTGATACTAAGGGAAAAGAGATGCACATCTCTTTGCCTATCGAAGCTATAGATGAGGATTTTTTCTCCCAGGGTAAGCTCTTTGACGGATCTTCAATAGCAGGATGGCGTGGTATTGATAAGTCAGATATGGTTTTAATGCCTGATGCTGATGCTATTTTTGTAGATCCATTCTATGAAGATCCCACCTTGGTTATTCGCTGTGATATCTTAGATCCTCAAACTTTATCAGGATATGACCGTGATCCCCGCTCGGTTGCCCGTCGTGCAGAATCCTACATGAGATCTACGGGCATAGGAGATGAGGCCTTTTTTGGTCCTGAGCCTGAATTCTTTTTATTCGATGATGTCAGATTCAAAACTTCAATTTCAGGCTCTATGGTAGCTATCGATGATTATGAGTCTGCCTGGAACAGTGACAAGACCTACAGCGAAGGTAACTTAGGGCATCGCCCTGCTGTTAAGGGCGGTTACTTCCCGGTACCTCCGGTTGACTCCTCACAAGATATTAGATCTGCCATGTGCCGGATCATGAAAGAGTTAGGCTTGGTCATAGAAGCTCACCATCATGAAGTGGCATCTTCAGGGCAAAATGAGATTGCAACCCGCTTTAACTCTCTGACCAAAAAAGCAGATGAAGTCCTTATATATAAGTATGTTGTAATGAATGTTGCCAATCAATATGGCAAAACCGCTACCTTCATGCCAAAGCCCATTGCAGGAGACAATGGCTCAGGCATGCACTGTCATCAGTCAATTGCTAAAGAAGGGCGTAATGTTTTTGCAGGAAATCTTTACGGCGGACTTTCTCAAGAGGCTATCTATTACATCGGCGGGATCATTAAGCATGCCAGAGCTTTAAATGCCTTTACCAACCCTTCAACTAACTCCTATAAGAGGCTGGTCCCAGGCTTTGAGGCTCCTGTAATGTTAGCCTACTCAGCATCCAATCGTTCTGCATCCATACGTATTCCTTATGCTCAAAATCCAAAGGCAGCGCATATTGAAGTGAGATTCCCCGATTGCACAGCAAATCCATATTTGGCTTTTGCAGCAATGCTGATGGCAGGATTAGATGGTATTGAAAATAGGATTAACCCAGGAGATCCATTAGATAAAAATCTTTATGATTTACCACCTGAAGAGGCAGCAAATGTTCCTCAAGTATGCGGCAGCTTACGTGAGGCTTTAAGAGCTCTTAAAGAGGATTGTGCCTTCTTACAAAAAGGCGGAGTTTTCACTCAAGACTTTATCGATTCTTACATTGAGCTTAAAGAAGCTGATATTGCTAAGGTTAATACCACGCCGCACCCGGCTGAGTTTGAACTTTACTATTCGCTTTAATCTCCAAACTCCGGCCCCGCTCATGGGGCCTTTTTTGACACATGCAGGATAAATAATGACAGCACAATTAGGTTTATATCATCCAAGAAACGAGCATGATGCCTGTGGGGTAGGCTTTGTTGCCAACATCAAAGGACATAAAAGTCATAGTACCATCGTAAAAGGTCTTGAAATTCTAAAAAATTTAACCCACCGGGGGGCCGTAGGTGCAGATCCTCTCCAAGGTGATGGTGCCGGGATCTTAATTCAAATCCCTCACGAGCTTTATGCCGATGATCTTTTAAGTAAGGGAGTAACCTTACCTCCCCGCGGTGAATACGGTGTAGGTATGGTTTTTCTGCCTCAGGAGGCTGCCTCCCGTCAAGCTTGTGAAGAGGAAATTGAACGTGCCATATTAGCCGAAGGTCAAAACATTATCTGTTGGCGTGATGTGCCCATAGAACACAACCTCCCCATGTCCGATGCCGTCAGGGAGAAAGAGCCTGTCATTAAAATGATTTTTGTCGGGGTAAGCCCCGATATCCTGGTTACAGATGCTTTTGAGCGCAAACTATTTTTAATAAGAAAAAGAAGTTCTATTGCCATAAGCAGCCTTAATCTTAAGCATTGCCGCGAATTTTATATCCCAAGTTTTTCATCCCGTACCATAGTCTATAAAGGACAGTTATTGGCAAGCCAGGTTGGAGCCTATTACAAAGATCTGCAGGATAGTAGAGCATCTTCTGCCATTGCGGTAATTCATCAAAGATTTTCAACCAATACTTTCCCGCAATGGTCACTTGCTCATCCTTTCAGAATGATAGCCCATAACGGCGAAATCAATACCCTGCGCGGTAACTTTAACTGGATTAGTGCCAGACAAAAGCACATTTCCTCACCATTATTCGGCAAAGAGCTCCAAAAGGTTTTTCCCCTTATTTTCCAAGGTCAGTCCGATTCTGCCTCCTTTGACAATGCCTTTGAACTTTTGACCCAGGCAGGTTATCCCTTAGCTCAAGCTATGATGATGCTAATTCCTGAGGCTTGGGAAAAAAATGACCATATGAATAAAAAGCTTAAGGCTTACTACGAGTATCATGCTGCCTTAATGGAGCCTTGGGATGGTCCTGCAGCAGTGGTATTTACTGACGGCAGACAAATAGGAGCAGCCTTGGATCGTAATGGTCTTCGCCCCGCCCGTTATCTTATTACCGATCAAGACGAGCTTATTTTGGCATCTGAGGCCGGAACCTTAGTAGTAGATGAAGGACATATTGTTAAAAAGGCCCGTTTAGAGCCGGGGAAAATGCTTTTAATCGACTTAGAGCAGGGCCGTATTATCGACAATAATGAAATTAAAACTACTCTTTCTACCCTAAAACCTTACGAGGAGTGGGTAAGTAAGCTTCGTATTCATTTAGACGATCTTAAAAAAGTTAATACGGTAAAAGAAAATAAACTGCCATTAGTGGCGCTGCTTAAGGTCTTTGGTTATTCCCGCGAAGAATTAGATCGTATTATCAAAGTTATGGCTCATAGTGGAGCAGAGCCTGTTATGTCAATGGGCAACGACTCCCCCCTGCCGGTGCTCTCAACTAAAGCGCGTTCTTTGTATGATTATTTCAGGCAGATATTTGCTCAGGTAACCAATCCTCCAATTGATCCCATAAGAGAGGAGGCCGTAACCTCCCTAATATCCTTTATCGGCCCAAGACCCAATCTTTTGGATATTCTTGCCTCCAACCCGCCGGTACGCCTCGGGGTGCTCCAGCCGATACTCACCTCGGAGAATATGGAAAAAATAAGGGCCATTGAACATCTAACATTACATAAATTTAAGTCCCGTGAGCTTGATATCACCTATCCTCTCTCTTGGGGAAAAGACGGTATTGAAGCAAGGCTGGCCTCCCTGATGGCAGCAGCTGTTGACGCTATTAGAGCCGGAGTAAACATCCTTATTATCACTGATAAGAGTGTCAGTAAGGATAGAGTTGCCATCCCTGCTCTTTTGGCCGTATCTGCAATTCATCAATGCTTAGTAAGAAATGGGCTTCGTACCTCAACAGGCCTTGTCGTTGAAACAGGCTCTGCAAGAACTGTGCACCATTTTGCACTGTTAGGAGGTTATGGTGCCGAAGCTATCCATCCTTACGTTGCTATAGCTGCAGTTCGCAACATGGCCAAAGCCCCTGATAAAGCTGATGAGTTAGAGCATAATTACATCAAAGCCATTGATAAAGGCTTAAACAAGATCATGGCCAAGATGGGTATTTCTACCTATATGTCCTATACCGGAGCTCAAATATTTGAAGCACAAGGGCTTTCTGATAAATTCGTGGAGGAGTATTTTACTAACACTCCAACTAACATAGGAGGGATCGGTCTTTTTGAAGTTGCCTTTGAGGCAGTTAAGATGCATGAGGATGCCATCACTTCCTTAAAGTATCAGGATACTGCCTTAACCTCAGGAGGAGATATTATTGATCGTGTTGATGGTGAAGATCATATGTGGACCACTGAGGCCATCTATCACCTCCAACATGCAGTACGTGAAGATAATTATCAAGAATACAAAGCCTATGCGGACATTATCAATGATAACGTCAGCCGTCTTATGACGCTGCGGGGCCTGCTTAAATTCAAAGGAGATCGTACAGCAATACCTATCAGCGAAGTAGAAAGTGCAGAAGAGATCATGAAGCGTTTTTCTACTGCTGCCATGTCTATGGGGTCAATTTCAACTGAAGCACATGCTACTTTGGCTCTTGCCATGAATAGGATTGGAGGAATGTCAAATTCCGGTGAAGGCGGTGAAGATCCCAGGCGTTTTAACCCGATCTCCAAGGACTGTACGCTGCAGGATGTCTTAAAAGAAAATGCACAAATTCCAATTCCTTTAAAAAAGGGTGACAGTCTTCGCTCCCGTATTAAGCAGGTAGCCTCAGGTCGTTTTGGGGTCACTGCAGAATATCTTGATTCTGCAGATGTGATTCAGATTAAAATGGCGCAGGGGGCAAAGCCCGGTGAAGGAGGACAGCTGCCGGGAACTAAGGTATCTTCATATATTGCATATCTTAGGCATTGCCTGCCCGGGATAACCCTGGTATCACCTCCGCCTCATCATGACATTTACTCCATTGAGGATTTAGCACAGCTAATTTATGACCTCAAGTCAGTAAGTCCTCATTCTGTAGTGTCAGTAAAATTAGTGTCCCAAAACGGGATTGGCACAGTAGCAGCAGGTGTTGCCAAGTGTAAGGCAGATCATATTGTAATTTCAGGCCATGACGGCGGCACGGGAGCAGCTCCCGTAAGCTCAGTTAAAAATACCGGCGGGGCCTGGGAAGTAGGCCTTGCTGATGTGCAGCAAACTCTTACTATCAATAAGCTAAGATCAAGAGTACGGCTGCAGGTAGACGGTCAGATTAAAACCGGTCGTGATGTAGTAATAGGTGCCATCTTAGGTGCCGACGAGTTTGGTTTTGGCACTGCTCCTTTGGTATCCCTCGGCTGCATGATTATGAGAAAGTGTCATAAAAATACCTGCCCTGCCGGAATTGCTACCCAAGATCCTGAACTTAGAAATCGTTTTGTCGGAAGGCCTGAACATGTCATCAACTATTTTAAGTTTGTGGCAGAAGAAGTAAGAGAGATCATGGCCTCACTCGGCATTAGACACTTCAATGACCTAATAGGGCGGCCTGAGCTTTTGGAAAAAGCAGATCTTGATAATTTTAAGAAAGCAAGAGAGCTTAACTTTGAGAAGATCTTATTTAAAGCAGCTAGTAATGACACTCCCTACCAGTCAATCACGCAAATCCACGAGATTGACAAGAGCATTGATTATAGTCTGCAAAATAAGATTAAAGACAGTATTAAACATGGTACCAAACTTAACCTTGAAATCCCGGTTAAAAACACTGACAGGGCCGTAGGCACTTACTTATCAGGGGTTATAGTTCGTGAACACAGCTTATTAAAGGACGATGATATTACCTTAAAGCTTCACGGTACTGCAGGACAAAGTTTAGGAGCTTTCCTGACAAAAGGTATCACCATAAGCTTGGAAGGGGAAGCGAACGACTATGTCGGCAAGGGGCTTTCTGGCGGCATTATTAGTATCTGTAAAGACAGCCGCTTTAAGGGTAATGCCTCTGAAAACATCATTGCCGGCAATACTTGTCTATACGGGGCAACCTCTGGTAAAGCTTTCTTCAGTGGAGTTGTCGGGGAGCGTTTTGCGGTCCGCAATTCAGGAGCCAATGCCGTATGTGAGGGTGCAGGAGATCATCTTTGCGAATACATGACAGGAGGCACGGTCTTAGTTTTAGGCGCTATCGGCCGCAACTTTGCAGCCGGCATGTCAGGCGGCATAGCCTATCTTTATGATCCTAAAAAAGTGATCTTGGATCACCTAACTGTCAATGACAGGGCAAATTACGAAATAGCCTACTTTGGAACTTTTGAGGCAGCAAATTCTCCCTGCCACAATGGGAAAAAAGATCATGAATTGCTAAAAGAGCTCCTTTTGGAACATTATGAGCGCACTCACAGCGCTGTTGCACAAGAACTTCTTGGGGATTTTGAAAAAAATTTAAGTTCTTTTGTCAAGGTAATGCCAAAAGGTTATAAGGACGCCTTGTTAAGATTAACTGCTGCGGAGTAATAGCATGGGTTTTGATCGTGGTTTTTTAGAGTATGAGCGTATTGACAGCACTCATGAGAGTGTTGCAGATCGTATCAAGCATCATCATGAGTTTATCGATACTTTAAGCGATGAGAATGCCAAAATCCAGGCAGGACGGTGTATGGACTGCGGGATCCCCTTTTGCTCCCGTATCTGCCCTTTGCACAATATCATGCCTGAGTTTAATCAGGCAGCCTGCGAGGGTAGATTTGAAGATGCCTATGAAATCTTAGCTTTGACTTCACCAATGCCTGAGATCACAGGAAGGATCTGCCCGGCTCCCTGTGAAGAGGCCTGTACCGCATCGCTGTACGGTAAAGCCGTGGGGATCAAGTCAATTGAGCGCAAGCTTGCAGATTTTGCTATCAATAACGGTCATTTAAAGGCCCAGATTCCTTCCTACCAATCCCACAAAAAAGCTGCCATTGTAGGATCTGGTCCTGCAGCCTTAGCCTGTGCCCAAAAACTTGTGCATTTGGGACATCAGGTAACAGTCTACGAGAAAAACGACAGAATAGGAGGATTGCTGCGCTATGGGATCCCCGATTTTAAACTCTCAAAGACCATTATTGACCGTCGTATTGCCAAACTAAATGCCGAAGGAGTTCGCTTTATCACCTCAACTGCTGTAGGTGTTAAAGAGCAGGATAATGGCGTGTACTCAAATGCTGTTCATGTAGTTTCAGCAAAAGAGCTTATTAGTGAGTTCGACGCCGTAGTACTATGCCCCGGATCTGAAACTCCAAGAGATCTTCCTCTTCCAGGGCGCGATCTTAAAGGAATATATTTTGCTTTGGATTTTCTTATTGCTCAAAATCGTGAAAATGCCGGAGAAGATTTAAATCCTATTGATGTTACAGGGAAAAAAGTCGTAGTAATAGGGGGCGGTGAAACAGCCTCAGATTGTATCGGCACTGCAATTCGCAAAGGAGCTTTACAGGCTGTTCAAGTGGACTACCACGATGAGCTGCCAGAATCCCTGTCCCATCTTGACACCTGGCCCTACTGGCAGCCTATAAAACGTACTTCAACTTCCCAGGAAGAGGGCTGTGACAGACTATTTTCAACCAATACTACCGCCTTTTTGGGACAAGATCATGTGGAAGCCATCTCAACTGTTAAGGTCAAATGGGGCCCTGGACGCAAAATAACTCCTATTGATGGTACGGAAGACACAATAGCAGCTGACATTGTCCTAATTGCTATGGGTTATGCCCATCCTTCAAGTACGCTTGTCAAAGCATTTAATCTTAAAACTGACAAAAGGGGCAATATCTTAGCTGAAACAAAAGGAGATCATGCCTATCAAACTTCAGTCCCTAAGGTTTTTGCAGCAGGAGATGGCCGCAAGGGGCAGTCGTTAGTGGTTCACGCCTTTGCAGAAGGTGTGGAGTGTGCTTTAAGCGTTGATAGGTACCTAAAAACCATCACATCTTCAGCTTCATAACAGATAACATGTGTCAATACCGCAGGAGCGGTAATAAATGAGGGTACGTGCTGTGCCCTCTTTTTTTCGTTTGAAGATCAAGTCAAAGTACTGCTGACAGCGCTTATTCAGCAAAAGAGGGAGTACGGCGAGCACTAACGCAGCCTGAGCACTAGCAACAGTCCGGCTCAGCGCTTGCGACCTTAAAGAAACATCTTGCCTCTGCCTTTTGTTATCCCTATGATCTAAGACTCTAAAAGAGCTTGGTTCTTATAGGAATTTTTTATGTTCTCTTGTTATCAACAGCGCTTTTCAATCCTTGCCTACCTGCCGCTTATACTCTTTGCTTTTGCAATCCTGTCTTTATCCAGAATTGGTCTTATGATCTGGCATCAGGAGCTGCTCCCTGAAGATTCCGTACTTTATATTCTGCTAATGGGCCTTCGTTATGACGCAGCAGCTGTATGTGCTCTTTTTGCGCTGCCTTGTCTAATCACCACAATCTGCTCTTTTTTTAATTTTGTACCCCGCCTGCTGCTTAAGATCTTGTGTCTATACCTTGCTTTCATAATGGCTTTCCTTACCATGAATGAAGTTGCCACACCAGGTTTTATAAATGAGTTTGGGATAAGACCAAATCAGATTTACGTAAAATATCTTATCTATCCTAAAGAAGTTATCAAGACTTTGTTAAGTGGTCACAAACTTGAGCTTTTTATCTCTCTTTTTATTACCATAACCGTCTTTACGGCAGCATACTTCTTCCAAAGATATATCTTCAATATCATAGAAAAGCGCTTTGCCTGCCTTGACAAGTTACAGCACAAAAAGATCCTGTTTCCTTCAAGGCGCAGACTTTTAGTAGAGCTTTTGCTGATATTGTCAATTGTTCCTATGGGGATCAGATCAACTTTCGGTCACCGCCCTCTTAATCCTGCAATGGCGTACTTTTGCGAGATTCCGCTGGTAAATACCCTCCCTGTCAACTCAAGCTACAGCGCCGTCTATGCTTTAGTACACCTTAATGACACAGAACTTAATCGCGACATGATCTACGATATCGTCGCTGAAGATAAAGTTATTGCAGAAGCTAAAAAACTCTCTGCAGCCTTTTGGGAAGAAGAGGGGGGGAACGGATGCCCCTTAGTACAGCGCATAATCCCGGCAAATGGGGTAACAGAGCCTCGCAACATTGTCATTATTCTCGAGGAGTCAATGGGAGGAGGTTTTGTAGCAAGTTTGGGAGGACAGCCTTTAACTCCTGAGCTTGAACGCTTAAAAGACTTAGGCTGGTGGTTTGAAAATATGTATGCTGCAGGACATCGCTCCATTCGCGGCATTGAAGCTGTAAGTGCCGGCTTTCCGCCCAGTCCTTTAGAGAGCATAGTAAAATTGCTGCCGCATGGCGAACCATATGCTGCAATCCCTGAAGTCTTGCGCTCTGCAGGCTACCAAACTTCATTTATTTATGGCGGCGAAAGTCATTTTGACAATATGCGCTCATACTTCCTTAACAATGGCTGTATGCAAGTCATCGAACAGAAAGATTATGACAATCCTATGTTCGTAGCTTCCTGGGGAGTTAGCGATGAAGATCTCTTCAATCGCGCACACGAGCAATTTATGAACCATCATGAAAAGGGAGAAACTTTTTTCTCCCTGGTGTTTACAAGCTCCTTTCATGATCCTTTTGAGATCCCCGAGGGAAAGGTAAGTCTTGATAGAGATTATGGTGAAGAGAATGCGCGCTTACTTGCGGTCAAATATGCAGATTACGCTTTAGGACGTTTTATGGATCAGGCTCTTGCCTCACCATATGCCTCAAATACGGTATTTTTAATCATTGCAGATCATGAAAGCAGAGTGCGTGGTACCGGGCTGTTTCCTCTTAGTCAATTTAAGATCCCGGCTCTTATTATTGCGCCAAATCTTGAACCCTATCAAGATAAAAGACTGGTTTCACAAATTGATATGCCGCCCACCTTACTTTCTTTAGCAGGATTTTCAGGAACAGTGCCTTATGTAGGACAAAATCTTTTGCAAATTGATGCAAAGCAAAGAGCATTGATGCAATTTAACGATAACTTTGGCTATCTTGATGAAAATGGGCTGACTGTGTTGACACCGCGCAAAGATCCGGACTTTTTCATCGTTGAAGGAAGGGAACTGATTAAAAAGGAAATACCTGAAAAAGCCGCAGAACGCACCGCAGCCTTGGAGAATTTAGGACCGCTTTTATATCAGAAAGGATATCTTTCAAGATCGTGTATACGCATATCCCAATGAACAAATGTTAGTGCTCAGCCATACGGTCACATTTTTGATTGGTGACGTGTTAAAGAATTAGTGGAAAAACTGTAAAGGTGTTAATGGAAAAATTGTCAAAGACTTAGTGGAATTGTAAAAGTTTTACCGGAAAAGTTGTAAAAGATTAGAGTGCGATCCAGGCAGGATAATTTATTCCCATAAGTTATTTACTGGTACTGTATACATACCGTTTTTCCATTTCATGGTACGTTCACCGGTATATAAAATTATCCCTGTAAAAGTTTTGTCTTTGGCACAATTATCGCTAAACCACTCTAAATGTTTAAAAGAATCCAAGCTGATATTGGTACCTGATTTAACTTCTATCCCATAAATGGCATCATCTGTTTCGATAATAAAATCAATCTCACGTTTTCTGTTATCTCTGTAATGAGACAACACCACATTTCGCTCCAGCTCAACCTGTGGAATTAACTGATTATATACAAAAGTTTCTGTAAGTTTTCCGGATTTATCACTATCTTTATAAACTTCTTTTTCATTCCAATTTAAAATCGAACACATAAGACCAGTATCACACATAAAATATTTATTTCTATCAAAAGCTGTTTCATAATCACGGCTATTCCACGCCGGTACAGAGTCTAATAGATAAACTTTTTCTAACAGGCTTAAATATTCATCAAGGGTAGGTCTTGATATTGCCAACTCTCTTGATAAATCCGATTTGGTTATAAATTTAGAGGAGTATGCATTAATAATATTAAACAGCATTCTTAACTTGGTTTGTCGTTTTATATTCGCAATGTATTTTAAATCATGATCTAGGATTAAATCTGTATAATCTTCATACCACTCTTTGATGTTTTTTTCATCTTGTTGTAATAAAGGTTCTGGAAATCCCCCCTTAAAAGCCATGTGAATAATTTTACGTTTATCATAGCCGTTATTATTAATAAAATCCTTTGTTTTTAAACGGTCAAAAAATTTAGGTTTTAAGTCTAAAAATTCACCATAAGTAAAAGGCCTTAAGCGAATTTTCTTTGCTCTGCCTGCCAATGATTCTTTAACCGACGGTAAACTTTGAATATCCGCAGAACCTGTGATTATGTACTGTCCGAACCTGGTATCTGTATCCACAGCTTTTTTAATCGCAGTAATGAGTTTAGGCACCCTTTGAATTTCATCAATAATCATGGTTTGCTTGTTATGCCTAATAAACCCATTAGGATCAGATTTTGCGGCATCTTCTTCATCATCAAGGGTGACATATTCAAAGTCATAAGGTTTGGCAAGCTCAATTGCCAAAGTTGTTTTGCCGCATTGCCTTGCCCCGACAAGAACTGTAACCCGTCTGGATGCAAGTGACGCTTTAATTTTATCTTCAATCCATCTTTGCTTTACCATGATTAAATTACAGCACCATTTTACCATTTTGTAAAGTATAAATGCGTCAAAATGTAAAATACATAGTTGCTATTTTGTAAAATATGATTTGGTCATTTTGTAAAATTCTACACTCTTTTACACCTTGTCCCAAAGATCCTTCGTGTTGGGGAATGAGAGTGCTCAGCCAAAGTGTGACGATTTTGATGGGTGGCTATGTAACTGGGATCTTCCCCTGATCTCCTGCTTTGCTCCGTGACCCTGTCACTTCTTTGGTTCTTTATTCTGCCAAAATTCATTGTGGGAAAATGGCCAAAGGTGAGGGGCGATTTTCCTAAGTTGAAGCCTCCATTCTACGAAGTTGATGTACTGATTTTTATTACTTGTAGAATGGCGTGAAAAGGACCGTTAAGGACGTTAAGTTCTCTTTTTCCCAAAGTTAGGGAAGTTTTTGTTTTTGGTATAACCTGCTGCAGCTTTGACGCTTTTTGGGCGAGGAGACATCCTGCTTTTGGGACGATTTTCGCTTTTTTTGCCAAAGCTTTTCTTGTGCCCTGGGTTATCTTCCTTTGCAATACCTTTTGGGGAGACTTCTGTTGTTTTACTGCCCTTAAGAGTCTCAAGTCCTGCAAGTTTTCTTAATTTATTTATCTCAGATAGGGAAAGCTCACGCCAAGAGCCGATCTTAAGATTAGGATCCAGCTCAATATCACCGTATCTTATGCGCATAAGGCGTGATACCCTGACCCCTAATGCCTCCCACAGGCGTCTTACTTCACGGTTGCGCCCTTCCCTTAAAGAAACCTGATACCACTGATTTCTGCCTTCGCCCCCAATAAAGGTCACCTTATCAAATTTTGCCCTGCCGTCCTCAAGATCAAGTCCTGTTTCAAGAGTCCTTAAATCTTTTTCAGTTACGGCCCCGAAGATCCGCACCGCATAAACCCTTTCTATGCCAGTTTTAGGATGCATCAGGGCATTGGCAAGCTCACCATCGGTGGTAAAAAGCAAAAGTCCTGTCGTATTAATGTCAAGGCGGCCTATATAAATCCAGCGTCCAATGTCAGGCTTTGGCAGGCGGTCATAAACGGTGGGACGTCCCTGGGGATCTTTAATGGTGGTCAGCTCACCTTCAGGCTTATAGTACATTAATACCCTGCAGGGCGGTTTTTTGTTGGACGGAGTAAGCACTGTTTTTCCATCAATTTTTACCAGGACATCCTCGGTTACCCGATCTCCTACCCCCGCTGTCCGCCCGTTTACCTCAACACGCCCCTGGGCTATCATGGCATCTAATTCACGACGCGAACCCAAACCCATGCGTGCCAGTACTTTCTGAAGCTTTTCGCTCACACAACACCTTTGAAGCCGAACAACCAATCAATAAAAAGTCACCTTAAGGTGCTTGATTTCAAGTGGCAAAGTATAGTCCCAAGAGGTCTTGAGATCAAGACAAAAACCAGTCTGAAAAAAGGCTTGAAGTTAAAGTAACTATTTGAAATTAAATATAATATTTGACGCCTTGACAATTGCGGCACCCCCAATTAAGCTTAATTTGGGAGGCATTTTATGGAAGATAATAAGGTTACTGTCACATGCTCTCTTCTGGGAGAGAGTTTTACGCTCTCATGCCCTAAAGAAGATGAGGCAGATCTTAGAGGTGCAATAGCTTTATTCAAAGATCTCCTGGCAAAACTTCTGCTTGCAAGCCCTAATTTAACCCCCCAGCAGGCAGCCATTCTCACCGCTTTAAAAGCTTTGTCGCAGAAAAAGGAAATCGAGAGGGGCAGTTCCCCCTTTCTTGCTGAGGTAGAAAAAAAACTCAGTGAGCTTGAAGCGGTCATGGACAAAGATCTTCCATGCTGAACCACACCAAAAAATATCGCGCCAATCTGCGCGATAAGATGAGAAAACTTCGTGCTGCAGTATCAGGAGAAGATGAAAAAGAGCTCTCTTTTAAGGTCATGCAAAAAGTACTTGTGCACCCTTTTTTAAATGAAAAACGCCTTATAGGATCCTACATCTCAGCACATCATGAAATTTCAACTGCAAATCTTAATCTTAAATTAGAATCCCTGGGCCACTGTGTGGCTTTGCCGGTAATCGATCCTAAGCATAAGGGGCATATGGATTTTTACACTTATGAAGACAATAGTGAGCTTATTAAAAACCGCTTTGGAATTTTGGAGCCGCCGCCCTACCATGAGCGTTATATAGGCACGGATATTTTTGAGCTTGTCTTACTCCCGCTGCTTGCTTTTGATTTAAACGGCAATCGCATGGGCATGGGGGGAGGTTATTACGACAGGCTGTTAAAAAAGCTGTCTGCAAACTGCATTACCATAGGACTTGCCTATGATTTTCAAATGATGCCTGCCATTGCCGCTGAACATTGGGATATGCCTTTAGATGAGGTCATAACCCCCTCAAAGCATTACATTTTTTCAAAAAAGTATTATTAGCTAACCCGGGGGCTTAAAAGCATTCCATTTTGCGCCGAAAAAAGCTGTAAAAAGGCAGACCTGATTGATGATCCGCCAGGTTAAATGCTAATTGGCTGAGGAGCCTTCACTGTCTGACAGTACCGGGACATCTGCAGGCACGGCAGGAACATCAGCAGGAAGCGCAGGTGCAGAGGCCGCCCCAACAGTCTGCTCCTCGACACTTTGTGCTGCTATATTGGTAAAGCTGCCGCTTTCTTCCTGACGGTCTTTTTGCAGCCAGGAGATAAAAAGACAGATAGCAAAAAACAAAATCACCAAAATCCAGGTGGTGCGGGTTAGGAAATTACCGGATCCTACAGCGCCGAAAACCGTATTAGAAGCGCCTGCTCCAAAAGAAGCACCCATTCCAGCACCCTTGCCCTGCTGCACTAAAATAAGTGCCACCATGGCAATTGCTATCAGCAAAAAGAAGATTATGACAATCTCGTACATAAATGTATCCAAGCACTCTAAAACGCGTCAGGCATGATACTAGCTTTTATCCCTAAGTGCAATACCTCACCATACCCTTGCTGCAGCATCCTGCTTAAAAACAGGCTCTTCTGCCCAATAGCCCCTATTCGGCCTGATTTCTGATTAAATCGGCAATCCTTTCTGCCAAATCGCGTACCCTGCTGCGATCTTCACCTTCGACCATCACCCTTACGACAGGTTCCGTGCCCGATTTTCTCATAAGCACCCTGCCTCTTGGTCCCAGAATTTTTTCCACTTCTTTAACTTCATTCTTTACGACATCATCGGTCAGGACATTAAACCCCTGGGGCAGTCTTAAGTTGATAAGCTCCTGGGGCAGCATTTGAGGTTTTGCCAAATCTGCAATGCTTTTTTGCTGTCTTAAGGCAGCTTTGAGGACCTGGAGGGCTGACACAATACCATCTCCGGTTGAAACATAATCAAGACAGATGACATGCCCGCTGTTTTCCCCTCCAAGGCGCCAATCCTTTTCCCTCAGAATCTCCATAACATAGCGATCTCCTACCTGAGATCTTACAAAATCAATACCCTTGTCCCTTAAGGCAAGCTCCAATCCCAGATTGGACATTAAAGTTCCGACCACGCCGCCTTTTAACTCGCCATGATCCTTAAGATCGCAGGCTGTGATATACAAAATTACGTCCCCGTCCAAAAGCCTTCCACTGCTGTCTGCCATAATGACGCGATCTCCGTCGCCGTCAAAAGCGATCCCCAAATCTGCCTTGGAGGATAACACTTTGGCAATTAAAGCTTCAGGATGGGTGGAGCCTACAGCATCATTGATATTAATGCCGTCAGGATTGGTTCCTATGGTAATGACCTGTGCCCCCAGTTCCCTGAACACCAGCGGGGCAACATGGTAGGTAGCGCCGTTGGCGCAGTCTAAGACAATGGTCAAACCGTCCAAACTTAAATTGGAGTCAAAACAGCTTTTGCAAAATTCTACATAGCGGCCCGGGGCGTCTTCCTGGCGGTACGCTCTGCCAAGACTTTTGGGATCATCAATTTTAAGCTCCCCTTCCAGAGCCTGCTCAATCTTAAATTCCACTTCATCAGGAAGCTTGGTGCCTTCTTTTGAGAAAAACTTAATGCCATTGTCATAAAAAGGATTATGGGAGGCTGAAATTACCACTCCCAAATCTGCTCTGAATGCCCTGGTAAGATAAGAGATAGCAGGTGTGGGCATAGGACCTAGCAGCACCGTGGAAACCCCCTGGGCGCTGAATCCTGATTCTAAGGCGGCCTCAAACATATAACCTGATAAACGGGTATCCTTTCCTATGATTACCCTTGAGCCCCTGCCTTTTGTCAAAACTCTGCCTGCTGCCATGCCCAGTCTCATTACAAATTCAGGAGTAATAGGAAATTCTCCCACCCGGCCCCTAACGCCGTCAGTACCAAAAAATTTACGCTGCATGGTTCTTCCTACAGGATTTTAAGCGATTCGCGCTTTTTCTTGATGGCTTTGAATATTGCTTTTGACAGCCTGAAGGGTTCTGCGCTTTTAGAACAGACAAGATGAGTATCGATTGCCAAGGCCACTTCACCAACCTTGGCTGTCCTTATCAGACTTACTCCCGAGTCTACTGCAAAAAGAGCAAGTGCAGCATAGACTCCCGGATGATCAATTACAGGTTCATCCGTAAAAGGCAGGACTCTTGGTACTGCAATGGAAAGAGGCAGGGCAAAGCTTTTAAATGTATGCAGTCTGCCTATGGCCTTCAGCCTGATTTTCAAAGAATTTTTTACCCCTGGCGCCGGATCAAGAATAATATGGGAACGGGCAATCCCGGCATTAAGACAGGCATCAAGCCGCTCGTATAAAAACTCTGATACGGCAGCGGTAGGATCGGTATTGTCTTCTTCAAATTTTATATTGCACATTAGGCAGATGGGCACCTTCAGGGAGGCTGCCATCTCCAGGGCACCTTCGGTTCTGAGCGCATCGGAGGATACAATCATAACCGCACCGTTTTCACAGCACCTTCTCATAACCTCAGGATGACGGGCATGCACTGCAACAAAGCATGAGGTTGTCCTGGAAACTGCGGCTACGGCATCAGGCAGAAGCTTAAGTTCAACATCCTCATCCTGGCAGTTCTCAACGCCTACTTCAAGAAACTGTGCCCCTTCTTCCGTAAGTCTTGCCGCCCTGGCGATAAGTTCTTCCAGATCAAGGACAGCATCAGCTTTAAGTGACACGATCCCGCAGATGCATGGGGCTTCAATCTCGGTTATTTCACCTTTGATCCTTAATTTCATGAACTCTCCGCCTACTTTTTGGGATCTTTGCGTCTTGCCCTTGAGGGGGCATAGCCCCGCTCATCAGAGGTAGCATCAACCCCGGAATGGGAATTATCAGAGGATAGATCATCCTGAGCTGATTTTACTTCATTATCAAAAGAAGCCTCACTTGTCTTTGAAGATTCATTTCCATCCCCGGTATTTTCTGGACTGGCACCGGATCTTATGGGAGAAGTCTCATCCTGTTTGACTTTCTCTTTTGCAAGATCTTCTTTTACATCTTCCTTGGGGCCGTCATCTTGCAGCTTTTCTTCTTTTGTGTCTTCAGAAGGTTTTTCTTCAGGTTGTGCCTCAGGTTTATTTTCTGGATCTTTTATGGCTTTTGCAGGATCTTCTTTTTTGCTATCAGATTTTGCAGTATCTGCAGTACTGCCTCCTGCATCATTGCTGTTTTCAGGATCTGCCTCGTACACAGCCGGCTCTCTTACCGGCCTTCTTTCCATCAAATCGTCAATCTGCTCGGCATCCAGGGTTTCATACTTAAGCAGTGCATCCTTCATGGCCTCAAGAATATCGCGGTTGGCGTCCAGGATGTCATAAGCCTTCTGGTAGCAGCTGTTGATTATTTCAGCAATTTCCTCATCTATAATCAAAGCAGTCTTATCGGATACCATCATGGTCTGGGTGGTGCCGCCCCCCAGGTAAATTGCCCTGTCATTGTCATGATCAAATTGGATGGGAGGAAGTCTTTTGCTCATGCCCCAGCGGGTTACCATACGCCTTGCCAAATCCGTTGCCCTTTCAATGTCATTGGAGGCACCTGTAGTAACTGCATCATCACCAAACATCATACCCTCTGCGATACGCCCTGCAAAAAGAGTGCTGATATTGGACAGCAGGTACTGGCGCGACTGACTGTAGCGATCCTGCTCGGGAAGATACATGGTAACACCAAGGGCCCTGCCTCTTGGAATAATGGAAACCTTATATACGGGATCATGCTCGGGGACTAAACGTCCTACTATGGTGTGGCCTGCCTCATGATAGGCGGTATTGATCTTCTCATGCTCATTCATTGCCATAGATCTGCGTTCTGCACCCATCAAAAGTTTATCCTTGGCAAGCTCAAACTCATGCATAGTTACAGTGCGAAGATTGGCTCTTGCAGCAGCTAAAGCAGCCTCATTTACCAGGTTGGCAAGTTCAGCTCCTGAAAATCCCGGAGTACCGCGGGCCAATACTGCAGGATCAACATCCTTGGCAAGGGGCACCTTCCTCATGTGCACCTTGAGGATCTGCTCCCTGCCCCTGACATCGGGAAGCCCCACCATTACCTGTCTGTCAAAGCGCCCGGGACGCAGCAGGGCAGGATCCAGAACATCAGGTCTGTTGGTGGCGGCAATTACAATCACTGCCTCAAAACCATCAAAGCCGTCCATTTCCACCAAAAGCTGGTTTAAAGTCTGCTCTCTTTCATCGTGGCCGCCGCCTAATCCTGCACCCCTTTTACGACCAACGGCATCAATTTCATCGATAAAAATGATGCAGGGGGCATTCTTTTTGGCAGTCTGGAACATATCGCGGACACGCGAGGCTCCAACACCTACGAACATTTCCACAAAATCAGAGCCTGAAATTGAAAAGAAGGGGACCTTGGCCTCACCTGCTATAGCACGGGCCAGAAGGGTTTTGCCGGTACCGGGAGGGCCAACCATCAAAACACCGCGGGGGATTCTGCCGCCAAGCTTGGAATACTTGGTAGGATCTTTTAGAAAATCAACCAGCTCAACTACATCATCCTTGGCTTCATCGCATCCTGCCACATCAGAGAAGGTGGTTTTAACCTGATTTTCGCTTAAAAGCTTGGCCTTGCTCTTGCCAAAGGAAAGTGGATTGCCCTTGCCGCCTCCGTTCATCTGGCGCATAAAGAAGATCCAAACTGCAATCAGCAGGATCATCGGGAACCAGGATATAAACACAGAGGTCAGGAAACTTGGCTCTTCAGGGCGGGTTCCCGAAGCGCGCACATTGTGGGCAAAAAGATTATCCAATAACGTGTTGTCCTGCAGAGGCATTACCGTAATAAAATGTTCACCATTGCGCCTCATGCCGCTTATTACCTGACCATCAAAAACCACCTCGGAAATTTGATCCTGCTGCACCTCCCTTACAAAAGAGGTGTAATCAATAGTCCTGCCGGTGTTCTCGGTGGTACTAAAAGACTCAAAAAGCGACATCAAAATAACCGCTATAACGAGCCATAAAATAAGGTTCTTTGCCATAGATTTCCTTTACTGTTCCATGCTCTCTAATTCAAGCTGCACAAAAATTCCGCACCGTTTTGTATTCTTCTTAACATTAAGCCGAATGTTCTGCCTTTGGAGAAACTCCGCTTAGTTCATGACCTTTAAAACCCTGTCCTATTATGTAAACTTCCCTGGATCTGTCCCTTGATGCATCAGGTTTTCTTACCCTTACGGTCATAAAATCCTTTTTTACTTCTGTCAAAAACTCCTGTGACCCCTGACCGGTAAAAACCTTTACTACCAATGAGCCGCCTTTTTTGAGAACTCTTCTTGCCATATCAAGGGCAAGCTCTGACAACAGCATGGCCCTTGGCTGATCTATTCCATTTATGCCGGACATGTTGGGGGCCATATCAGAAAGCACCACATCAGCCCCTTCTTTTACCACGTCATATATGCCTAAAAATACCTCATCCTCGCGAAAATCACCCTGCAGGAAAGTAACCCCCTTAATTGGTTTTAGGGGCAGAATATCCACAGCAATGACCTTTCCTTTTTCTCCCACACATTTTACGGCATATTCCGACCAGCCACCGGGGGCGGCTCCCAAATCTACCACGATAAACCCAGGCTTTAAAAGATGGTCTTTTTGCTGGAGCTGTTCAAGCTTAAATCCTGCCCTTGAGCGCATGCCTCTTTTGTGGGCCTGTCTAACATAAGGATCGTCAAAATGTTCCTTAAGCCAGCGGCTTTGACCGGCACTCCTTTTTTTTGCCGCCATATTAAGTTCTTTATTTACCTATCCAAGGTCAAGATTATACAACATTGGCTATAATACCCCCCGATAAATCTTAACCACAAAAAACTATGGACATACTATGA
>CAYNSI010000013.1:0-21355 GCA_964399665.1 uncultured Enterobacterales bacterium | reverse complement strand
CGCCCATCGAGAACCGCATCGACGATCTCTGGAGCCTGTTCAACATCATCAATCCAGGTCTTCTTGGCTCCTGGGAGAACTTCCTGCACCGCTACGGCAAGGCCGCAAGCCCAGGCACGCCGGCATCGCGCGCCCTGCGTGCGGTGGTGCGCCCCTTCCTCTTGAGGCGTCTCAAGAGTGCCGTCCTGGACGAGCTGCCGGAAAAGACCGAGCAGAATATCATTGTCGAGCCCAACGAGAAGGAACGTGCCTTCTACGAGACCCTGCGCATGAAGGCTGTGAAAAAGCTCAAAAACTCGGATGCCAAGGCTGGGGCTCGCCGTATCGAGATCCTGGCGGAGCTGACCCGCCTGCGCAGGGCCTGCTGTCATCCCGGCCTTGCCGACCCGGACATGATGGCGCTGGAAAAGCACAGCTCAAAGACCCAGCGCTTTGTGGAGACCGTGGAGGACCTCATTGCCTCCGGTCACAAGGTGCTCGCCTTCTCCCAGTTCACGACCTATCTTGCGCAGATACGCGCGGCTCTGGAGGAAAAGGGCATCGCGTATCAGTACCTTGACGGCCAGACCCCGGAACTCGTGCGCAAGCAGCGTGTGGCTGCCTTTCAGAGCGGGGAGGGCGACGTCTTTCTGCTTTCCCTGAAGGCAGGCGGCACGGGTATCAACCTGACGGCCGCGGACTACGTGATTCATCTGGACCCCTGGTGGAATCCGGCCGTGGAAGACCAGGCGTCGGACAGGGCACACCGCATAGGCCAGAAGCGTCCCGTCACCATCTACCGCATGGTTCAGCAGGGCAGCGTGGAGGAACGCATTCTGGATCTCCACCAGTCCAAGCGCGAGCTGGCCGCGGACTTCCTCGAGGGTACGGAAACAAGCGTCAAGTCCCTGACCGAGGACGATCTGTTGCGGCTCATGCAGTAGGGGATCCAAGCCCGGGTCCCGAATCGGACAGGACCGGACCGCATCGGGGACCCCAACCGTTGGCATTGCCCTCATGGTGACTGCATGTGGTTGGGGCATGAGCCTTTCAGGCAGGTTCCAGTGCCAAGGTAACAGGTCGGTATACACGTCCTTCACAACCTTATGTGTTATTAGCGAAGATAGTGCATCCGTTTCACTGAGCACTAACAGTTTTAACACATTGAGGAGGTTATATGCCGTTTCAAGCAAATCTGCAGCCTAATATTCCTAATATTATAGACTCGACTTTCGGAGTTGAAAAACTCCCTTAAAGCCCCTTCCTGCAAGGGGTTGAAGCTCACAAAGAACTGAATGTATTTTATCACGCACATAAGCCCTCGGACTTTGCAGCAATTCGAGACTTTTCATCATTCATAACCCATTTTTCTATGTAGTCATGAATGTATCTTCCAACATCTGAGATACTGTTGTTAGTGCACTGAGCCTGTTCTGCTTTTTTAGGCTTTTTTTCAATCTATTACAAAAGGTTTAAAACTAGTGACTCCTATGTTTTGGCAAAAATAGCTCTGTCTGATTTTGTAAGCTATGGTAAGGTTAGGATAGTAAACTACAGCAAATTAGCTGCATGAACTTTTTGTTAATTTCAACAAAATGAACAGAATCACTTGTGGAATCGTAAGTCGTATTGCTAAAAACCATAAGCTTACAGATTGGGTTAGAATCAGTGGGGTTAGTAACCTAAGGAAGTTGGCATGCTCGATTATAAACATCGCTTTATTGAACTGGCACTTGAAAAAGGGATCTTAAAGTTTGGCAGTTTTATTCTCAAATCAGGACGGGTCAGTCCCTATTTTTTTAATGCCGGACTTTTTTGCACCGGAGAGGATTTAGCGGTTTTAGGTTCGTGCTATGCACAGGCCTTGATAGGATCAGATCTTAAGTATGATGTGCTTTTCGGACCGGCCTACAAAGGAATTCCTTTGGCTTGTGCTGCGGCTATGGCTTTGGCAGATAAGCACAATATCAATGTCCCATGGTGCTTTAACAGAAAGGAAATAAAAGATCATGGAGAAGGCGGCTCTCTAGTGGGAGCCAAACTTACCGGAAATGTAGTGTTAATAGATGATGTAATAACAGCAGGGACGGCAATTTATGAAAGTTATGACATTATCAAAAAGGCGGGGGCACATTTAAACGGGGCGGTAATTGCCATGGATCGTGAGGAAAAAGGTTCTGGCAGTATGTCGGCCATTAAGGAAATTAAAGAAGATCTTGGGATCTCTATAGTGTCCATCATTACCTTCAGTGATTTAATTTCCTATTTGGAAGACGATGAGATCCTAAAGCCTCATCTTGAGGCCATGCATGAATACCGGGAAATCTATGGAGCACAGGATTAAGGCGGCGGGATTAAGGCAAGGCGCCGTGCCTTACAGGAAGATTTAAGTCCTTTTTGCACCTGAGGTTTTACGGTCTTTATATTCCCTGCTGTAAATACAGCCGCAGTAATCCTGATTGTAGAAAGAAAAGCTTTTGACAAGTTCATTGCGTCTTACAATCATACCCCCTTTGCGCCAGTCCTCATTCCAATATTGAATGCCTCCGACTTTTTCTGCTGCAGCATTTGCTGCATCATCAATCATCTTTTTACTCTTCCAGCGTGAGGAAGCTAAGGTGGTGGCAAAATGTGACAGCCCCCGCTTCTTTCCAAATCTTGCACTTACCTCAAGACGGTGAGTAAAACAGATCAAACAGCGCTGCCCTCTTTCTGGATCATGCTCATGACCTTTTACCATCGCAAGAAATTCATTGACATTGTAATCGCCTGTTACACAGGGAAAATCAAGCAGCTCACATAAGGCAGTAAGCTCACCGCGCCTTTTTTCATATTCTTCTTTGGGCATGATATTAGGGTTGTAAAAAAACACCAACGGTCTTATGCGGTTTACCTTGAGGCATTCTAAAACAGCTCCTGCACAGGGGGCGCAGCAGCAGTGAAGCAGCAGTCCTGTAAAACCTTTTGGAAGAGTAAGTTCAGGTCGCGGGGTGCTGCCAAAGTCCCCCGGTAGTATCAGGCCCATATTCTTTTAGTCCTAAGGTAAAAGCCTTTTGCAATAAATCAATCGGTGGGGTTTGATTTTTAGAATGCTGACCTATTATAAGGTGGGATGGATGTTTGGCAAACTCTTCGCCCTGGCAGATTCTCCCAGCGGTTTTGTTGAATTCAATAATGCAAAAGCTCTCCTGCCACAATTTCAGGCAAATTAGCGGCATAAGATTAATCGCTGTTAATGTTTGAATCGTAAGCTGTAGTGTTACCCAACAGTTATTCGGCCGACAGGCATCCAACCTGCGTCTTACAAGATTTACTTAAAGCCTATATCTTCAAGCTTTTTAAAGCCAATGTTATTTTAAAGACCAAGTTATTTGGAGGTCCGCATCCCATGGTAAATGTTTAAGATTCTCTGTTAATTCAAATTGTTATTCTGATTAAGTTTTTTTAAGTTTTCTCTAAGGCGAAGTTTTAGTCAGGTACTTTTTAGGCCATTTAATGTCTTTTGCAATTTAAAAAAAAATTAAACCTTGCAAAAGCAATTTTCTTGCATATAATATGCAGACTTTTGTTTTTTTCCGTGAGCTTTAAGGCTCGTTGACGGATCCAGCCCTCCATTTAGAATAATGTGGCTGCAGTGACTCTCCCTGATTTTGGGAGGATTAAAAAATAGGACACTTCCTCTGCCCTCAGCAGGACAGAAGGCAAGTGTTTCTTGTTCTTTTTTGTATACGGAGTCTGTAAATGCAGAACCAAAGAATCAGGATCCGCCTCAAGGCATATGACCACAGGCTGATTGACCATTCAACAGCTGAAATAGTTGAAACTGCAAAGCGCACCGGTGCCCAGGTGCGGGGCCCTATCCCGCTTCCTACCCGCAAGGAGCGCTACACCGTCCTTATTTCTCCGCATGTTAATAAGGATGCCAGAGATCAGTACGAAATCCGTACTCACAAGCGCCTGGTTGACATCGTGGAGCCGACTGAAAAGACCGTAGACGCTTTAATGCGCCTGGATCTTGCCGCCGGTGTCGATGTTCAGATCAGCCTTCGCTAGGAGGAGCATAGTAAATGTCAATCGGTTTAGTAGGCCGCAAGCTTGGAATGACCCGCGTGTTCAATGAGGACGGCAGATCTGTTCCTGTTACCGTCATTCAGGTTGAGGCAAACCGCGTTACCCAGGTAAAGAATTTGGACACTGACGGCTACTGCGCTATTCAGGTCACCACCGGGGATCGTAAGCAAAGCCGCATGACCAAGGCTGAAATTGGTCACTTCGCCAAAGCAGGTGTTGCCGCAGGACGCGGCCTTTGGGAGTTTCGTCTGGAGCCTTCTGAGTTGGAGGCCTATAAGGTCGGAACGGAAATTAAAGTTGACGCCTTTGCTGATGTCAAGAAGGTTGATGTTACCGGCAAGTCTAAAGGTAAGGGTACGGCAGGTACTGTAAAGCGCTACAACTTCCGCACCCAGGACTTTACCCACGGCAACTCCCGCTCCCACCGTGTCCCGGGTTCTATTGGACAGAACCAGACCCCAGGACGTGTGTTCAAGGGCAAGAAGATGGTCGGCCGCATGGGTAATGAGAGAGTCACTATCCAGTGTCTTGATGTTGTACGCATTGATTCTGAGCGCAATCTCCTTTTAATCAAGGGAGCAGTGCCCGGGGCCAACAACGGCGACGTTATCGTAAGACCAAGTGTCAAGGCATAACCTTAAGGTAAAGTAACATGGAATTGAAGATGATTGGCGCTGAACAGGGCCTTGAGGTGTCAGAGAATGCCTTCGGCCGTGAGTTCAATGAAGCGCTGGTACATCAGGTAGTGGTTTCCTACCTGAGCACAGCCCGCGCCGGAACTAAAGCGCAGAAGACCCGCTCTGAAGTTTCAGGCGGCGGTAGAAAGCCTTTCCGCCAAAAGGGTACAGGACGTGCCCGCGCAGGTTCGACCCGTTCGCCTTTGTGGCGCTCAGGCGGCACCGTCTTTGCTGCCAAACCCAGGGATTGGAGCTGCAAGGTTAATCGTAAGATGTACCGCGCGGCAATGCGCTCCATACTCTCTGAACTGGTACGTCAGAACCGTCTTTTGGTTGTCAGCGATCTTAAGATAGCTGATCACAAGACCAAAACCCTGGTGTCATGGCTCAAAGAGATGGGCCTTAGCAGGGCTTTAATTGTAACTTCAGAATTTGACGAGAAACTGTTTTTAGCTTCCCGCAATTTGTACAAGGTTGAGGTTTGCCAGCCGGGCACTTCTCTTTTCAACCCCGTCAACCTGGTGGGTTTTGAAAAAGTAGTAATGACCTCTGATGCTGTCAAAAAAGTTGAGGAGATGCTCAAATGAATAACTCCCGTTTAATGAGAGTGTTGCAGGCTCCTGTTGTGTCAGAAAAGTCCAATGCCCTGGTGGAAAAATGTAATACCTATACATTTAAAGTCCTCAAGGATGCCAGCAAACCCGAAATTAAAGAGGCTGTCGAGACTATTTTCGACGTTCAGGTCAAGGCAGTACGTACTTTAAACGTTAAAGGAAAATCCCGCCGCACCATTCACGGCATCGGCCGTCGCAGCGACTGGAAGAAGGCCTATATCATATTAAAGGAAGGCGAGACCTTGTCAATTGATGCCCAGAAGGAGAGCAACTAATGGCTGTTATCAAAGCTAAGCCAACCTCCGCAGGACGTCGTCACGTCATTCAGGTTAAAAATCCGGATCTGTGGAAGGGCGGTCCCTTTGCACCTCTTGTGGTACAAAAGCGTAAAACAGGAGGCCGCGACAATTATGGTCACATTACCACCAGGCACATAGGCGGCGGGCACAAGCAGCGCTATCGTCTGATTGACTTTAAGCGTCAAAAGGACGGTATTGAGGCACGTGTTGAGCGTTTGGAATATGATCCCAACCGCAGCGCCCACATTGCCCTGGTAGTTTATAACGACGGCGAGCGCCGTTATATTTTGGCCCCCAAGGGGCTTAAGGCCGGTGACAGGATCATGTCAGGTGATTCTGCCCCCATCAAAGTAGGCAATGCTCTGCCGCTTAGAAATATTCCTGTGGGCACCAATGTTCACGCCGTGGAACTGGTCCCCGGAGCAGGTGCGGTGTTTGCGCGTTCTGCAGGTGTCTTCTGCCAAATCCTGGCCCGTGAAGGAGACTATGTCACCTTAAGGATGAGGTCCGGTGAAATGCGCCGCGTGCTTGCAAACGGACGTGCCACCGTAGGTGAAGTCGGCAACTCCGAGCACATGCTCAGACAATTGGGCAAGGCCGGGGCATCACGCTGGCGCGGGATTAGACCCACCGTCCGCGGTGTGGCCATGAATCCTATTGATCACCCGCATGGCGGCGGTGAAGGCCGTAACAAGGGTATTCAGCCGCGTTCTCCGTGGGGAACTCCGTGCAAGGGTTACAAGACCCGCAAGAACAAGCGTACTGAGAAGTACATCGTTCACCACCGCTAATTAGTTGAGGAATTAATATGCCACGTTCTTTAAAGAAAGGGCCGTTCATTGATGAGCACCTTTTAAAGAAAGTCGAGAAGGCGCTGCAGGACAACGACAAGAGGCCTATTAAGACCTGGTCGCGCCGCTCGATGATTGTACCTACTATGATAGGTATGACTATAGCAGTGCACAACGGCAGACAGCATGTACCGGTGTACATTTCCGATGAAATGGTGGGGCATAAGCTGGGTGAGTTTGCCCCTACCCGTACTTTCCGCGGTCACGCCGCTGCTGACAAGAAATCCAGGTAGGAGTAAGTGTAATGGAATTTGAATTATTAGGAACTAAAGCTGTTCACCGTTATGCCCGTACTTCTGCCCAGAAGGCCCGCTTAGTTGCAGATCAGATCCGCGGACTGCCGGTAGACAAGGCACTGGATCTTCTTAAATTCAGTCCGCGCAAGGCTGCAGCCATAATCTACAAGGTATTGAGTTCAGCTGTTGCCAATGCTGAGAACAATGACTCACTGGATGTTGACAGGCTGTATGTTGCAAGCATCATGGTCGATGAAGGTCCATCTTTAAAGCGTATCATGCCGCGTGCCAAAGGACGCGCTGACCGTATCGTCAAGCGTACTTCACACATCAGTGTTTGTGTCGCCGAGCGCCCGATGATAAGGAGTTAACATGGGTCAGAAAGTAAATCCTATTGGAATAAGACTCGGAATTACCAAACCCTACTCATCGGTCTGGTATGCCTCAAGTGCAAATTTTGCAGCCAATGTAAAAGGTGACTTTGAAGTACGCAAGTATCTTAGCAAAGAGCTTAAGAATGCGTCCGTATCCCGCATTGTCATCGACCGTCCGGCAAAAAGCATCCGCGTTACCATCCATACAGCACGTCCTGGGATTGTGATTGGCAAGAAGGGTGAGGATGTCGAGAAGCTGCGCCGGAAGATTGCTGATATTGCCGGGGTCCCTGCCCAGGTTAACATCAGTGAAATCAGAAAGCCTGATCTTGATGCCAAGCTGGTTGCTGATTCCATAGCCTCGCAGTTAGAGCGCCGCGTGATGTTCAGAAGGGCCATGAAGAAGGCTATTCAAAATGCCATGCGTGTAGGCGCCAAGGGAATTAAGGTTGAGGTCTCAGGCCGTTTGGGAGGCGCTGAAATTGCAAGGTCCGAATGGCTTCGTGAAGGACGCGTGCCGCTTCATACCCTTCGTGCGGACATCGATTATGCCGTTTCCGAGGCTATGACTACCTATGGTGTTATCGGTGTTAAGGTATGGATCTTCAAAGGTGAGGTGCTGGGAAATCTGCCTTTGACTCACGAAGAGTCAGAAGATCGCAATGCCCAGACTCCTGCAGGGCGCAGGCGCCGCCGTGATGACAGCGCTCCCCGCCCCGCCCGCAGAGGCCGCCAGGGGCGCAGCGCCAAACCTGCGGAAGCTGCCGAGGCCAAGTCTGAGTAATCGGGAGAAAGACAATGCTACAACCAAAGCGTACTAAATATCGCAAGATTCAAAAGGGTCGCAATGAAGGACTTGCCTACAATGGCAATGAGGTGTCTTTCGGCGAGTTCGGGCTTAAGGCAACTTCAAGGGGGCAGATTACTGCCCGTGAAATTGAGGCTGCCCGCCGTGCTTTTACCCGTGAGATGAAGCGTGTGGGCAAAGTCTGGATCCGTATCTTTCCGGACAAGCCTATTACCCAGAAAGCCTTGGGCGTTCGTATGGGAAAGGGCAAAGGATCGGTTGAGTACTGGGTAGCCCCCATTCAACCAGGCAAGATGCTCTTTGAAGTCAGCGGAGTTCCTGAAGAAACAGCCCGCGAGGCTTTTCGTCTTGCCGCGGCCAAGCTCTCTGTTACCACTACATTTGTTCGCAAGGCGGTGATCTAATGAAAGCAAGTGAATTACGCAACAAGACTGTTGAGGAATTAAGAAACGAACTTGCAGAGCTTCAGCGTGAGCAGCTGGGCGCGCGTTTTCTTTTAGCGGCTTCACAATTGCATAAAACCGACGATCTTCGCAAGGTGCGCCGTGATATCGCACGTGTCAATACCATTTTGACTGAAAAGCTGTCTGAAGCGTCTGCTAAATAGAGGTAAGTAAAATGTCCGATACTCTTGTTGGAAAAGGTCGTACCCTGCGCGGGCGTGTTATCAGCGATAAGATGATGAAAGCATGCACCGTAGCAATTGAGCGCCGCGTTAAGCATCCGCTCTACGGGAAATTTGTAAAACGCACCACCAAGATCCATGTTCAGGATGTTGATAATCAGGCTCATACCGGGGATTTGGTAGAAATTAAAGAGTGCCGCCCGATTGCCAAGACTATTTCCTGGACTCTGGTCTCTGTAGTTGAGAAGGCCAGGGGATAGCCTTAAGTCATGGAAAACTTTAAAAAAAGGTGAAAAAGCAGAATCTTGCGGCTTCATCTTTGGGTGTGCTAAAATTTGGCGCCTTTGCAGACGGTAAACTGCTGCAAAGGAATTTTGTATAAAAACGGAGCATTAAAAATGATCCAAATGCAGAGCATTCTCGACGTTGCTGACAACTCCGGGGCTCGCAGTGTAATGTGCATTAAGGTCCTTGGGGGCTCTCACCGCCGTTATGCAGCAATAGGCGACATCATCAAGGTGTCCGTCAAAGAGGCGATTCCGCGCGGCAAGGTCAAGAAGGGCGATGTCGTAGACGCCGTGGTTGTTCGCACCAAAAAAGGGGTGAGAAGACCGGACGGCTCCGTCATTCGCTTTGACAGCAATGCGGCCGTTCTCCTGAACGGACAGCATGAGCCTATCGGCACTCGTATCTTCGGGCCGGTTACTCGTGAACTTCGTTCTGAGCAATTCATGAAGATCGTGTCTTTGGCTCCAGAAGTACTCTAATTAAGATAGGGGAAAAACATGGCAGCTAAAATCCGCCGTAACGACGAAGTTATTGTTATCGCCGGCAAAGACAAGGGCAGAACCGGTAAGGTTACCCAGGTTTTTCCGCGTGAGCATAAAGTGCTGGTTGAAGGTGTAAATCTTGTTAAAAGACACCAAAAAGGCAACCCGCAGGCCGGTATTGAACCGGGTATTGTCGACAAGGAAGCAAAACTTGATATTTCCAATGTCGCAATTTACAACCCCGAAACCAGGAAGGCTGACCGTGTCGGCTTTCGTATTGAAGACGGCAAGAAAGTACGTTTCTTCAAATCAAATGGTTCCGTGGTGCCGACTAAAATTTAATTAGCAGTTTTAATCAGGAGATAAACGATGGCGAAACTGCATGATCAATACAAAAATGAAGTGATCAAAAACCTTAAGGAAAAATTTGGTTACAAGACAGTCATGCAAGTCCCTCGGATTGTGAAAATTACCCTCAATATGGGGGTTGGTGAAGCAGTTGCTGACAGAAAAATATTGGAAAACGCTGCCCGCGACATGGCTGCTATCACAGGCCAAAAGCCTTTAATCACCAAGGTTCGCAAGTCCGTAGCGGGCTTTCACATCCGTGACGGATATCCAATAGGCTGTAAGGTCACCCTTCGCGGTGAACGCATGTGGGAGTTTTTGGAGCGCCTGATTGTGATCGCAATTCCGCGTATCCGTGATTTCCGCGGACTGTCTGCCAAGTCCTTTGACGGACGCGGTAATTTCTCCATGGGAGTGCGTGAGCAAATCATCTTCCCGGAGATCGACTATGACAAGATAGACGCAATACGCGGTCTTGATATCACAATTACCACCACGGCTAAGACGGATGAGGAAGGACGTGCACTTTTAGAGTCTTTTAATTTCCCCTTCCGTGCCACTTCCGCGCAGTAGGAGCATTGCACTTATGGCCAAGACTTCAATGAAAAATCGTGAGCTGAAAAGAGAGCGGCTGGCTCGTAAATACCGTGCCAGGCGTGAGGAGCTCAAAAAGACTATCTCAAGTGTTTCTTCATCTGATGAAGATCGCTGGGCTGCCGTGGTGGCTTTATCGCAGCTGCCGCGTGATTCCAGTATCTGCCGCAAGCGTAACCGCTGTGCCGAAACCGGACGCCCGCACGGCTATTTGCGTAAATTCGGGCTGTGCCGCATCAAGGTGCGCGAGCACATGATGCGCGGTGAAATCCCCGGCCTGCACAAGGCCAGCTGGTAACAAGAGGAGATAATCACATGAGCATGCAAGATCCGATAGCGGATTTGCTGACCCGTATCCGCAATGGTCAGGCAGCCGGCAAAGTTTCTGTGTCAATGCCTTCTTCAAAGCAGAAGGTTGCCATTGCCAACCTGCTTTTAAAAGAGGGTTATATCGCTTCAGTAAAAGAAAGCGGTGATGTTAAAAAAGTGCTGGAAATCGGGCTTAAGTACTATGAAGGCAAACCTGTTGTTGAGATGATTCAAAGAGTCTCACGCCCCGGGCTTCGTATTTACAAGAAGTGCCGTGATTTGCCAAAAATCATGAACGGGCTTGGGATTGCCGTTATTTCCACCTCAAAGGGACTTATGACTGATCGCGCAGCCCGCAAAGGCGGCCTTGGCGGCGAAGTCATATGCTATGTCGCTTAAGGGAGGATGACATGTCACGTATTGCCAAAGAACCGATTGCCATTCCACAAGGAGTGGAGGTTTCAATAAGCGGGCAGGATATTGTGGTCAAGTCCAAAAAAGGGCAGATGACCTGCAGCATTCATCCCAAGGTTAAAGTTTCAACTTCTGATAATCAGATAATTGTTACTGTCGCAGACGGTTCCAGGGAAGCCAATATGCAGTCTGGTACTGCAAGGGCGATTATCAATAATATGGTAGAAGGCCTTGATAAGGGCTTTGAAAAAAGACTGCTGTTGGTGGGAGTAGGCTATCGTGCCCAGGCCAAGGGTAAAGTGCTTGAGCTTGCTTTGGGATATTCTCACGGTATTACCCACACGCTTCCTGAAGGGATAACCTGCGAGACCCCGTCCCAGACTGAAATTGTCTTAAAAAGCTATGACAAGGCCCTCTTAGGACAGGTTGCCGCGGATATTAGAAAGTATCGCAGTCCCGAACCTTATAAGGGCAAGGGGATCCGCTATGCTGACGAAAAGGTCCGCATGAAGGAAGCCAAGAAGAAGTAACACTGAGGAAAGATTACCATGTTTGCAAAGAAAGCATCCCGCATGCGCCGTGCCGGCAAATCCAGGGCCAAGATGCATGAGCTCGGAGTTACCAGACTTGTTGTTACCCGTACCCCGCGTCACATTTATGCCCAGATCATAAGCGGCGACAGCAGAGTACTTGCTGCCGCCTCCACAGTGGAAAAGGACCTTGTAAAGGATCTTAAGTACACCGGCAATATTGAGGCTGCCAAAGTTATAGGCACAGAGGTTGCCAAAAGAGCACTCTCTTCCAACGTTACTACTGTAGCCTTTGACCGTTCCGGATATAAATATCACGGCCGCGTTGCCGCATTGGCAGACGCTGCCCGTGAAGCCGGCCTTAAGTTTTAGGAGTTGCTATGGCATATAAAGATGAAACTCAAGCCGGCGAACTTCAGGAGAAGTTGGTGGCTGTTAACCGCGTTGCCAAAGTGGTAAAGGGCGGTCGTATTTTCTCCTTCACTGCCCTTACGGTAGTAGGTGACGGAATGGGAAGGGTAGGCTTCGGCTACGGCAAGGCAGGGGAAGTTCCTGCTGCCATTCAAAAGGCTATTGAGCAGGCCCGCCGCAATGTCAACAACAGCATTACCTTAAACAACGGCACCTTATTCCATGCCGTAAAGGGTGAGCACTCAGGCTCCAAGGTCTACATGCAGCCTGCCTCCGAGGGTACCGGTATTATCGCAGGCGGTGCCATGCGCGCCGTGCTGGAGGTTGCAGGCGTGCGCAATGTGCTGGCAAAGGTTTACGGCTCCACCAATCCCATCAATGTGGTCCGTGCGACCGTTGCGGCCTTAGCTTCCATGCGTACTCCCGAGAGCGTTGCCGCAAAACGCGGTCTTACTGTAAAGGAAATCCTGGAGTAGGAAATGACCGATAAGAAAACCCTTAAGGTAACCTTGATAAAAAGCGTGATTGGACGCAAGCCTGATCACGTCGCCTGCGTGCGGGGCTTAGGTCTGCGCCGCATCCGCCACACCGTGGAGCTTGAGGATACTCCATCAGTCCGCGGCATGATTAATAAAGTAAGCTATATGGTCAAGGTTGAGGAATAGGACAATGTATTTAAATACTCTAAAGCCCAATCCACGTCCTAAGCATGTTCGCGTCGGACGCGGCATAGGCTCCGGGCTGGGTAAGACCTGCGGCCGCGGCATCAAAGGATCAGGTGCCAGAAAGAGCCCTAATATCCGCCCGGGTTTTGAAGGCGGGCAGATGCCCCTTAAAATCAGGCTGCCAAAATTCGGTTTTTGGTCCGCCAAAAAAGAAATTACCGCAGAAGTATCCTTAAATGACTTAAACAAGGTCGAAGGTGACGTAATTGACCATGCCGCCTTATTAAAGGCAGGGCTTATCACCCAAAAGATCAAATACGTCAAGGTGGTGCTTTCAAGAGTCCCCGGATTTAACCGCAAGGTACAGCTAAAGGGTCTTGGGGTAACCCGCGGAGCACGTGCTGCCATTGAGGCAGCAGGCGGCAGCGTGGAGATCGCAGAATACACCCAAGCTGCAGTGCAGCGCCGGGAAAAGAGTGCTGCAAGGCGCTCTGCCAAGCTTAAAACATTGCAGGATAAACTTGCTGCAACAGGTATTGTCAAGCCTGCCAAAAAAGACAAGACGGTAAAATCAGAGCCTTCACCTGCAGGTAAAAAAGGCGGCAGGAAGTGATGATAGGGGCCCAAGGCCCCTTCGGAGATTTTAATGGCTAGAAAATCGCTTCTGGAAAAAGGACGGGCAGCTGCAGCAAGCAGCAGAGCATCAGGCGGCGGTTCAGAACTGCGCCGCAGGATCCTGTTTGTGCTGCTGGGCCTTGTCATGTTCAGAATCGGCTCCTACATCCCGGTTCCGGGCGTGAATGCTGAAGTTTTGCAGCGCGTCTTTGATGAACAGAGCGGAACTATCATAGGCATGTTCAACATGTTCTCAGGAGGAGCGCTTGAAAGAGCCTCGGTACTGGCCCTTGGGATCATGCCTTACATCTCTGCTTCCATTATCATGCAGCTTTTGGCGGTAATTAATCCTACCCTTGCTGAATTAAAGAAGGAAGGAGAAAGCGGCAGACGCAAAATTACCCAGTATACCCGGGTTGGCACTTTGTTTTTGTCGGCCCTTCAGGCCATAGGAATTGCAACCGGCATCCCCAACATGATGCCGGGGCTGGTTGATAACCCAGGCTTTGGGTTTTACTTTGTAACCACTGTTTCCCTTGTTACCGGCACCATGTTTTTAATGTGGTTAGGTGAGCAGATCACCGAAAGGGGCATTGGCAACGGCATTTCCCTTATCATCTTTGCAGGTATTGCAGCTGGTCTTCCAAGTGCTATAGCAGGGACCATTGAGCAGGCAAGGCAGGGAGATCTTTCCACCATTGCCCTTTTGATAATAGGAATTGTTGTGGTTGCGGTAACCTTTTTCGTGGTCTTCATTGAAAGGGGACAGCGGCGTATTGCTATTGACTATGCCAAAAGGCAGATGGGAAATAGGATCTACCAGCAGCCGCGTTCAACGCTGCCGCTTAAGATCAATATGTCCGGGGTAATTCCTGCGATTTTTGCCTCTTCAATTATTTTATTTCCCGGCACCGTGGTGTCATGGTTCGGCCGGGGGGACAATCCTGTGGCCAATGTGCTTCAGGAAGTTTCTTTATTTTTACAGCCTGGTCAGCCTCTGTATGAGCTTCTTTACGCTGCTGCCATTGTATTCTTTACTTTTTTCTACACTGCCTTGGTGTTCAGTCCCCGGGATGTGGCGGAGAATTTAAAGAAAAGCGGTGCTTTTATTCCCGGAATAAGACCAGGCGAACAGACTGCCCGCTTTATAGATAAGGTGATGACCCGCCTTACCCTAAGCGGAGCTGTTTATATGGTTTTGGTATGTCTGGTCCCGCAGCTTTTAATGAACTGGTTTAATGTGCAGTTCTACTTCGGCGGTACCTCACTTCTTATCATCGTGGTGGTAATTATGGACTTTGTATCTCAGCTGCAAAGCCATATGATGAATCAGCAGTACGGTGACATCATGCGCAAAGCCAATCTTAGAAATTACGGGCGCTAAGCCTTTTGAATATGGAGTGAAAAATGAAAGTAGGGGCTTCAGTAAAGAAGATCTGTCGCAACTGCAAGGTGATCCGCCGCCACGGCGTTATCAGAATCATTTGCGTCAATCCAAAACACAAGCAGCGCCAGGGCTAGACCTTTAAGGTCAGCTTAAAAAGGCAGAGTAAGCCTTTTTAACATCAAGATTGCTGCTTGCAAAATTTACTTAAATACCGCATAATGCTTTGCCCTTTGTCCCGTGGACAGAAGGTTTATGCAAAAGTGCACTATAAGAGGCGGCTGTGTATCCTGACGGGCTTTGCAGCTGCTGTTTGTTTAACGACCTTTAATCAGGAGATCAATAGTGGCCCGTATTGCCGGCATTAATGTGCCAGATCATAAAATTGCCTTGATTGCACTGCAGTCAGTATATGGCATCGGCCCTACCCGTGCTGCCAATATTTTAAAAGCAGCGGGCATTGAACAGTTAACCAAGTTCAAAGATCTTAGCGATACTCAGATAGACGCTATCCGTGCTGAGGTTGCCAAGTACACGGTCGAAGGCGATTTGCGCCGTGAAACTACTTTGAACATCAAGCGCCTCATGGATCTTGGTACCTACAGGGGGCTTAGACACCGCCGCGGCCTTCCGGTTCGCGGACAGCGCACTAAGACCAATGCACGCACCCGTAAGGGTCCGCGCAAGAGCATCAAGAAGTAAGGAGGCATCATGTCTGAAGAAATTAATACTCCCAAGACGGCAGAAACAGCTTCAGAGCCTGCAGCTGCACCGGCACCTGCTCCTGCTAAAGAACAGGCTCAGGCATCTGCTCCTGTTGCTGCATCATCTTCCCAGAGCGCAGCATCTAAAACAGCTTCATCAGCTACAAGAGCCCGCGGCAGGCGTGCCAAAAAGCAGGTGGCTGACGGCGTGGCTCATATCCATGCATCTTTCAACAACACCATCGTGACTATCTCGGATCGTCAGGGTAATGCCCTTGCCTGGGCAACCGCCGGAGGATCTGGTTTTCGCGGATCACGCAAGTCCACTCCCTATGCTGCCCAGATTGCAGCTGAGCGTGCCGGAGAGGCCGCCAGGGAATATGGTGTCAAGAATCTTGAAGTTTTGGTGAAGGGACCGGGACCGGGGCGCGAATCTTCAATTCGAGCCTTAAATGCAGTCGGTTATAAGATTACCAATATTACCGATGTAACTCCCATCCCCCACAATGGCTGCAGACCGCCCAAAAAGCGCCGCGTCTAGCTTGAGCTTTAAATTTTAGGAGAAAGATAAATGGCAAAATATACCGGCCCGGCCCTGAAATTAAGCCGTCGCGAAGGCGTCGATTTGTTTTTGAAGTCAGGCATCCGCTCAATTGATACCAAGTGCAAGCTTGATACTGCACCCGGTCAGCACGGTGCTAACAAGGCCCGTTTGACTGATTACGGCCTGCAGCTTCGCGAAAAGCAGAAGGTGCGCAGGATGTACGGCGTCTTGGAAAGGCAGTTTAGCAATTACTACAAAAAAGCAGTCCATATGCCGGGTAATACCGGAGAGAATCTGCTGCAGCTTTTAGAATGCAGACTTGATAATGTGGTGTATCGCATGGGCTTTGGCTCCACCCGCATGGAGTCCCGTCAGCTGGTATCCCACAAGGCTATTACCGTAAATGATCGTGTGGTAAATATCCCTTCATATCAGGTTCAGCCGTCTGATGTTATTGCAGTACGGGACAAGGCCAAAAAGCAGACCCGTATTAAAGCTGCAATTGAACTTTCAAGTCAGAGGGTCTTGCAGCCTGGTTGGATTGACGTCGATCATGACGCCATGAAGGGAACTTTCAAAAGCAGACCGGAACGCTCTGAGCTGCCATCCGACATCAAAGAGCAGCTTATTGTCGAGTTCTACTCCAAGTAGGCTGGCTGTCGGCACCGCTTTTTAGTATACGGGGTAACAATAGTGTCAGTAGTTGACTTGCTTAAACCCAAACCGGTGGGATTTACTGAAATAGGGCAGGATCGCGCCCGCATCGTGCTTGAGCCTCTGGAGCGGGGCTTTGGCAATACCTTAGGGGTTGCTTTATGCGATGTGCTTTTGAAGACCCTGGATGGAATTGCCGTAGATGCATTTAAGATAGAGGGGATCTCATCTTTAAATGATCGCAGTGAAGTCATAAAAGAAAGTCTCTTTGAAGTGGTTATGAACTTAAAGGAGCTTGCCTTCATTTGTGAATTCAATCTTGATAAGCCGGTGTGGCTTGACATCAGCCGTCAGGGCGAAGGGCCCGTTCTCTCAGGGGACATCATGTGTGTCGACGGGATCACCCTTGTAGACAGGGATGCTCCTGTCTGCACCCTTAAAGGCAGGGATGCCAAACTTGACATGAAGATCCGTCTTTCATCAGGACGGGGCTATGTCAGAACAGGTGATGAATGGCATCTGCCCTGCGCTGAAGACGGGGTGATTTTAATTGATGCCTCGTACTGCCCGGTCCGCCGTTTTGTCTATGATGTGGAATCTGCCCGTGTTGAGCAGAGTACCGATTTGGATCGTCTGGTAATTGATATCGAAACTGACGGTACCATCGCTCCTGACCTGGCTTTAATGAAAGGGGCGGATCTTCTCTGTGAGCACATGTCCAACCTGATTGACAAGGAAGATCTCACTGAGCATGTAATGACCCCGGCAGCTCCCCCGATGCCTGATCCTGTGCTGCTCCAGCCGGTGGACGATCTTGAGCTTACCGTACGTTCTGCAAACTGCCTTAAGGCAGAACAGATCATCTACATAGGCGATCTGGTACAGCGTACCGAAGTAGAACTGCTTAAGACTCCCAACCTTGGCAAAAAGTCATTGACCGAGATCAAGGATGTACTGGCCCAGCGGGGCCTGTCACTGGGCATGCGGCTTGCCAACTGGCCGCCTCCTGGTCTTAAACGACCTAAATCTTAAACGCCCTAAAGATAGGATATGGATTTTAAGAAGGAATTTTAAAATGCGTCATCGTTTAGCCGGCAGACACTTAGGCCGCACTTCAGCACACCGTGCTGCGTTGTATCGCAATCTTGCCAAGGCACTGATCACTCACGAGTGCATCAAGACTACTCTGCCTAAGGCAAAGGAATTGCGTCGTTTCTTTGAACCTCTTATCACAAGAGCTAAAGTTGACACACTTGCCAACAGACGCCATCTTTTTGCGCTGCTGCGTGATGAAGGACTGGTGGCCAAGATGTTCAATCAGATAGCAAAAGCAGCAGGCTCCCGTCCCGGCGGGTATACCCGCATTATAAAGTGCGGTTTTCGTCATGGCGATCAGGCTCCCATGGCCTACATCATGCTCGTTGACCGTACTGATGCTGAAGAACAGGCCTCTGTGGTTGAATCTTCTGAAGATCAAGAAAGTCAAGAAGTTCAAGAAGCTCAATAGCATGTAGTTATTGTCAGGGCAAAGACGGCCCTGAATGAAGTATGACTCATGCAAATGAACGAGGTGGAATCTTGGATCAGATAACTGACATAAAAAGGCCTGACATAAAGGAAGTAACTTCCCTTAAGAAAAATATTTCCCGTGTCATTTTGGAGCCTTTTGAGCCTGGTTACGCGAGGGTGCTGGGTACTGCGCTTAGGCGCATCATGCTGTCATCAATCCCCGGATGGGCAGTAACCGAAGTTGAGATTGAGGGAGTCCTGCATGAGTACAGCGCTTTGGAGGGGGTGCAGGAGGATGTTCTTCTTATTCTGCTAAACCTTAAGGAAGCCGCAATAAGATGTGACTCTGCCTCTCATAATGACCCTGTGCTTGAGCTGGTCAAAAGCGGGGTGGGCCCGGTTACGGCAGGTGATATTGTGTGCCCCGGCGGAGTGGAAATTGCAAATCCTGAACTGGTGCTTTGCAACATCACTGATGAAAAGACCGAATTGAGAATGCGTATTCACGTCTCAAGAGGCCGCGGCTATGTTCAGGCGGCAGCACAGACTCATATGGACAGCGCAGAGGATCGCTTTATAGGAAGGCTTCTTATCGATGCTTCCTTCTGCCCCGTGGTCAATGTGGCAGTTCACACCGCTGAAATTGCCAATAAAAAAGAGCAGCTGATTTTGGACATTGAGACCAACGGCACTATAGCGCCTGAGGATGCCATCAAAACAGCATCCACCATCTTTGCCGAGCAGCTGGCCTCCTTTGTGGATATCAGAAACTCTGTTGCTCCAACAGAAGACTCTTCCTTCCGTCCGCTTATCGATCCCAAGCTTATCTGCCCGGTTGAAGATCTTGAGCTTACGGTACGTTCTGCCAACTGCCTAAAGACTGAGGGCATCAGATACATTGGTGATTTGGTGCAAAGAACTGAGGTTGAGCTTTTGAAAACCCCGAATTTGGGCAAGAAGTCTTTAACTGAGATTAAGGATGTTCTGGCCGAAAGAGGGCTGACCTTAGGCATGCGGCTTGAGCATTGGCCTCCTGCTGACCTTGATATTAGCCACTAAAAATATTCAGGGGATAAACCCCTGGGGGAGTGACGGCCTTGGCAAAATTTCTTGAAGTTAAAGACACCTCTTATGATTTTCAGCTGGGGCTTATTAATGTGGGCGAAGATCTCTTATTTGATGCCCTCAACGAGGTGCTCCTGCATGAAGATTCGGAACTTTATGAGAAAGTTGCGGAACTTTATGAAAGCGAGGATCATACTTTAAACATGTCACTTTGCGATCTTAATACACTGTCTTCTGAAGAACTGCTCCTGCTTGAAGGGCTTGAATCTTTTGATGAGGAAGAGTATCAGACTCTAACCTGTTTACAAGCAGCTTACGTGCTTACAACAGATGAAGAAAATGCATCAGATGAAGAGCCCCCAAAGAAACCGGCACTGGCAGCAAAACTTATCTTCTCTTCAGATCCCAATATTAAAAAATTTGCCGTAAGCTGGTTTCCCTAAAGAAGATTAAAAGCTGATGAAGTTAAGGGCTCTTAAAGACAACTTAAGGTTTTGCCTTAATAAGATGCTCTATGACTATCAGAGCAGTAAAAAAGAGCAGGACTTTTCCTTTTACAAGTTAAAGCACCTTGTTATTGCCAAAATGGACGGCAAACTTGGGGATACTGAAGTAATCAGCCCCTTTATCAGCATTCTTAAAGAGCACTGCCCCAATCTTATAATTTCGGTACTCTGCCCCGAATCTCTGGCTTTGCTGTATGAAAAGATCCTCAAGGTCAACACCATAGTCGTAAGAAAGAAGCCTTCAAACAAGATCCTTAAAAATGCTCTTAAGAAGTTGAGTTCTCTTCCTCCTGTTGATGCGGTATTTTCAACCGAGCCTAATTACAGAAAACGCGATTTTTATCTGGTGCATTGTCTTAAGCCTGATTTTGTAATCGGGATTGCCTCAAATGTTGCTGCTATAAACATTAATCTTAAAGAGCTCTGTAAAGGCAGGCACATAACCTATTACTTTGAAAAGCTGCTGCAAACAGGAGGGATCACCAAAGCCCCTCTGGCTCCATATCTTCCTTTTGTAACAAATGACTCGCTGTCAAGAGTAAGGGCTCTTCTCCCATACAAGTTTATATGCATAGCCCCCTGCGGGGCCTCTATACACCGGCATCTTAAGGATGAAACCACAGCTTTTATCCTGCAGACAATAATACAGATTACAGGATATAAGGCAGCCTTACTTGTTGAGAGCAGACACCAAAAGTTGATTGATAAGGTTGCAGTTATTGCAGGAAAAACTGAGGCTGAACGTTTTTTGGCAAAACTTCCTGATAAACTTGATACCATTGAGCTTGCCTCCATTATTCATCTAAGTATTGCCATGATATCGGTAGATACTGCCAATGTTCACCTTGCCTGTGCCTCGCAAATCCCCTTATTTGCCATTTACTCAGGCACTGACAAGGAAGGTATCATCCGCTGGGGGCCCAGACCTGATTTTGGCAGGGCACAGGTTTTCTATGCTGAAAATAAGCTCATAGAAGATCTTAATCCTTCAGATATTAAGGAGGCTCTTGAGGCTTTTTTAAGCGACCTTAAGGGTTGATGGTAATTGGGGTTCCTGGATCTACTAAGGAGATAAATTCATCAATTTCAGGATTTAGGATGGCAATACAGCCGTCAGTCCAGTCAGAGCGCTGGATACTGTCGTGGTATTCAGAGCTGCCCGCAGGCTGGCCGTGTACCATAATCATCCCCCCGGGGCTCCTGCCAAAAGATCTGGCGTATTCAATATCCTGACTGTTAGGGTAGGAGATGTGGAAGGCACGGTAATAAAAGGAATTTTCCTTTACATAATCTAAAGTGTAGGTTCCCTCAGGAGTTTTTTTGTCTCCTTCAAACTGCTTGTGACCTACAGGCCTGTCCGATAAGGCTATCCAATAGCTTTTAATCACCTTATCATCCTTAATAAGAAGCATTTGATGATGGGATTTATTTACGATGACCTCATCAACAAGATGGCGCGGGGCTTTATATCCTTTTGGAAAAAGCGGCAGATTAGAAATGCGGCCTAATAAGGTGTAATCAAATTCAGCATCATAAATGGGATCTTCCATGATGGCACTGATAAGAAGAAGCTCTCCGTCATCGTTACTGTCTGAATGGGCAGGATTTAAAAAAAACATCCAAAAAAGGCACAGTGCCAGGGCTTTTAATGCTTTCAAATTAACTCCATTTTACGGTTCGTTACACTTACAGTGATTAAGCTTATGATGCTAATTTGCATGAAATCTTGTCAGGAGATCTTTTGCAAACGCGGGGCTCTTATCTTTGGGCTCATCGGTCTTTAAGCTTGTTAAGCTGCT
>CAYNSI010000012.1:0-22010 GCA_964399665.1 uncultured Enterobacterales bacterium | reverse complement strand
TGATCTTGTAAAAGAAAAAATGAACAATCCTGAAGTATTAGATATGGTTTTACAACGTAAATTTTAAAAATACCAACAAGCCGGATGAATAGATCCGGCACTTTTCTGCCTCTGAGGAAAGTTTATGAACACGGTAAAAATTGGCATTATTGGTTGCGGTAAAGTTGCTCACTTCCACGCAAAAGCAATTAACAATCTTTCTAATTGTAAACTAGTTGCGGCATGTAACCACTCAAAACCTAAATTAGATGAGTTTTGCAGCTGTTATGACATTCGGGGATATTTAGAACCAGAGGAAATGATTAGGAAAGAGCATCTGGATGCGGTTACTATTTGTACGCCTCATCCGTCTCATTCTGAAATCGCTGTAAAATGCGCTCACCTTGGATGTCACATTTTAGTTGAAAAACCGCTTGCTACCAGTATTGCCGAATGCGATGCCATGATTACCGCTGCACGAAAAAATGGCGTACTACTTGGAACTTTAGTTCAAAGGAGAAACTATCTGCCTTGTAGAAGAATTAAGGAAATAATAGAAGCAGGAAAAATAGGTAAGCCTATTTTGGCTGAAGTTGTGATACTTGGCTGGCGCTCTGAGGAGTACTATAAAAGTGATCCTTGGCGAGGCACTTGGAAAGGAGAAGGTGGCGGGCTTCTGATGACTCAAGCTTCCCATCAAATAGATCTCGTAAATTGGTATTTAGGGGACATAGAATCAATTTATGGCATTAGCGCAAACTTTAATCACCCGTACATAGAGGTAGAAGATAGTGCTGTTGCAGTGATCAAATATAAAAGCGGAGCCTTGGCTTCCCTGCTTGCAAGTAATTGTCAAAACCCTGCCTTATATGCTAAGGTCCACGTTTTCGGTAGTAATGGAGGAGCAGTAGGTGTACAAACTGACGGTGGTCAGATGTTTATTGCCGGAGTATCAGAAATAGAAGAACCCCCTGTTACAGATTTATGGCAGGTGCCGGGTGATGCAACTACCGTAGATGAGCTAATTACGGAAGATAGTATTTTTTTCAAAAACATAGACAGGATGATTTATTTTCATCAAAAACATATAGAAAATTTTGTAAATGCTATTACAGGTTCTGATACTTTATGTGCAGACGGAACTGCTGGAAGATCTACTGTTGAAGTATGTGAGGCAATTTACACTATCAGTAAAAATCCCAACATGGTATGGCGCAGTGAAGATCATGCTCTGCATTGATACCAGAATAAAATTTCTGGAAGACAAAATGTTAACCGAGGTAATTTATGTCGGGGTACTGCTATAACGAGGCTTGTACTAAAGATTTTTTTGACCTGGAAAAAGACATAGTCTTTGCTGGACTTGCAGGGTTTAATCTTATAGAACTGCGTTTTGACTGTCTTAAAAAATATCTTGAGAAACATACAATTGTAGAGCTTAAGGATCTCCTTAAGTTTAGTAAACTAAAACCAAGTGCCTTAAACGCTCTTTATATCTATCCTGAGTTTTTGACCCCAAAAGCAGATAAAAGTCGTGATAGAGAAATCTTTGAGTTACTTGATTTAATCGAAAATCTCTATCAGAAAGCAGGAATTAGTGAGTGTATTGTAGTTGCCCCGCTGCTTGAAAATGATACTTTGTGTTCGTCTTATAACAAATTACAAATTAAAGAAGACTGTATTAGGATCCTAAGGTATCTGTCTACTACTAAGCCGTATATAAAATGGATTTTTGAGCCGGTTGGATTATCAAGAAGTCTTGTCAGAAATGCCGATTTTGCCTATGAGATTATTAGTGAAATAGACTGTCTAAATGTTGGTCTAGTGCTTGACTCATATAACCTGTATTTAACAGAACGCTCTGACTCATATTTTTTTGATAATCTTGACGTAAATAGAGTTTTTGCAATTCATATGATGAATGGTAAATTAGTACCGCAAGAGGAGAAGATTATTGACCAAAGACATCGGGTGTTCTGCCAAGATGGAGATGCAATTAATCTTAGTAATTTTTTGGATGCACTTAAAAATCTGAATTACCATGGCATGATTTCAACAGAAGTATTCAACTTAGATTATCCCAGTAAGTTTACTCAGCAAGAGATCATTTCAAGAGCATTCAACCAGCTTTCAGGGGTATTAAACGAATATAATAAAATGTGTGGGTACCGCTTCTTTTGACATGTCTTGCAAATTCCACAAATGAGTCTTTATCTATGACTGATGATTTAGCTTTGAAGCTACAAGATAAACTGCCGAAATCTTTACGGGTCTTTAATCAAAAGTCTAAAGCAGATGTAACTGCAGAGACCTTAATTAAACTCATCGAGGAAGGATATTTTAAAAAGGAAGCTATTCTTCCCCCTGAAATGGAATTAGCACGAATTTTAGGGGTAGGACGCAGTACTGTAAGGGAGGCGGTAAAACAGCTTGTAAGCCGAAATATTCTTGAGATCCGAAGGGGGTTGGGTACCTATGTGGCAAAAAACCCCGGACTTCTTGCTGATCCCTTTGGATTTAGGTTTTACAAAGATAAATTAAAACTTGGTCTTGATCTGTGTGAAATTAGGCTTTTGATAGAGCCGACTTTAGCCAGGATCGCCGCAGAACAGGCTGCTGAAGAACAAATAGATCAAATATGTGCAGCACACGAAAAAGTAAAGAATCTTATCCGTGAGGGAATTAATCATGAGGCAGCTGATGTACAATTCCATTCCTGCATTGCCAATTGTTGCTCCAATGGGGTTATGCCGGCATTGATGGAGATAATCTATGCTGCGATCAACTACATTATCAATTTAAATAATCGTACCTTACTAGAAGAAGCCATCGAGACTCATGAGATGGTAGTAAATGCAATTTTACTTCATGATGGCAATGCGGCTGTAAAGGCCATGACTTTACATATCAATCAAATAAAGGATGATGTGATAGCGAGGATAAAACAAAGAGAGAACAAAGAAAGTTAGTACGTAAACCAAAGCAGTGATAAGAGTCTACTGGTACCAAATTAAGGGATTTAACGACTTTTCAGATACTCTTTTGGAAGATGAGCTAAAGCTTTTTGATCTTTCAAGGTTACATTTTTATGAAGTTGCAACTAAAGCCGGTGCCTTAGGTGTTGCCTCTCTTAAGAAAAGCCTTAAATACTGCTTCTGTTTTACAGAATCCGAAGCAATTATTAAGATCCTGTGGGCACGCATAACATCTGGTAGATTTTTGTAAGATTCCATTGCAAAAAGGCCCGCCACACACTACCCGGCTTTCTATGTTTTTTAAAACTTAAGCTGACCTATTCCAAAGGTTGTTAAAAATTTTGTGACAGTTATCTTTGATTTTAAAAGCTTCTGATACCAACGCTCAATTGACCTGCTATAGTGCAATTACATCAAAATTTAGGAGCATTTTTACATGGCAAACTTCAAATTCAAAGGTGTGATCCCTCCTGTCTCCACCATCTTCAAGCCTGATTTTACTTTTGACCCCGCAGGTCAGGCCAACCAAATTGAATATATGATTAAAAATGGGGTTAACGGCCTTTTCTTCCTGGGTACAGGCGGCGAGTTTTCGCAAATGTCAGCCCCCGAGCGCAAAGAAGCTGCCCGGTTTGCCATTGAGCATGTCAATCATCGCGTTCCGGTGTTAATTGGCACCGGAAGCACCAATCAGCGTGAAGCTGTAGAATTGTCTTTGCATGCCAAAGAGTGCGGGGCCGACGGCATTGTGCTTATCAACCCCTACTATTGGCATTTGACCTTAAAAAATCTTAAAAATTACTTTGTTACCATTGCAAATGCCGTGGCGCCTTTGCCGGTATTGCTGTATAACTTTCCTGAATTTTCAGGCCAGGACTTAACTCCTGAATTTGTTGCCTCGGTGGCTGCCGAGTGTTCCAATATCGTAGGCATTAAGGAGACCTTGGATTCAATTGGGCATATTTACTCAATGAATCAAAAGGTTCATGAAGTAAATCCTGACTTTGCCGTGTTCTGCGGCTATGACAATCACCTTTTGACCAATCTGCTCTCAGGAGGCGCGGGCGTAATCTCAGCTTCCGGCAACTTTGCCCCACAGCTTACGGTCAATACTTATCAGGCCTTTATCAAAGGCGATCTTAATACAGCCTGTCAGTGGCATCAGAAATTATTGGCAGTAACCTCAGTCTATGCCCTCGATGCTCCTTTTGTGGCCGTAGTTAAAAATGCAGCCAGGCTGTGCGGGGTTGATATTGATCCGACTGTGCTTGCTCCCACCGCTCCTTTAAGCTCCGAAGGCATTGAAGCTTTAAAGCAGATCTTAGGCAGGATTGGGGTACTAAACTAAAGGCGGCAAGTGAACTTAAGCGCCCTGTTTTGCTTTGATAAGAAGTTCTTAACAGGGCACTTGCCGGGGGATCTCTTCAAGCCCTGGAAAAGCGCGCCAGGCGCAGGGCCTTGCACGAGCTTTTAAAAGCTCATGAGCTTTTTGTCACAAGATCTTCAGCTTTCATTTTTGGACGCTGCCAGATCTTTTACTCCCACAGCCTGAAAGACTGCATCAAGGGGTAACCGCTCAAGGTCAAGCCGCACATGTCTGCCATATGAGCCTGACAGCAAAGCCTCATAGAACCACGACTCCTCCTGATTTAAGGCATTAAGGGCGCCTGAAAAAGTGCCTACATCATCGTACGTTAAGAGATCCTTATTATCCAAAAGGGTTTCTTCATTCATCAGCAGTGATTCAATCCCGGGCAGATATAGTCTTAAATTATGCAATCTTGCAAAAGAGTTCAAGGATATGGAGCCTAAGTACTGACATTTGGCATTGGCAATCCAGGATATCTGCCCTGCCTCAGTATGACTGTCATTTTGGGCCAATACCAATACTGTTCCCGGCATTTCGGGGATCATCATGACAGTTCCAGGATCATCAATGAATATCACCCTGAGGGGTTTTAAGCTTAATTTTTCAAGCTCTTCTTTGTTTGATGCCAGAATACTAAGCCCTCCAACTTTTACTCTTAGGGCATGATCCAAAATCCTGATGGTAATAAGCCTGGGCGGAGGCAGAAGTCCTAACTGGATAAGATCCTTTCTTAACGGACTTAAGTTAAAGATGGGGCGCAGAAAATCAATAATAAGATGACGATTGATCTCAAACCAGCGGGTATCCACCCCGCGCACTGAGATAGCCCTGATGAGGCTGCTGCTGTTTTTATGCTCAACAAGCCATTTACACACTGCCACAAAGCGGGTAAAGTCAACCCCGGTGAGGTTGGAAATGGAAGAAATAACATTGAGGGCGCTGTCCAATAACTGGGGTAATTCATTTTTTATGACATCAAGACGCTTTACTGCAGTTTGATATTCAATAAGATTACCGGCCCACTTGGCAGCCTCCTCTGGGGTATTGAAAAGAAGCTGTACGGGAATTTCAACCTTCCCAAGCTTTGCAAACTCCTTGGTAATAAACTCGACACGGCCTGCTAATAAAGGCTGCTTCCAGCTTTTGCAAAAGTTATCAAACTGTGATTCATTTCCGATAATATCTTTTTCTTCAAGCGGCGCCTCAAGATAAATGGCAACCGGAAATTCCTTGGGAGGGTCCTGCTCTTCTTTGCAGCGGGCAGTAAGCCAGGAAACTAACTTGCGCCGGTAAAGGGCATTGATATCTGTACGAATAGAACTGCGGGTTTTCACGAAAAGTTCCTCTGACACCAAAGAGTCTTTTTGCCAGATTATATCATGCAGGATCCTTGTGACCTCGCGGCAGCAGGATTTTAATCGCAGGAAAGCTTAATTGCCGGGGATTGGTTCCAAGATTTTAAGATTTTTAAGTTCATGCTGCATCCTGCGCTTTTTTTTAAAAAATGAGGACAAAATGTCAGAACAGCGTTCCTGTAATACTCCGCCTGTTATGGCCGGATGATGATTATGTCTGGGATCATCAATTATCGAAAAAACTGAGCCGCAGGCTCCTGTTTTTGGATCGCTGGCACCAAAGACCACTCGTGCTATTCTGGCATGTATTAAAGCCATGGCACACATGACACAGGGTTCTAAAGTTACAAACATACAAAGATTAGGAAACCTGTAATTGCCAAGTGCCCTGCCCCCATTCCTAAGACAGCAGATCTCAGCATGTGCTGAAGGGTCATTTTGGGCAATAGTCATATTGCAGCCTGAAGCAATTACCACGCCTTGAAGGTCAACAAGAACCGCTCCTACGGGCACCTCCTGAAGATCCCAAGCCTTTTGAGCCTGAATTAAGGCAAGCTCCATAAATTTTTCATCATCTTCAGAAGAGAACATCTTCACAAATCAAAAAAACTTATCAAGCCCAAATACTGCATGGTCACCAAAATGTAGGATACAGCATTTAAAAACAGCAGCACGAAGACACAGGCAGAACCTAAGTCTTTGGCCCTTCCTGAAAGCACATGATATTCATCACCAATTCTGTCGACCACGGCCTCAATAGCAGAATTTAAAAGTTCAAAGGCAAGCGTAAGCCAGGGCAGTATAAAAAGGATTAAAAATACTGCCATAGAAGGTGCGATTATAAAGGCTAAGACATTTAAACCTACGGCCATGATAATCTCAGTGCGCACTGAAGGCTCATATACAATCCCGGCCCTAAAGCCTTTTAGAGAATAAAAAAAAGCATTGTAGATGCGTTTGATACCTGTAACTCCGGTCTTTGCCATATCAGCTCCGTTATGGACTAGAAAAGCTCTTTGGATGACATCATCCTTTTGGGGATCAGCATTTGGTCTTGTATGGTACATACTCCCAGGAAGGCACCTTTATAGCACACCTGAACCAAATTGTCAGGGGAAGTTTTAACTGCATAAGATCCCAAATCCTGTCTTACTCCGTGAGATAAAGGCTCTGCCATCTCAAGCGGCAGATTCAAAACCGGAAGAGTTGCTACTGCAAGATCAACAGGATAAAGAAGTTTATCAAGGTTGCTGTAATCGCCCTTTTTTTGACAGGACGCTGCTATTTCTTCAAGAAGCTCAAGACTTATCATATCAGGAGGCAGCCCATCTATTTTGGTGCGCCTTAATTTTGAAACAAAGGCGCCTACCCCAAGGGCTCTGCCGATATCGGCAATAAGACTTCTTATATAGGTACCGCTTGAACAGTAAACTTCAACCTTAAAAGTATTCTTTGTCGTTTCCAGAAGATTGAGGGCATAAATAGTGACTTTTCTTTCGGGGATCTCAACTTCCCTGCCCTCCCTGGCATAGCGATATAAAGTTCTGCCTTTTACCTTGACGGCAGAATATATCGGAGGCTTTTGAATGATTTCCCCCTTAAACTGTTCTAAAACCTTGGGCAGTCTTGAAACGGCATCTCCTACTTCACAGGTTGCGGTAACTTCGCCTTCCCGGTCACAGGTAGTGGTAACCATGCCCAAGGTACCTTCTGCAAGATAACGCTTATCCCCGTGCAGAAAAAAAGCAGAAAACTTGGCAGCCTCTCCCAGGCAGATGGGAAGAAGCCCATCGGCTAAAGGATCCAAAGTACCGGTATGTCCTGCTTTTTTGGCATTAAAAAGCCTGCGCACACGTAGTACTGCCTGCGATGAGGTTATTCCTTCACTTTTGTCAAGAAGGACTATTCCTGATATGTCCCTGCCGCCTTTGTTTCCCATCATGCGTACTCTTAACAAAGCCTCACAAAGCTAATCTTTTTTGATTATAGCCCACGGCATGCCCTGCTCAAAAGTAATTAGGAAAGCGATTGCAGTCTGTTATTGTAAAAAACACTTTTGTTGGTTATTATGAACACCTGTTTTATGGGACCTGTGGGCTGTTTCGCACTCAGATCCGCGTTAATTGGTCAGGATCGGAAGGTAGCAGCCAGGCGCAGATTGTGAGGTGCAGAAAATAAGTCCCAGGCCCCACCCGTAACACAGGGCCATAAATGGACAATAATCTTTACGTTTACGAGCCGGCCCATTTTTCCAGGGAAGAATTCAACAAGGCCGAACGCTTAAAGGATTTTCTGCATTACCTTGATGCCCTGCCGCGCCTTCATGCCCCCAATATCAATTTGGTAATAAGACCAAGGGGCTTTGGTCTTACCCTGGCAATGCAAAGCCTTGAAACCATGCTCTCAACCGGTGTAGTTGAGCTTAAACAGGAGCAGGAATTAAAACCTCCGCCGGAACCTGATGATCCCTGGTTTATCCGCTATTGGAAAAAAAGAATTGAGGCAAAATCCAAAGACAATGCCCAACATATTGAAGATGAAGGTCTGCTAGGCTTTAACCCCGGGTTATCGCATAAATCACAACTTGCCATTAAGGCCTTAATAGAAGATTACCAAAGACAGGAAGCAGAATCTTTGGCTGCCTTAAACAAAGAAGATCCACCAGCTGATGATGAAAACTCAAATACGGCAGAATCTTTATCAGGAGCTCCCAAGGATAACCTCAATACTGCCTCTGAAAGTACTACAGGTAATCTTGTAAAAAAGCATGATCACAAGATACCTGCTCAGACATTGCAGAATTTAAAAGAGCCCGATGGTATTGCCAATAATAGCCTTGATTTTCCTGCAGCAGGCCACAACTTTTTTGAAAATACCCAAGAACTCCGTCAAAAGGAGGCCCCCCTTTTTGCTTTCAAAACCTCCCCCAAAGCCTCCCCTGATAGTGCCAGCCTGAAACAACAGCGGGGCATCAGCGTTATTCACCTGTCCTTAAAGCGCATTAAATCCCGTACCGTAAGAGAGTTTGAATCTGAGCTTTTAAAGCTTTTGCAAAATCAGATGTGGGAACATCATATAAAGACAGGACCTGATTTTACCCGTGAAAACCCCGGGACAGTATTTTTTAACCTTATTAAGTCCCTGTTTGAAAAGTCTTCCCAGGCTGTAGTAGTTCTTATTGATAACTACGATATTCCCTTTATCAATGCCGCCACCTTGCCTGAAGAATACCGTAAGGCAGCTGTGGCAGTTTATCTTGATATGTTAAATGCGCTAAAGCGCGCCGAAAGCATGGTGCGCTTTGTCCTGATGACAGGACACATAAAATTTGAACTGACCTCGGAAATAAGTGAAGGACTGCCCTGTGTGACTGATCTTTCCTACAGGCCTGAAATAGATACCCTCTTTGGTTTTACCATAGCCGAGGTAAGGGAGATTTTTGCCTCTGAGCTTGAGCGCCTTGCACCCCGTAATGGTATTACCGTAATGGAAATGCTTAAGGCCCTGGATGACTGCTATGGTCACTTTGTGTTCTCGGACCGCATGATCCCAGTGCTCTGCCCTGCTTCGGTTCATTCATGTCTTGAAAATGAAGGAACCCTGCTGCCCTACGTTGTCAGGGGTGAGTACGCTTTTTTAAAGCAGGCCATAGATGACAATGCCGATGCGGATCTAAGCTGGCTGGTAAAAGACGGCCAGGAAGCCTTATTCCATGAGTATATTCCCTTATCTCCCAATGCCGATGATTTGGGAGTTCTGCTGCTGCAATTGGGCTTTGTAACCATAGATAAGGTAACTGTTACTGAAGAGGAGCTTTTTACCAATTACCGTTACCGCTTTGCTGTCACGAATGAGGAGATGAGAAGATTTTTGCAAATCCTCCTTAAAAAAAGCGATCCCAGGTTAGGCTTTGTACCAATCAATGCGCTGGTCATCAATGACAGTGATGCTTCCTTTGATTACTAAATAGAGGTTTTTATGGCTTTGGCATTTTTTGACATGGATGGAACGGTGCTTGAATCCGATTCAAATGAGATTTTCTTTAAGTTTTTAATGCAGCAGGGAATCATAACCGAAGACTTTTTAAAACCTCTTGGAGAATTTCAGCGGCGCTACTATGAAGGCACCCTTTCAATTGAGGAGTTCATCCTCTATGCCGTAGAACCTATGTTTAAATTTTCAAAACAGGAACGTGAAAGCATAGTAAAGCAGTGCGTTGAAAAATATCTTTACCCTAATATCAAGCCAGGAGCTTTTAAGGCTATTGATTTTCATAAAAAAAGAGGGGACACCGTTATTATGGTCTCCGCCACGGTGGATTATTTGGTAAAGGAAGTGGCGCGCTCTGCCGGGATCCAACATATCATTGCAGCTTCTATAAAACAGGATGATGATGGCAGGTTATTAAAGGAGTTTTCTGACCCGGTGCCCTATCAGCAGGGCAAAGTGCTTAGAATCAATAAGTTTATTAAAGAGCATCGGCAAAGCCTTGCAGACTCATATGGTTACGGAGACAGCATTAATGACAAGCAGATGCTTTTAATGTGTGAACACAGGTTTGCCGTGGATCCCTCCCCTGAACTTATCAAGGCAGGAATAAAGGATCTTAAAATTATCTCCTGGAAGTAAAAAAAGAAGTTTGTAACATTAGGTTTTTCAGTACTTTTTTACGGGAAGTTTGTATCAGTAGATTTGTTGACTGACGTGGTCAACACATCTTCGCCGCTTGGTATGACAAAATCCGATTCTAAAAAGTCTGCAAGCTTTTCTAACCCTTTTTCCTGCTTTTCCCAAGCGTTTTAAGCAGGAAATCAGTAAGTTTGCGTTTAGCCTCCGGTTCTTTGCCGGCAGGGTTGCAAACCCAGGCCCAGAAACCTTAAAGCTTAAGATTTAGTCATTTGATCCTGCCTGAATCGACCTTCAAGGAAGGCTCCCCATTGGCTTCGGCCCCGGTACTGCCGCCTTCTTTTGACTGCACCGAAGAGATGCCGCCCATATGCATGGCAACCATTCTTGAGGCGCGAACACTTTGAGGTTGGAGGGCCGAATCCTCATCCACGGAATAGAGCTTTTCGTTTTTACGATCTATAAATACCCTGGCAAGCTGCTCTTTGGTAAAAGGAGGCAGCTCCCTGCCATAGGCTGCTCCCAGGAAAAAACGGGGTTTTTTAGTGCCAAGCTCACGGTATACCACGGCACACCTGCTCCCAAAGCCCAGCGAAGAATAAATCCTGGCAATCAGCCTTTCATCCAGAAAAACTACCGCATAGGCTTCTGCAATTACAGGAAGAGGATCTTTGCGCAGTTTTTTTCTAATAAGAGCGTAATAACAGTACTTGACAAGATGCAGTACCAAATAGGCAAAGGTCAGTCCCTGCAGGATCTTTTGATATAAAAAAAGCCCCTCGGCAAAGCTTACCATTGGTTCTTTAAAGATGGAAACCATGCAAAACAGTGCCAGGATAATAAAAAAGCACAGCCCAAATCCCTTTTTTACGGTAGAGTCCACTACATTGTAATTAAAAGAGACCCCGCAGCTTTTTAAGTACTTCTGACTTTGAACATGCTCAGGAAGCGGTTTTCTTCCCATTTTTATCTGTTTTTAACCTCCATCCAGAACTGCTGTTCAAGTTTAGCAAAGAGTGCTGCACACGGATCTTCTTTTTTGGAAGTTGCAAGAGTCACCACAAAGATAGCAGCAAGTGAGAACAAAAACCCGGGTACTATGGAATAAAGATTAAGGAATTTGCCGGTTTCCCAGATAAGTACCGTCAAAGCACCTACTACCATGCCCGCTATAGCAGCTTTAAGATTCATTCTGCTCCAAAATAAGGACATCAGGATAGTAGGACCAAATGATGCTCCAAAGCCTGCCCAGGCATAGCTTACAAGATTTAAGATCCCCGAGGTAGGATCCAAAGCAATAATATAGGCTGTAGCAGCAACGCAAAGCAGCATGGCCCTGCCGCACCATAAAAGTTCAGTCTGCGAGGCTGCGGGCCTTATTAAGCGGCGGTAAAAATCTGCAGTAAGAGTAGTTGATGCCACCAGCAGCTGACATGAAAGAGTTGACATGATGGCAGCTAAAATAGCCGAAAGCAGGATCCCCGCAATCCAGGGATTAAATAATGTCTGGGTCACAATGATAAAAATCTGTTCGGGGTTTGACACCGAAACTTCAGAATGCTTCTGGGCAAAGGCCACGCCATAGTAACCTACCAGCACGGCACCTAATAGACAGAGGATCATCCAGGTAATGGAAATTCTTCTGGCACCTCCTAAGCCCCTTACGGTGCCTGCAGCCATGAATCTTACCAGAATATGGGGCTGTCCCATGTATCCTAATCCCCAGCCTACCAGGGAAAGAAAGCCTATTAATGTCATCCCCTTTAAAAAATTCCCCATCTCAGGTCCTGCTTCATTAATAAGCTCATTGGCTGCTGCAAAACCGCCGCAGTCTAAAATCATGATTACCGGGGTTAACAAGAGGGCAAAAATCATTAAGGAGGCCTGGACACAGTCAGTCCAGCTTACTGCAAGAAACCCTCCGATAAAAACATAAAATATCGTGGAAGCTGCACCTATTAAAAGAGCATTGTGATAGTCCATGGTGAAAGTCTGCTCAAAAAGACGGGCTGCCGATACCATGCCTGAGGCGCAGTAGACTACAAAGAAGATCAGAATAATAACCGCCGCTGCCACTGAACTGATGCGCAAGCGGTCACAGAACCTGGCAGCAAGATAATCAGGCAGCGTCAGGGCATCTGAGGCATTAGCAGTAAATGAGCGCAGTCTTGCCGCCACAAACTTCCAGTTACACCAGGATCCTATAGTAAGTCCTATGGCAATCCAGGCCTCCGAAAGCCCAAACAGGAACAGCGCACCCGGAAGCCCCATTAACAGCCACCCTGACATATCAGAAGCCCCGGCTGAAAGCCCGGTAACAATACGGCCTAAGCTTCTGCCCCCAAGTACATAATCAGTAAGAGATTTGGTCATGCGCGCGGCAATAATACCTATGACCAGCATACACAGTATGTAAACAATGAAGGTTGTAGTAGTTGAGTACATAAATCACACTCTGAGTTCTTTTTTGGTGCCTGTATGTTAGCAAAAATGTCTTTTAACAGGAAAAATTTGTACGGCCTGCGATTCTAACAGTGATCAAGATCAAGCAGCTCTTCGGTTAAAGACAGCTCTTCTAAGCGCATGATCTCCTGCAATTGCAAAGACGAACTATTTGCATCATTTCGCATCACTATCACTATGCGGCTCATTGATGATCAACCATAACGCAGGGCAGAATGGTCAGAGGTTTAATAAACTCGGCGTATTTGTACATGACAAACTAAAAACCATCTTTTGCCCTCTTCAAAGGCCTCATCTTCTTAAGTAAATTTAGAAATCTTCTTATTCTTAACAGTAAGTTAGTGCACAGAGCCTGTCCTGCTTTTTTTGTTTAAGCTGCTGGTAATTTATTTCAAGCGGCAGCAAACAGGGGAGCAGTTATGGCAGCAATTGCTCTGCCTGATTTTAAGAGCTATGGTAAGGTTAGGATCGTAAGCTGTAAAAAAATTGTAACCACCTGCTGCCAAACCATATGTAGCACTATTTTAGTGCAACAAGTTGCCCCGCTGCGCCCGGCAGGATTTTTTACAAGACACATTTTTAGCAATGAATGGCTGTAGTTAGCAAAACGTCAAGGACAAAACTTATGACTCTTTTCAGGATTTAGTAGTTTTTATATTATAGAAAGTCTATAATAAGTAGACTAAAGATAGCAATAAATTATATCAATAATTTTATTAATTATCAGATAGTTACTAATAATCAAGTTATTGCAGCCTGTGACAATCATACAAAAAGTATATTAAAATCAATTTTTTATATACTACAGCAAGGCAACTGAAAAAGTATGGCAGTTAGTGATATAATTTTTACCCTGAATTAAATCGGCTGCTGCTTGATTTTTAAAGCAGCTTAAAAATTTGGCATGAGTAAGATGCCCATATGAATAAACCTCTTCCCCCTTAAAAGTTTTTTATGAGGATGAGGGTAAAGCATCCATTGCGGGCTTAAAAAAAACAAAAACTTCCTAAAATTTACGGCAGTCTTTCTTGAAGCTTACATAAATCTTTGGGAAAACAGAGTTAGGTAAGATAAAGATGCAAATAGCGGTATAAGTTAGTCTGCATCATTAAGACAACATTTCAGAGTGGTGACCATCAATGGAAGGAGCAACTTTTAAGCGTATCCGTATGGCTATGGGTTTAACCGGAGATCAACTTGCACAGCGATTAAAAGTTTCCGGCAATTATATCCGTCTTGTGGAAACCAACAAAAAACCAGTATCCGAGCTTCTGGAATATAAGATCATGGATCAATTAAGGTCCGCAATAGACAGCGATGATCCTCTGTTTGTCCTGCTAAAAGATCTTATTAACAAAAGAAACTAAAAGAAGCTTTACTCCCAAAGGATGCCAGGCTGTTAAAAACAGCTTAAGCCTGCCCTGCAGAATCTTCCAGATAAACGATCCCTGCCGTGCCCAGAGTAAGGGTTTTTACCTTATTTTCAAAGCTCTCCTTAAAGCTGCAAGGCAAAAGAACCTTTAGGCTTACCTCATTGTTAAAGGATTGATCCAGGATCGTAGCATCATGCTCTTTTATCAAGTGCATAATTTTGCCGGTGTGGCAGTGATCAAAGACTAGCTTTAAGTGTAGTCTTTCAATGCGCTCAATGGTTTTAAGGGTGCTTAAGGCTGCCTTGATGCTATCCTGGTAAGCTTTAACAAGGCCTCCTGTTCCCAGCAGGGTGCCGCCGAAATAACGGGTCACGACACAGCAGATCTCACCTATGCTGCTGTGCTGTACTATATTAAGCATAGGCTGCCCTGCCGTCCCATGAGGTTCTCCATCGTCAGAACAGCCGCAAAAAGCCGTAGATCCCGGCCTGCCGGCATTATAGGCATAGCAGTTATGAGAAGCATCGTGATAATGGCCTGAAATTTCAGCAATAAAAGCCTTAACTTCATCAAGGCCGTCGGTGTGGCCCACAGAAGTTATAAAACGGCTTTTTTTGATGACAAGCTCGTTTTGATGACAGACCCCCAATGCAAGATTGGGGATCAAGTACTTATTTGACATGAGCACCTCTTACGGCGCTCATTTTACATCAGAGCGGCTCCCTCTGCGTACGTTGCATTGGCAAATAATCTGCTTTGCATAAGCGGATCTGAGCTTTTGCCAATATCAGCCACAGTAAAAGCCTGCTGCCCTTCATTTTTCATGGCTATGGAAGCTCCCACGCCAAGACTCATGCTGCTGTAGTCTAGAGCAAAAGGATTAGTGCTCAAGGCTTCCTCGCGGTTAGTCTTTTGCTGCATCATCCTTTCTAAAGAAAGTTCCTGTTGCAGCTCCAGCTGAGCTTCAGCCTCTTCATCAGCCTCTTCAGTAGAGTAGCTGCTCAAAACGGCAGATACCTCACTTGAGAACTGGCTTCCTGTCGAGCTGGTGCTCTGCGAACTTGAGTCGTCCTCCTCACTGCTGCTGGTATTTGCCAAACTTGAAAGCTGGCTTCCAAACAAGCTAAGAAGGCTTCCAGATGCTTCTATCGGATTCATAAACTATCCTCCGGCAAAAATTGCCGATACCAGTAATTTATAGGTTAGGCTGCAGTTTTCATGCCAATCAGGCAGCAGACAGGGACAGGGACGACTTTATGCTGCGCCCCTCTAGAGGACAAAGTTCAGTTTCCCGAAGAACTTTCAATGATATAGCTTGATGTGGTAAGTCTTACGAAGGTTACTTCCTCATAGTCGCGATCTCCTTCCTTGGGGATATCATCGCTGAACTGACGGTTTATTTTTACATAAGCCCTTTTTCTCTCGGCATCTTCAGGGATCTTGATCCCGCAGTCATGATAAAGATAAACATTACGAATATCATCGACATTTTCTACTATGATGGGAGCCTCTTCTCCTGAAACAAAGACATACCATCCTTCAGTGTTCCAGCGGGTCTTGTCAGTACGCGCATGCAGGGCTACAGAACAATCCTCGGAGGTATCATTTTTAACATCCAGCCTGACATCAGCGACAGCGGTGCCTACAAAACTTCCCAAAAGTAAAAGAGCAATGCCTATTTTCACTACAAGTTCCCCATCTTTAATATTTAAGCATCTGCTATTCATGATAAGGTTTCAATCCCTTTAAGATACGTTTAGCATCTAGTCGTTCTTTATACCAAAGCTGAAAAGCGTTAACAATGTTTTGCGAAAAAATATAACACCCCGGCGCAATGGCAGCTGCAGGATTTAAAAAACTTGAGGCACACCAGATCCCAAAGACCATATTCTTTTGACCAAGGCACTGTCCTGCGGTAAATTTCTGCCCTTCAAAATGGCCAAAAAACCTGCCTGCCCCAAACTGCAAAACCGTGGTAAAAAAGCCTATTAAGATGAGAAAAATCAAAGTGGCAGAATCAACTGCCGAATCAAGAATATTGGACCATGCCACACCTGTCAGGGACATCAAAGTAAAAGCCCACAGATAAAATCCGATATCCTTTAGCTTGACTACAATAAAAGTGTGCAGCCTTTTTAGAGTGTACCTGGTGATAAAGCCCAAAATAAGCGGCAGAACGATAAGAGGGAAAACCTTAAGGGCAATTATTAAAAAAATCTCCATAAAGCTGCCTGAAAGACGCCCCTCAAAAAGAGGGAATAAAAGCGGAATAAAGATTGCAGCCTGCAGGTTTGACATTATGGTAAATGAAATTATGCCGGACACCGAGCATCCCAGGCGGGTTCCTATGGCGGCGGCAGCTGCCGCTGTAGGAGTAATAATGCAGGCTATCGCCCCTTCAATTTCAATATTCCATTTAGAATCCGGGTGGGTAAATGTCCATAACGCCAATATAACTGACATAGCGATTTGAAACAACAGAATATAAAAATGCCAGTGTTTAGGCTTCATCTGCTGTAATTCCACCCTGCAGAATGAAAGATAAAGAATAATAAAAATAAGATATGGTGTAACCGTAGTAACCATTGACCCGTAAACTGAGGCCGTGCCTTCTAAACCGGGCACAAAACGCAGAACAAAGAAAATAATGGTTCCAAATCCAATGGCAAGAGGCAAAGCGTAAAGGTGCAAATGCTTTACAAATGAGGAGAATTTTGGGGTGTTCATTATTATTCCCTAACCTGCCATGCTGCAGCTTCCGCTGCCATGGGGAAAGTTACCAAAAGCTTTTACGGTAAATTTTGACAACAACAGTATCAAACCCCTCACCTAAAAATACTACTTAAGATTGGCAACTTTGCCCTGACCTGAGATTTTAAACTCCCCGCCTGTAAAATATAAGTACCAATCATGTCTTTCATGGATTAATATTTACCGGCGGCAAATTTTTTAAAATAAAAGAACCTTTTTTATCATGAAGTAAGGCTGTGGTCTTTTAGGACAGCTTTGGAATATGTGGTCAAAATTCTAAAACATAAAAAATGTCATCTTCTGTTACAACGCTTAAAACCCCGGGCTATTACTTAAAGAGGCTCAACAGCATTCCTCAGAGTGTTCAGGACCGTTTTGACAGTCTTTTAGATGAGGTTGCAGGCCGCGGGCTTCTTTCTCTTACGGTATCGGAACTGTGCGCCCGTTTGGGGGTGAAGCTTTATTCAGGAGACCGGCCTGCAGCCAGTGATGCTCTGGCTCTTACTCAATTGGTTGAATACTGCGGCTTAAAATTAGTGCCCTGCTATGTTATCGCCGATATTAAGCCTGAGTATATGGTTATGCTGGCAGAAAAACCTAATCTAGCCTTAGATCCTGACATTAAAAGAGTACAGGAACTTGTTGCCGGAAAGGCAGGAAGCCTTAACAGTAATGATAAGGCTGCCCTGGATAGAACCAGGATTAAGATGGCCTCCTACAACATTATGCTGCGCGTTTTTGAAGGATTGTCCTTAGTTCCTTTTACCTTCCTGCCCTCACAGGCTGTAGACAGAGTAAATGAGATTTTCAAAAACCTGGTGCTTCCAAAAGTCGGTGAACGTTATTTAAGATCCTGTCTTACCTTTGCCACCATTTACGGCACCTATAAAGTAGACTTTACCAATCCTAAGTTTCACTTAAAAAGACTGGATCCTGAACTTGAGGCTCGAGTTGCTAACTATTTGCACTTTATCGTAAATTCCTTTGGTTCAGGCGGTAAGGCACAAAAGGCCTTTCAAGGCTCAATTTATGAAAAAACCTGGCAGGATCTCAATATCCCTTCAGATAAGGCTGCAGCAAAGACAGTTACAGATAACAGGACTTTTTTACAATCGAGCAAAGCAAGGGAGGCTGCCAAAAAGTCAGATGCAAATCAGGAAATTGTTGCAGCAAAGATTGAAGCGCTTATAACAGGGGCACTTAATAGCGGGGTAAAGCTTCCTTACAAGTGGGTAAAAACTTTAAAAGATGAGCTTATTTTAAATAAAAAAACTTTCACAAGAGATCCTAATTTTCCCCTGGTTACAGAATTTTTGCCCTATCCTAAACTCCTTAAGGAAACTGTCTTGGATGAAAATACTCATCTTATAGCAGCTTTTACGTCTTCCCCATGTGTGCACAACTTTCCGGTTCTTTTGGTAAATGAACAAAAGAAAGTAAGTTTCTTAAGTGAAATAACCTCAAATGATCTTAAATCCAATGTTTACAGCCGCTTGGTTGAAAAACTCAACCGTAATTACATAGACCGTTTTCCCTCCGGTTATAAAATCGAGCAGGGCTTTCTCTACTATCTAGTATTTGTTCTTTTATATCAAAATGCCCTAAAAGGTGTTACCAACTACAGTAAGGCCAGATGCAGCAACATGTTAGCAACCCTTGCTTCAAGGAACTTTTTTCTTGAATTTCCCGAAATGGCAGTAATTGCCGGGCTTTACTTCATCTTCTTTGATATGGATTTTAAAAAGCACGATTTAGGGCTTCCTGACTATATGTTTCAGGTTTTGGATGCATCCCCCTTTCTATTTGAGATCATAGAAGAGATCATCGTCCAAGAATACGATATCAGTGATATTTCCAAGCTGCCTGTTCTTTTTAAAGAGATTTTCCTGCTAGATCTTCTATCCTCCCACAGCGACCTTATTACTGCAAATACTCTTGCAAAACAAGGTGTTCACATCCAGAACTTTGCCAGCCTTAACCTGACAGTTCCTGTAATAGCCCGTACTTTAATGAACCTTTTTGAACCCTTGCTGCTAAAACCTGGCAACGGACTTTACTATACCCGTGAACTTCCTAAGTCTGTGAGCCGGGGATTCTCACTTAACTGCAATGAGTATTCTGCATCCAGCATAGAAAGGGTATTTAGTAGATTCCCCAATCTTAACACCCTGTTTAAAAACAAATTTTTTAAGGCCGTGTTCTTTAACCTGATGTTTTTGGCAAAAAAAGGACACTTTAGTGATGGAAAGGTTCTTTGCCTACACGCAAAGGGCAGTATCAATAGGGATCTTATTTCTTTTTTGCGCGGCGACGGAATGACTGCCTTTTATATTTCCAACATCGGCGATTTCAAACCTGACCTTGCCCATATTTTTTCCCCAAAAACCCTGAGTGCAGAAAAAAGCCATGCAATACAACATATTAAGAATTTAAGCGGCTGCTCTTTTGGAATAATTGAGCAAAAACTCCTGCTGAAACTTGTCATTCCGGGATTGCGTTTTCCAATCCTGCAAAAAATCGCCTCCTGTTGCAATATGCAGATATTACCGCTGTTTTTGGGCCCTTTGTCCTTTTACAGTAAGTATAAGTTTTTGAAGATTGAGTTTGTAAAACTGCCTGATGTTAAAGATAACGTGCCGCCTTCATGGCTTATCACCGCCCAATTTAATATCTTTGCCCTGCATCTTTTATTTCCCTTAAAAAGCTTTAAGAGCTCTTTTTTTAAAGATAATTGGAATTATTTTTTTACCGTCCCCTATCAAGCGCATTTTGATGACTGTTTAAATGCCCTAATTAACATTGCAGATAATTTACGGCAGCTGTTGGAATTTTTATCCCCTGACATTATTTTAACTGACCTCTACAGATCGCGGCTTGTCAATCTTGATTCCTTAAAACAGGCCTGGACCCGCCTGTTCTCACTTTTAAAAACCAATCAGGATCTTAAGTCACGCCTTAGTGCGGCAGAAAATCTTATATCTTTGATAAAAGCTGCAAGCTCGACTTGGCAGGCCGTCGGTTACCCCGATGATTTTATAATCGCCTACCAAAACGATATACTGGCAGGTTTTGATGCCTTAACCTTAGCCCGCATTATTAAAAACCTGTATGAAAACGGCTTGTACCAAGAATACTTACCCTGCGCGCCTGATATCAAACTTACCGAACTTTTTGTAAAGCTTGAAAGAAGCCATGATACCCTAAAGGAGGTAATGGAAGTTTTAAGCACCCTGCCGGAGTTTAGCAGCCTCACGGGAGGTGATGCTTTCTCATTTTTTGCTAAGTGGCTTGAAACACTCAACTTAAGAGAACCATGCTTTGGCCTGGCAGAAATACTCAAACACCTTGGCCGGTGTCGCAGAAAAAAATCCAAGTCCCCGCGCCAGTCTGCAAATACCCCAAAATTAAGCTCCCAAGCTTATGATTTTAAAAATTATATTTTTGATAAAGAAAAAATTAATTCAAAAATTAAGGAAAGTATTGAGATCCGCGATGTTATAGGTCACATAAGAGATGAGGCAGATACTGCCACAGGTTTAGATACTGGCAGTGCCCTAGAATCTTTATTAAATCAAGGGACTGTAACTGAAGGTTCTGATATTAAGAGTGCAGCATCAGGATCTGAAATTAACCATAAGGCTGCGATAACAGCAGCTGTTGCAATGGATCCTGGTACTAATCACAAAGCTGCTTCTCCCGTAATTTCAGCTGCAGAACAAACTTTTTTTGACATAAAAGACACGGATCTGCCAGAGCCTCTTGCAAAACTAAATTCCAATTGTCTTAAGCTTTTAAAGGCTTTAATTGCCACTAATGCCAGCGCCATGGATCTTCATGAATTTGAAAGCTTATGCCAAGACTGCCGTTTCATGTCAGGGCTTGTTGCCGTGGAAATGCTCAATGAATGGAGCTTTGAAGTTTTTGATGAAAGTCTTGTGGAATACGACTCTGATGAAAATTTAGTTTATCTTTACGAGGATCTTTTGGAGAAGATCAAAAACCTTGATTTTTGAAACTCACAAGCAAAAAAACTCAATTAACTTTAGTGGTTGGGAAAATCTTATAAGGTTTGAGCTTGCGATCTCATAAGCTTTACTCTCCAACCTCGGTCCTTTGATCTTACCAACCTTAAACCTCCATCTTGGTAGACTTTTGTGATCTATCATTGCCAAAAGGCCACCGATGTCTACTGCCAATAATGCGGCCACCGTGCTTTGAGTTTTTTAAAACTTAGCAGGTTCTATGCTGTCAGAGAGCAGGATCGCACCGTACACCGTGCAGTTTTAGGTTTTTTCTGATCTTAAAAACTTCCAATCGGTAACTTAAAAAGCTCTGCAAGCTCCCTTTCTTGTTTGGTCAATGCGTTATCTAAGATCCACGTGCCTTCCCTTTTTACACACTTAAGATTTGACAGCCTGCAAAAAGCACTGTCTAATCCCATACGATTCTTGTTCAGATAAGAGCTTAACTTGCCTTCAAGAGCCTTTCTGATGATAAGGCCGATAAAGGCTAAAAACAGTTTGCCACAGTGTTCCTCAATGGTTTGGGAGTGAAGACGGTCACCTGGGATATCGCTCTTTAGGCTCTCAAGGACCTTTTCTGCCAGATCTTTGGCGCGAAAGATTTGTAATGCCTCTTTGCAGCTGATGTCGTCTCTGGTTCCCAAAAGAGCAAAACAGCCGCTTAATCGGAGAGCTTTGCTGTAGGCTTCTTGATTAAGCTGCCAGGAAAAGCTGCTGCCATCCTCATTAAAGCGAATGTCAAAGTATTCTCGGTACTGCCGGGCTTCTTGTGCGCTGATTTGTTTGCTGCCCTTAAGCTTTGCCTTCATGCGAAAGATAGCGGCATTTAGGTTTTCTTCTTCTAAAAGAGCCATTTTCGGAGAGTAAAACATCATCAGATTGCAGGTCACCTGTTCGATTGTTAAGGGGATCACATGATAGCGGATGCTCTCATTGTCAGGCATGACAAAAAAGGTGTCATCACAGGTCGCACTGCATCGCCAGTCCAATAAGCTTTCTTTGATTTTGACCCCGAAGCCTGCGGGGGCTCCAATCAGCAGTTCAAAACCGTGACTTACTGCGTTTTCAAAGGTCCTCGGTACGGCAAAAACGCCGTC
>CAYNSI010000011.1:0-22022 GCA_964399665.1 uncultured Enterobacterales bacterium | reverse complement strand
TTTTTCCCAGGTTAAGGGCTCCTTTGATATCAAAATAGACAGGGGCAGCGTAAGCCGCCCTTTTCTCCTCACCTCCACCATGCGCTTTATGCGTCTTTGCAGCAGGCGGTAATCAATACTCAAGTAAGTCTACCTCATCTAAATTCGGCCATCACACTGTCCATTTCTGTCATGGAGAAGTTTAGTTTGTAGAAGTTTATTGGTCTTTGCAGTGCCAAGGATTTGGCCGTCTTTTTGTTTTTTGCGACAGCAGGATTTCCCGGGACTGCCACATCCTTTACCTTTTTATTTATCTTTGAGCCCAAGTTCTTTTCATTGTGCGTACTTTGTTCTCATCTTTTCCTTATACTCTTTGCTCCAAGGAGAGTCAGGCTGTTGTCTGTCCGCTGCTCTAATTGCATCTCATACAAATTGTGTGCAGCTTTGGATTTAACAGGATCGCATGTAAACTTTGCCTTTGCGCAAAAATTTAAATAAATTTGCGCAAAAGTATTGCCTAACCCCACCATTGCTTTTATCATTACCAAAGGTATTTGATGTTGTAACAATATTAAGGTCTGGGGATTTAGTGTGGCAGGGTTAAGTGAGATTGCCAAACATTGTGGGATAAGCCTATCAACTGTTTCAAGAGCCCTAAATGGCAAGGAGGGGGTTTCAGATAGTCTTCGTGCCAAGATAATAGCTGCAAGTTACAAATTAGGCTATGACCACAGCGATAAAATAAAATCACAGCAGATCCAGGATAAAAGTCAGATAGGTCTTATCCTGCCTGATATTACCTCGCCTTTTTACGCTGCCATTGCCAAGGGCGTTTGTGATTACCTGCGCCCTTTAGGTTATGTAGTCATCCTCTGTAACGCGGCAAGACAACGTGATGAAGAGGCTTTGAATATCAGGATGCTTGAAACGCAGCAGGTAGCAGGAGTTGTGGTGATCTCGGTTACTGCCAAGGAAAAAGATTTTCTTCCCCTGCAGCAAAAGGGGATCCGCGTTGTGGCAGCAGATGTTGAGTTAGGACCGTCATTTTCCAGTGTGGTAAATGATAATTATCGCGGAGCAGTCCTGCTTTTTGAACATATGATTGAAACTTGTGGTTGTCGCAAAATCGGCTGTATCTTAGGGGAGAAGTCAGCTCAAACTACGGTTGACAGGTTAAAAGCCCTACAAGAGGTCTTGGAGAAAAATAAGCTGCCCTTTGATGAGAGCAAAATCCTTTATACCCAGGCTACTTTTGAACTCGGATATAAGAAGACCAAACAGCTTTTGAGCAAAGATATTGATGCTATATTTGCTATTAATGATATGGTGGCACTTGGGGTTATCAAGTACTGTCAGGATCATCAGGTCAAGATCCCGGAGGATATAAAAGTGGCAGGTTATGATGATCTTGAAATAGGGAGCATGATTTCCGTACCCCTTACCACTGTTCATCAGCGTAAAGTTCTTTTAGGCAGAAAGGCAGCCGAACTTTTGTTGCAAGAAATTAAAGAACACTCTGATCCAATTAAAATAGTGCTGGCACCTAAGCTTACTATAAGATCTTCTTGTGGCGAGAAACTGGAATAATTACGCAAAAAATTAAGAGTGCTTTGCGCTAACTTCTCAAAAGATCTCATAAGTTTCTCTGCTATAAAATAAGGCAATATTATAGCTAACAGCCTGATATGTAGAAGGTTATTATATGAATCCTGCAGTGCTGTCCAGATTTGTTTTTCATTCGGCTATCCTCTTTATTAAATTGTGATTTGAGTCACTGAAAGTAAATTATTGCGCAAATATACTCAAAATAACGCAAATTAGATCGTCTGCTTTGGAGTACTATTTATGCAAGAGCGGCTAACTTTGATTGCAAAGCAACTGCGAGGTTTGGCTCTTGAGTCTATATATGCTGCAGGATCTGGGCATCCTGGAGGATCGCTGTCTTTAGCTGAAATCATCGCTGCTTTATATTTTCAGGAAGCAAGAATAAATCCTGACGATCCTAAAGATCCGAAACGTGATCGCATTGTCCTAAGCAAAGGGCATGCCTGTCCCATTCTCTATGCTGCTTTGTGTCTCAAAGGATTTATCAGCAAAGAAGATTTAAGAACTCTTCGCAAGACCTCAAGCTTTTTGCAGGGCCATCCTGATATGAAAGGCACTCCCGGCATCGATATGAGCACAGGATCATTAGGACAGGGAATTTCAGCAGCCTGCGGCATGGCGATGGGTGCAAAACTTAAAAAAGATGATTTTAAGGTTTATGCCATCTTAGGAGATGGAGAGCTTAATGAGGGTGAAGTCTGGGAAGCTTTTTGCTTTGCGTCGCATTATAACTTAAGCAATCTTATCATCTTTGTGGATTATAACGGTTTGCAAATTGACGGCACCAACGAAGAGGTAATGGGGCTTAGAGATCTTAAAGCTAAATTTGAAGCCTTTGGTCTTAATACTATCTGTATTAATGGTAACGATATTACCGAGGTTTTAAATGCAATTGCAGCTGCCAAGGCCTGCTTGAGTGCACCTACAATTATTTTGGCTTTCACTGTCAAAGGTAAGGGAGTAAGTTTTATGGAAAATAAAGTCTCATGGCATGGTAAGGGGCTTAGTTTGGAAGAACTTAATCTTGCCTTGAAAGAGCTTGGGATAAGGAGCGGGGATGAAAGCTAATCGGCAGGCATATGGTGAGGCCTTAAACGAGATCTTCTCAAGTCATCCTAATCTTGTTGCCTTGGATGCAGATCTGGCCATGGCCACCTATTCAGACTATTTTCGCAGGGAGCATCCTAATTCCTTCATAGAATGTGGTATTGCAGAGCAGAATATGATGGCAGTTGCTGCAGGTTTGGCAACCGTAGGATTTATCCCTTTTGTCAGCACTTTTGCAGTGTTTGCCTCTCTTAGGGCTGCAGAGCAGTTTCGCAATAGTATCTGCTATCCCCATTTGAATGTAAAAGTTGTCGGAACTCATGCCGGCATTGAGTGCGGCCAGGATGGGGCCACACATCAGGCCCTGGAAGATTTGGCGGTGATGCGTGCTATGGCAGGGAATGTAGTCTTAGCCCCTGCAGATCCAATTGCCACCAAAGCTTTGGTTAAAAAAATGGCTGAGTATGATGGTCCCTGCTACATGAGGATAGGACGCGATGCAGTGTCGCAGATCTATGATGATAGCAGTGACTTTAGCATTGGAGGCTCTCATAAGCTTCGTGACGGTCACAGCGGGGCAATTATAGCCTGCGGGGACAGGGTGCACTGTGCTTTGGAAGCTGCCGATGTTTTGGCAAAAGATGGCATCGATCTTGAGGTTTTAGATCTTTACAGTCTCAAGCCTCTTGATGAGAAAGCTGTACTTGAAGCTGCCAATACCGGTGTTATCTTTACCATCGAAGATCACCATAAGGCGGGAGGCTTGTACAGTGCCGTATGTGAGTGCATTTGTGCCACAAAACCTTGTCGGGTAATTGGTATGGGGATGGACAGCTTTGGACGTTCAGGTCCATCTTCAGAGCTTTTTGAGTATTATGGTTTAGATACGGGGGCGGTAGTTCAAAAAGTACTTTCCGTCCTTAGGGGCTGATTAAATTTTATACAAGGAGATTTACGATGAAAGGTAGGACTTTGTTAGGTGCTGCATTAGCTGCTGTTTTGATGTTCAATATGGGCCAGGCAGTATCTGATGATAACATTACCATGCGGTTTGCCAATGCTACCAATCAGGCAGCCAAAGATGCAGGTGTTGCAATGATAAAGGTGGTAGAGGAGAAGTCAGGCGGTACCATTACCATTGAGCACTATCCTGATAATATGTTAGGTGATGATCGCGTTGCTATCGAATCTACCATCATGGGAGATATTGATATTGTCCTGGCTCAGCCTTCAACCCTAACTTCATTTATTCCCGATATGTTTGTTTGGGATGCCCCTTTCTTGTTTCCGACTACAGATGATGCTCTGCGCTGCTTTAACAGTGATATTGGCAAAACAATCAATTCCTTGGTTGAAGACCGTAATCTGCACTATTTCACCATGGTAGGAAACGGCTTTAGGAATTACACCAACAATAAAATTCCAGTTAAAGTCCCTGCAGATGTCAAAGGCGCCAAGGTACGTGTCATGGAGTCTGAAATTCAAATGGCACAATGGAAAGCCTGGGGAGCTAATCCTACTCCTATGGCTTTTGCTGAAGTACTTCCTGCCTTGCAGCAGGGTACCATTGATGCTCAGGAAAATCCCCTTGCCATTATCGACTCTAACAAGCTTTATGAAGTCCAACACTATATTTCCTTAACAGGACATCAGTTCAGCCCACAGATTTTGCTTATGAATCAAAGGCGTTGGAATTCTCTAAGTGATGCTCAAAAAGAGGCCATGAACGAAGGGGTTGCTACCTTTATCAAAGTTCAAAGAGAACGTTCTCTTGAACTTGATGCTTTATCTGAGCAGAAATTTAAGGATGCAGGCTGTGAAATAGTTACCCTAACTGCTGATGAAAGACAGCAGTGGATTGACATGGCAAAAGAAGGCGGTGTTTATGAGCTGGTAAAAAGCCTGATGGACAATCCTGAATATGTTGATCGGATCTTAAACGGGGATTACTAATTCTAAACTTAGCTCCGTTAAGGGGGAGTTATAGGATGAAAAGCATCATTGATTTTTTAGACAATAAGCTTGAGATGACCGTCTGTGTAGTGCTGATGTCTGCTTTAGGCTTGATCCTAAGTTTGCAGGTTATTATGCGCTATATTTTCCAATCCTCTTTGTCGTGGTCAGAAGAGCTTGCACGATATATTTTTATTTGGTTGGTTTTTATAGGCATAAGCTATGGCGCAAAAGTGATGCGTCATATCAAGATTGATGCTTTTTTATATTTCTTCCCCAAGTTCCTGCGTCCTTATGTTGTCATATTAGGAGACGTATTGTCTTTGGTTTTTGCCCTAAGTGTGGTCTACTTAGGGTTCAGCATGGTGGAGTTGCAGCTTATGCTAAGGCAGCTCTCACCTGCTATGCGTATTCCAATCTGGCTGGTATATTTAGCCCCCATTGTAGGTTTTGGCCTGGCCAGTATCCGTTTAATCCAAGGCATTATTTTTCAGATAAAAGAGCTCAAAAAAGACCATAATGCCCCAGAAGCTGCAGAGAATAAGGAGGTTTAAATGGCAACTACTGTTCTTTTAGTCTCCTTGGCGGTGTTACTGGTCTTAAATGTCCCTGTAGGTTTTGCTATCGGTTTTGCAACTTTAGCCGCGCTTTTGAGTGCAGGAACCTTAACTTTGGGGGCCTTGACCCAGCAAATGGTGGTAAGCTGTGATTCCTTTCCAATTTTGGCGGTCCCGCTTTTTATCTTAGCAGGCGATCTCATGGGGGCAGGAGGAGTCTCAAGAAGAATTCTTAATGTCTGTAATGTCTTTTTTGGAAGAATTACAGGCGGGCTTGCCATTGTTACCGTGTTAGTATGCATGTTTTTTGCGGCAGTATCAGGTTCAGGCCCTGCAACCGTGGCAGCTGTAGGCTCAATGGTGATCCCAACCATGATTGAGTTAGGCTATAAGCGCTCTTTTGTTTTGGCCCTGGTTGCAACTGCTGGCACCATAGGGGTAATTATTCCGCCTTCTATTCCCATGGTGCTGTACGGGGTCTCTACCGGAACTTCGGTTACCTCACTTTTTATGGGAGGATTTTTCCCCGGAATTTTAATAGGCGGGGCCTTAATGCTGTATTCCTATGTCTTTTGCAAGGTAAAAGGCTATAGGGGTCACAGTGATCCTTTCTCATTAAAAGGGGCCTTTCTTGCAGTTTGGGATGCTAAGTGGGCTTTGATTAACCCTATTATCATCCTGGGGGGGATCTACGTGGGGGTCTTCACCCCGACTGAGGCTGCAGCTATTGCCGCATTATATGCTTTTATCTGTGGAGCATTCATTCACAGAGAACTTGACCCTAAAGGGCTGTTTAAGGCTATTGCCTCCTCATGCTGCACTACTGGTACTGTAATGGTAATCTTAGCCTGTGCCACAGGATTTTCCAAAATCCTGACGGTAGAACAGGTGCCCCAGCAGGTGACGCAGTATTTACTGCAGGTTACCGACAGTAAAATTATTCTTCTCATCTTAATCAACATAATGCTGCTTATAGTAGGCTGCTTTATGGATCAGACCCCGGCTATTTTGATCTTATCTCCAATTTTGCTGCCGGTTGCAGTATCAATTGGTGTTGATCCTGTGCATTTTGGACTTATCATGGTTGCAAATCTTGCCATCGGCTTTATTACACCACCGCTAGGCATGGCATTATTTGTGGCGGCAAGGATCTCTAACAGCAAACTTGAGGTTGTCTTAAAAGGAATTATCCCCTTTATCTTTGTGACTATAGGAACTTTGACTCTTATCACCTTTATTCCACAAATCACTATGTTTTTGCCAAATTTGCTTAATAAGTAGCTTAGAATATTCAGGCAGCTTTTAAAGACTGCCTGCTATATTGCAATGTAACAGACTATAAGAAGAGCGGGCAAAAAATATGCGAAACAGAAACTTATATGATGCTGTTATCATAGGCGGGGGACCTGCCGGTCTTACAGCCGCCATCTGTCTTGCTAAAGCCCGTTTTCGTGTCCTGGTGGTTGAAAAGGAACATTTTGGCGGCAGGATTTGTCAGACCACTGAAGTACTAAATTACCCCGGCATTGAGATTATCTCAGGGCAGGATTTGACAGAAACCATGTGCCGGCAGGCTCGAAAATTTGGAGCGGAGTTATTGTTAGACGAGGTTATCGACCTTGATTTAAACAGAAAGATTAAGAAGATAGTTGTCAGAAAAGGTGAGTTTAATGCCTTTACGGTGATGATTGCAACCGGGGCCTATCCCCGTCAGGCGGGCTTTGTGGGGGAAAGTGAATTCATAGGCCGCGGGGTTTCCTATAGTGCTGCCTGTGACGGTGTATTTTTTACCGAAAAGGAGCTTTTGGTAATAGGCGGCGGTTGTGACGCAGTTGAAGAGTCGCTTTATTTAACCCGCTATGCCTCAAAGATTACCATCCTGATTAGAAAGGACCAATTTTCATACACTAAATCCATTACCGACGATGTGCTTAATCACCCTAAAATTAAGGTTCTGTTCAATCATGAACTTAAGGCTATATCAGGTAATGAGTCGGGCATTACAAGCGCTGTCATCTTCAACAACAATTCCTCTGAAAGCTTTGAGTATCGGGCATCAGGGGATGATACCTTTGGGGTATTCGTGTTTGCAGGCTATCTTCCCAACAGTTTTTTGGTAAGGGACAAGGTTAAGCTTGATGAGTCAGGCTACATCATAATCGATGACAGCAGAATGACCAATGTTCCCGGGGTCTTTGCAGGAGGGGACGTTTGTTTTAAGTCATTAAGGCAGGTGGTTGCGACTATGGCTGATGGGACATTGGCATCCCGCGGCATGGAAAAGATTGCATCCTACATGCGCATGGCTCTATCTTTACCCCCTCACTAATAACTATCTAACCACGTGGAATATTCTTTCTTACCCCATAAATTTTCAGGAAATTCTTGTATTAGGGAATCCTTTTTTTGTATGCCGTGGTTAGAAATGATATCAATTATGGCAGGATTTATTGCTTACGACACAAAGTCCTCTGGGATATACGCTAAATTGTGTATATCCACGCCTGCAAATTGAGCTGGTCTTTGACATTGGCAGGAACTATGCGTCATTGCTGCCTGACAGTGTTCAAAAAGATGCAGCCTTCTGAGGGATCTTATGATGACTTTTATGGCTGCGTCCTCTCAGTTTTTCTAAGGTCCAGATGTATCTTAGCAAGTCAAGGTTATGACTTTCATCAGAGATAATTTTTTAAGATTAAGTGAATTTCCTGTAACAATAGCTTTAGTGCCGGCCGGGGCTTTGCTAGAATTAAGTAGACTTTAAGGCTTTGGTGGAGAGATAGATAAAATGGATCCGCTTAATCTCATTCGCGGCTTTGACGCAGACCTTTATACTTACTTTGAAAAAGAGCTCGAGCATCAGCATCTGTCTCTTTCTTTTATCCCTGATGAAAACAGCACATCTCCCATGGCTGCGGCCATTATGGGCTCGGTACTGGTAAATACTTCAGGCAATGCCATTAACTTTCAGCGCATGTCAAAAGTGGAGTCTCTTACGGCACGAAGGATTTGCTCTTTATTTAAGGCAGGACATGCCAATATCCGCACCATAACCATAGAGGCGGCTTCCCGGGTCGTTTTCCAAAGCCTGACCCGCCGCGGCGATGTGGTGATGAGTCTTGATTTGCGCAAAAGAGAGCATTGCAACTCTGAGAGCCTTGCTTACCGCTTTGTTAATTTCGGCATAGATCCTATAACCCAGCGGCTGGATATGGATGCTATAGAAAGGCAGGCCAAAACCTGCAGACCCCAGCTTATCATAGTCTCACCCATCAATTATCCCCTTAATATTGACTATGCCCGCTTTGCCAAAATAGCAGCGGAGGTTGGCGCCATCTTATGGTGTGATATCTCCCAGACGGCAGGACTGATAGCAGGAGGCATGATCTCAGGTCCCATGCCCCACGCCGACGTGGTGACTTTTGCAGCTCACGGAGCGATGCAGGGGCCGCAGGCTGCCGTGATTATGTCATCTGCACAAATTGCCAATGCCATAGACAGGACCGCGGTAAGTTCTGGACATAAGGGGCTGCAGACAGCGCAGCTGGCATCGCTGGCTGCCCGTCTAGAGGAAATGAGTGATCCTGCCCATGAAGCCTACGCAAGACGGGTGGTCGAAAATGCCAAGGCATTGGCAGAAGGTATGGCCTCAGGGGGCCTGACTCTGGTTTCAGGCGGCACTGAAACCCATCAGGTAATTGTCGACTCTAAAAGCTGTGCCATGTCTGCCCGCGGTGCCCAGGAGCTTTTGGCAGAAGCTTTTATTAATGTCAGGATCTGCATGGTGCTTACTCAGGATCCTACAGTAAGATATGAGGGGATTCGTTTTTCAACTCTGTCAGCATCAACCAGGGGGGCAACCCCGGAGAATCTTAGGGAAATAGGTGCAGCCATAGCTGACTTTTTGACTCATCCCTATGAAACTAATGGCAGGGTTTTAAGAGAAAAGGTTCTTGCTTTGACAAAAGATCTGCCAGATTTTTGTGAAGATTGGATGCCTGAAGGAGTAAGGGCTAACCTGCCCTGAAAACCATAAGGTACCTCCGTATATGCTAAATGCACGGACCTTACATCTTATGGCTGCGTCATAACCAAAGGCTGTGAGACTTATCTTTTTTTAGGATTAACTTATAATTCTTTTTAATAACAAAAAGATATTGTCAAAAGAACATTTAGCCAGGTTAAAATCACAGGATGATAATGCTTTTTCCATAAGGTTTAATAATTCTTGGGCTTCTTAAAAAGCTCAGGTTTTAAGGGGTCTCCTTCCTTAGGGCTGGTAATCTGTAATGTTATCTTGTTGATGCTTAAAAAAGATGGATCAAAAATTTCAAGTAGCCCCCATGATTGATGTTACCACTTCGGTATTCAGGCAAATGGCCAGGGTATTAAGCACCAGGGCGCTGTTGTATACGGAGATGGTGGCAGCAGAGGCTGTTGTCAGGGGCAAAAACTATCTTATAGATTTTAAGGAAGAAGAGCTGCCATTGGTGCTGCAATTGGGGGGCAATAATGAAACTGCCCTTGCCAAAGCTGCCAAAATAGGCCAAAAAAGAGGCTTTAGTGCCATAAATCTTAATGCCGGATGTCCTTCTGATAAGGTAAGGCAGGGATCATTCGGGGTTATTTTGCTGCATGATCTTAATAAGCTTTCCTCTTTAGTTTCTGCCCTGCAGGATGCCGTTACCATCCCGGTATCAGTAAAAACCCGCATCGGAGTAGATGATAAGGACAGTTTTGACTTTACCGTTGATCTTGTAGGCAGGATTTGTCAAACAGGCTGTAATGAGATCATCCTGCATGCCAGAAAAGCCTGGTTAAAGGGCCTGTCTCCTAAGGAAAACCGTACCATTCCGCCATTAGATTATGACAGGGTCTATGCACTTAAAAAGATGTTTCCTAAGCTTAACATTACGATAAACGGCGGGATTAATACCATTACTGAATGCACTGAGCATCTTAAAAAGGTTGACGGAGTAATGCTTGGCAGGGCGGTTATCAACGACCCTTATCTTTTGGCACTGGTGGACACTGAGATCTATGGAACCTGCAGCAGGGTAAAATCAAGGGTGGAGTTTCTTGATGACTTTGCAAAGTTAGCCTTAACTTTACAAAAGGAAGGGGTGGCTCTTCATCACCTTTACCGTCACCTTTTAGGATTTTTCAGCAGCATCAAAGGAGCGCGGTTTTTCAGGCGTTATCTTTCAGAGCACATGACGGATCCTACGGCAGGTCCTGAGCTTTTGTATGAGGCTGCCCGAATGATTGATAAGACAGCATAATAATAAAATTTTGCATATTCCCCCCTTTTTTGACTCTGAAACATTACAATAGCGCATCCGCAATTTTTCAAATTTTCAGCCATGAGTGAATTAAATTTAGCAACCCGTTTTAACTTAAACGACGGCAATTCCATTCCCTGTTTCGGCCTGGGAGTTTTTCGCTCCCCATCAGGAGAAATTACCCGCAATGCCGTCCGCACCGCCATAGAATTTGGCTACCGTCACATTGATACTGCTAGAGTTTACTGCAATGAAAAAAGTGTCGGCAGAGGTATTAAGGACAGTGGTTTAAAGCGAGAGGAAATTTTTATTACCACCAAGTTATGGCGAACTGACTGGCAGGATCCTAAAAAGGGCCTTTTGGATTCTTTAAAGCGTCTTGATGTTGACTATGTGGATCTCTATCTTTTGCACTGGCCTTTTAAGGGATTTGAGAAGGCTTACCTGGAACTTGAGGTCTTAAAGGCGCAGGGACTTATTAAAAGCATCGGGGTTTCCAACTTTAAAATTCATCACCTAGAGGAATTGAAAAAGGCCGGGGCTCGGTCAATTCCTGCCGTAAATCAGGTCGAATGTCATCCTGCAAATGCTGAAAATGATCTTTTGATCTATTGCAATAAAGAGGGCATTACCATTACAGCCTACTCGCCATTGGGAGGGCAGGGGCGCACCCTGGTCAACGATCCACGTCTTATCGGTCTTGCCGACTACTACAAGGTAACCCCGGCTCAGCTTATCCTGCGCTGGAATATGCAGCGCGGCGTAGTGGTGATTCCAAAGTCGGTGCATCCTGACAGGATCCTGGAAAACAGCAGACTCTTTAACTTAGTGATAAGCAGGGATGACATGAATACCATAGCTGCCATGAATACCAATGAAAGAAGGGCCTTTGATTCAGATCGCATCGATTTACGTCCTGAAGAAAGTTTTCCTGTTTTAACGGAAGAACTGTAAGGATAGCAAAGGCTGTTAAGCTTAGGGCAGATTTTGGGATTTACTTTTTGTTATTCATAAGATTGTTTGGTAAATTCTGCTTGTGCCCGGTTTTTTTAAGGGATGTCTATTTGGTCTGGGGTGATTATCTTAGAGATAATCTTTCCTAATCTTACTTTGACAAGATTCATGCCGGCACTTTTAACGCCTTTGAAGCCTACCGGGGTATCTTCAAATACCAGGCAGTCGCGCGGTTGTGCCCCCATCCTTGCTGCTGCTTCAAGATAGGTATCAGGATTGGGTTTGCCTCTTTTTACCTGATCACAAGTTACAATGCTCTTAAGATAAGGGGTAAGATTGAATTTGTCCAAAAGAGCCTTGGTTTCAGGAAGCATTGACCCCGTGGCTACTGTAATAACAGCCCCGTTTTCATGAAGTTCCCCTAAAAGCTTGATGATATCAGGAAAGCATTGGGCTTTTTGCATAAACTTACTGCGGTACAAATCAATTTTAGTTCTCGCCACAATTGCTGGATCTTCGGTAATATTATTGTTTTTACATAGAATTTTTGCGATCTCAAAGGAGGGGATCCCTCCGATTTGAGCAATATAGCTTTCACTTACATGAGGCATCTTAAACTTTAATCCCGCCTCATTCCACGCTTTGGCATGCCAGGGTTCAGAGTCCAGCAAGGTGCCGTCCATATCAAAGATGACATATTTAAAGGAGCAGATTGCAGCAAAAAGTTCCTGGTTCATGGTATTAATCCTTCTTACTTTGATCCTGCTTTAGAGTTTCTCTGGCTCTTTTTACAATGTCATCGTCATCCTCCCAGGCAAGGGGATTTACGGAAATTAAATTACCCTGTTCATTGCGCATGACAACCCTTGCTATCTGGGCATTTAAAATCAGTCTTTTACACATGGGACAGGGGCGCATGTTTTTGGTCGGCGCGTTGGTGGCAGCCTCAGATCCTGCAAGATACAGGGTTGACCCTTCGATATCGCTGGGGTTGCCGTTGATGATGGCATTGGCCTCGGCATGGACTGCCCGGCAGAGTTCATAGTGGGTCCCGGGCTTAATCTTCAATTCTTCCCTGAGGCATGATCCTATGTCACAACAATTGACGCGGTGGCGGGGGGCGCCGTTGTAGCCTGTTGAGACTATGCGCCCGTCCTTGGAGACAATTACCGCACCATAGCGGCGTCTTAAGCAGGTAGATCGCATGGAGACTGCCTGGGCAATTTCCATAAAAGATGCATCCTTGGAGGGACGGTTTAAAGTAGTGGTCATTTTTTCTCCTTTAAAATCCTCACCACAATAACAGAAACAACAAAATAAATCTCGATGTCAGAGTGAATTTCATACGTTAAAAAAAGTTTTTTCCTGTATAATGGCCGCCGGTGTTTTGGTCGCAGGACACCTTATGATGTTTTTTATTAAAGGATTTTTATCATGATTACTTTAGATGCCGTCAAGCGCGGAGATATTGGGAGAGGTGCGAGCCGCCGCCTTCGCCGTGCTGAGCAGATTCCTGCCATTATCGTCAGCAGGGGTCAGGAAACCATATCAATTACCCTTGATGAGAAAAAACTCATTCTGGCTGCCTTAAAGGATGAATTCTATTCTGAAGGCTGCACCATCAACATAGACGGCAAATCAGTAGCCTGCAAGGTGGCAGCCTTGCAGAGGCACCCGGTATCATCCCGCATTATGCATGTTGATTTTAAGCCTGTATAAATAAAGTTATTTGGCAGATATTGGAAGACCCTTCTTAACGGAGGGTTTTTCACTTTATTTTATTTATTTTTGCCCAGAATTGCGATTCTAAAGCCATTTCAGCTACCCTAAAAATCAAGTTCCAACTAATTTCCTGCAAGAGGCTAAAATTTCAGGCAAATTAGCGGTATAAGCTTAATCATTGTTAGAATCGTAAGCCGAAAAAAAGTCAATCAAAAATGAAAATTACGGGCACTGCTGCATATAATCCCCGCTTATTCTCTTTACCTTCAATTTGCAAGGATACGGGAATTGGATTGGGAACCTTCAGGAGAATTTAAAAAAAGGCACTCAAAATATCGATAGACTGTGTTTGCAAGAATTAAAAAAATCTGTATTTTAAAAAAAGACATATCAATTGGTAGTAACAGCGGTTGAAAAAAGACCTTTAAAACTTTGGAAGAGTCTGGCAGGTTTACTCCCCGGCTTTTCTTGGCAGTTTTTTAAAGCAGGTTAAAATAGGTGCGGGCTTACCATACCTGTGAGAGATTTGGATGCAAAGAGAGGATAGAGCGCAAAATACGGTAAGTATTGGCAGATTGTGCGAACTTAGGGTATCTGACATTACCGATCAGGGAGCCTTTGTTGATGCAAAAGAGGCCGGTCCCTTATTTGTACCCCGAAAGCAGCTGCCAGACTCTCTAAAAATCGGAGATTTGCTTACAGTATTTCTCTACATTGACAGCGGCAGGGTCTACGCTACGGCAAGACGCCCCTATTTGCAGCTGGGGCAGACAGGAAGTCTAAAAGTCAGTGCCGTAGAATGCGGTACGGTCTATCTTGATATGGGGATCCCCAAGGAATTGGTAATGCCCGTATCGGAGCGGCGCGGGGCTGTTGATATCGGGCGTTTAGTGCCTGTTTATGTTGCCAGGGATGAAATGGGAAGGCTTTTTGCCACGCAGCGCTTTAACCGTTACATTCGTGATTATGCCAAAAAAGGGGAATTTACCAAGGGGCAGGAGGTTATCGTAGTACCGCTGTCACATACGCCCTTAGGTTACAGAGCCGTGGTAAATGACACGGTCTTCGGCCTGATATACAGGCAGGATCAGCAGTGGCCGGTAACCTTAGGCAAGCGCTGCAAAGGTTATATTCTTAATGTGCGCAGTGATTTAAAACTTGATGTAACCCTGCAGGAGCAAGGGCGATCAGGTGATGTACATGCCGTGGAAGAGATTTTTAAAGTTCTTAAAAAAAGCGGCGGGATCCTGCCTTTTAATGACAAGACTTCAGCTGAAACTATTTCAGATTATCTTCATATGTCAAAGGGAAGATTTAAAAAGGCTGTTGGGGCTCTTTATAAGGCAAGATTAATTCAAATAGAGGATGATGGCATAGTTCTTACGGATCTTGGAAAAGAGCTTCAGGAAGAGGATCTTCGTTCAAATATGGAACTGCCTGGATAGGAAGTGTTTATGCTGGATTTTTTTCTGGATTTACTGGGATTTTTTCTTAAGCTTTTGATGGTGGTGTTTGTGGTGGCAGCACCGCTGATGCTGACAGCCCTGATGCGCCGCCGCGGTTTAGCAGCAGCAAGGGACAAGGACGGTTTTAAGATAGTAATAAAAGATCTGCGTGAGGTTATGAAAAAACGCCGCAGCAAAATGGATGAGGCTTTGAAAAACCATAATCCTGATAAGGCGGTAGAGGATTTAAAGCCTAAGCCCAAGAAATTTCCCTTTAAAAAGGAAAGCAGGAAACCTTGTGATGATTTTAAAACCGAATCTAAAAAGCGCCAGGACTTTGTAAAAAGCCTTGAAGAAAAAGAGCAGCAGGGCATTTTCTGTCCTAAAAATCTTTACATCCTGAATTTTAAGGGGGGCGCCAGGGGCTCTGAAGTAAGAAAGCTAAGAAGAGAAATTGACGCCATCTTGGATGTTGCCACCCCCAAGGATGAAGTGGTGGTTAGATTAACTTCCGCAGGCGGCATGGTAAACGGTTACGGCCTATTGGCATCCCAGCTTGTCAGGGTAAGAGATCGCGGTATTCATTTGGTATGTGCAGTAGACTCCGTGGCAGCATCCGGGGGCTATCTTATGGCAGCCGTTGCCAACAGGATTGTGGCAGCTCCCTTTGCCTACATAGGAAGCATAGGGGTGGTGGCGGCAATGCCCAATTTCAGGCGTTTTTTGGATGAGCATCATGTAGACTACGAGCAGATAACCGCAGGCCGCTATAAGCGTACTCTTACCATGTTCGGCAGGAACAGTCAGGAGGGGCGGGACAAGTTTAAGGAAGAGCTTGAGGCCATTCATCAAAGATTCAAAGATCAGGTTTTAAAGTACCGTCCTGAGGTGGATATTGAAAAAGTTGCCACGGGGGAGCACTGGCTGGGAATTGATGCTATGGAACTTGGGCTTGTTGATGAGATAGCAACATCCGATGAATATATTTTAAAAAGGGCCGGGGAAACCTATAACTGCGTACTGCAGATCTCCTGTACCAAAAAGCACGGAAGCAGCCTGCTTTCCAGGCTTTTTAAGCTTTTGGGGCTTAAAAAATCACGCGGACAATTTGTCCGCTCCATTGTTACCAATCTTGAGGATAATGCCTACCGGCATATTAAATAAGGCTGCATCATGGGTAAGTCATTAGTTATCGTCGAGTCTCCTTCAAAAGCCAGAATCATAAACCGCTATTTGGGAGATGACTATGTGGTAAAAGCCTCGGTAGGTCATATAAGAGATCTGCCGGCAGGAGGCACCAAAAAAAATTCCGCTAAAACTGCATCAGGAAAAAAGAGCGCAAAAGAGCAGAAGGTCAATCCCCTGTATGAGCGCATGGGCATTAATCCTGAGAAAAACTGGGAAGCCCATTATGAAATTATGGCCGGCAAGGAAAAGGTGGTATCAGAACTTAAAAAACTTGCCAAAGAGGCTGATGCCATCTATCTTGCAACCGATCTTGACCGTGAAGGAGAGGCTATAGCCTGGCATTTACAGGAAGTTTTGGGGGGCAGGAAAGAACGCTATTTGCGCGTTAAATACCCTGAGATCACCAAAGCTGCCATTACCAAGGCCTTTGAAAATCCCGGCACCATCAATATGGATCTTGTCAATGCTCAGCAAACCAGGCGTTTTTTGGATAGGGTAGTGGGCTTTATGGTGTCCCCCCTGTTATGGTCCAAGGTGGCCAGGGGGTTGTCAGCAGGCAGAGTGCAGTCTGTTGCAGTTGAGCTTATTGTCGACAGAGAGCATGAGATAAAATCCTTTATTCCTGAAGAGTACTGGAGCATTGATGCCCTGACGATAACTCCGGGCTCTTTGGAGCTTAAACTTGCCTTAGCAACCATTGACGGGGCCAAGGCTGACATTAAAAATGAGGCTCAGGCACAGGCGGTTGCTGCTGCTTTAAAGCATGCTGAATTTATCGTGGAAAAAGTAGAAGCCAAAAAGGGTAGTACCCATCCTGCTCCTGCCTTTACTACCTCTACCTTGCAGCAGACTGCCAATCAGAAATTGGGATTTAGCGTCAAAAAAACCATGACTTTAGCCCAAAGGCTCTACGAGAATGGTTATATAACCTATATGAGAACCGACAGCGTCAATCTTTCCAATGAAGCTGTTAGTGCAGCCCGAGATATTATTCGTGCTTCCTTTGGCAGTGACTACCTGCCGCAAAAGCCTAATTTTTTCAAGTCAAAAGAATCGGCCCAAGAGGCCCATGAGGCCATCCGTCCCTCGCATCCTGAGCTCAAGGCTGAAAATATGCCAGACAGCATGGAAAGAGATGAAAGAAGGCTCTACAAGCTTATTTATGACCGCTATCTTGCCTGTCAGATGAGTGATCAAATTTATGAGACCACCACAGTTAATGTCAGGGCATTAAATTATGGTTTTAAGGCTGTAGGTCGGGTGGTGCTTTTTGATGGTTTCAGAAAGATTTGGCCTGCAAATAGCAAGGATGAAGAGATCCCCCCGGTGAAGGCTCTTGATAAATTAAGTCTTAAGGATGTGATTTGTCTGCAGCATTTTACCCAGCCGCCTGCCCACTACTCTGAAGCTTCCTTAGTGCGTGAGCTTGAAAAGGACGGCATTGGCAGGCCTTCTACTTATGCTTCCATAATAGCAACCATTCAGGATAGAGGCTATGTCAGACTTGAGCGCGGGCGTTTTTATGCCGAAAAGATGGGAGAGATTGTAACTGCCAGGCTCAAATCTTCCTTTGCCAAGCTTATGGATCTAAATTTTACTGCCAAGATGGAAACTGAGCTTGATGAGGTAGCAAGCGGCAGGCTTTACTGGATCGACAGTCTTAACACCTTCTATAAAGATTTTTCCAAAACTTTAGAGCAGGCCAAAAAACCCATGGATGAAGGGGGCATGGCCGATAATCGTCCCTTGGTTATCGATATTACATGTCCAAAATGTCATAAATACAAAATGGCCCTGCATTCTGGTCGTACCGGGAATTTTCTAGCCTGTCAGGGTTACTATGACAAAAATGTCCCCAAAGAAGCACGTTGTACCAAAACCTTGAATTTAAAGGAGATCAATTTAAATGCCTTTGGCAGAGATCTGAGTGAGGAGGAAGAGGCTGAACTTATGAGAAGACGTAAGCGCTGCCCTTTATGCGGTACTGCCATGGATTCTTTTTTAATGGATGGGCATACCAAGATCCATATCTGCGGCAGAACTCCCCACTGCAACGGCTACTTACTTGAAACAGGGGATTTTAATACTGAAATTGACAATGGTCCTAAGATTGACTGTGAGCGCTGCGGCTGCCCTATGGAGCTTAAAGAAGGACGGTTTGGCAGGTATATGGCATGTACCAACCATGAGTGCGGCAATACCAGAAAGATTTTAAAGAATGGGGAGGTGGCCCCGCCCAGAGAGGCTGCCGTGGAACTTCCGGAACTTTTGTGTAAGGCCAAAGGATCTCATTACGTGCTGCGTGACGGTGCCACTGGTATTTTCCTTGCTGCCAACAATTTTCCAAGAGTCAGGGAAACCAGGGCACCTTTAGTGTCTGAGCTCAAGCGCTTTAAGGATAGAATTTCATCCAAATTTTATTATCTTGCAGAAGGTCCTGAAAAAGATCCCAACGGTCGTCCTGTGGAAGTGAGGTTTTCAAGAAAACTTAAAAAACAGTACTTAGTATCCTTTGATGATAACGGCAGGCCTGCTTTTACATGGTATTTTGATGAAAAAAGCAGCAGGTGGAATGCTGCAAGAGCTGCAGCTTCGAGCAAAGGAGCTGTTAAAAAGACCAAGACTACGGCAAAAAAGAAATGACCGTGTAGAAAAGGTTGTGAGGAAAATTGGCTCCAGCTTGAAAATAAGGCTCAAGCCGTAAATTTCCCCAAAAGCAGTACCTAAATTTTCGGTGTTTTCAGAACTTTTGTGATGATTTTTAGCCTGAGGGTTCAGAGCACATCTGAACCCTGTTAACTATATTGAGTCATCTGAAGTATCGAAGCACCGGTGTAACATCCAGATCTTTTGATGTTCCAAGCGACTCGGCCGAAACTATCAATAATAATGTGATTTGTTTGTCTTGAAATATGTATAATTTTGTGATTTAGCCTGTATTTTTTTTACTGATTCAGCATATAGTAAAAGTGTGACAATCTGGCTGAGTGAGCATTAACAACTGAATCTCTTACAATAGTGTGACAAGGTGTATATATGGAACGATTGATTTTGCAGAAACTGCTGAACTGGAAAAATTCTCCATATCGCAAGCCGTTGATTTTGAAAGGCGTACGTCAGGTAGGTAAGACCTGGATTCTAAAAGAATTCGGAAAGAACTACTACGAAAACACTGCTTATTTCAACTTCGATGAAAATGAAGAGTACCAGCAATTTTTTGAAACAACAAAAGATGTTGACCGGGTTTTGCAAAATCTGATGCTCTCAAGTGGTCAGAAAATCGTGCCGGAAAAGACCCTTATTATTTTTGACGAGGTACAGGACTGCCCTAAGGTCATCAACTCCATGAAGTACTTCTGCGAGAATGCACCGCAGTATCACATTGCCTGTGCCGGTTCTCTCCTGGGTATTGCCTTAGCAAAACCTTCATCTTTTCCTGTCGGTAAAGTCAACTTCATGCAGGTTGACCCCATGACTTTTACAGAATTTCTATTGGCCAACGGGGATAAGAACTTGGCAAACTATCTGGAAACAGTAAACACCATTGAGCCTATCCCTGATGCTTTCTTTAATCCTCTGTATGAAAAGCTGAAGATGTACTATGTGACCGGCGGTATGCCAGAATCAGTTAAGATGTGGACAGAGGCAAGGGATGTGGAGGCCATGCAGGAAGCCTTGTCTGGAATTATTGGCGCCTATGAGCGTGACTTTGCCAAACACCCTAATGTCAGCGAATTTCCCAAAATTTCGATGATCTGGAAGTCAATACCGTCTCAGTTGGCAAGAGAAAACAAAAAGTTTATCTATAAGGCAGTAAAAGATGGGGCTCGGGCCCGTGAATACGAAGATGCCTTGCAGTGGCTGGTGGATGCCCGACTGGTGCATAAAATCTATCGCAGTACTGCACCTTTCCTGCCTGTAGCTGCCTATGATGATCTTTCTGCCTTTAAGATTTATCTGGTAGATGTGGGATTGCTGCGTAGATTAGCGCACCTTGCACCGACTGCCTTTGGTGAGGGTAATCGGTTATTTACCGAATTCAAGGGTTCATTAACCGAAAATTTTGTGCTTCAGACTTTGATTACACAGTTTGAAGTTACTCCTCGGTACTGGACGCAGACAAATCCTCCTTATGAGGTAGATTTCCTGATTCAGCGTGAAAATGATATTTTCCCTGTGGAGGTCAAGTCCGAAGCCAATACCACCAGCAGGAGCCTTAAGAAATTCAAAGAGTTATTCCCGGATCAAGTTAAACTCCGTGTCCGGTTTTCACTGGATAATCTGAAACTGGATGATGATGTGCTGAATATCCCGCTGTTTATGGCAGATAGGACTGATGAGCTGATTGGCTTGGCAATGGAGAAAAAGCTAGGATAACTTACCTTGCCTTGGCCAATTTTACTTCGCAACAAAAAACAAAAAAGCTCCTGTTTAAGGAGCTTTTGGAAGTGTATCGTTTGACCAAGTAGGTTGTTGGCTTTTTAGTAGAGCCCGATAACGCTCCACCATGCCATACCTACGGTAAACCAGATTATGGTATTGACGGTTGTGATGACAAAACCATTGCGCCACCATTCACCCTGGGGAACGTAGCCTGCACCAAAGTACACCGGTGCGCAGCCGTTGCCGTAATGGGTAAGGGAGATTGGCAGGTTGGCGAAGATACCGAAGGCTACTGCCACCATAAGGGGCGGAGCACCGCAGGCGACGGCAACTGCCACAAAGGCACCGTACATTGCTGAGATGCGGGCCGTTACCGAGGCAAATCCATAGTGGGAGTAGGTATAAATCAGGGAGATCACGACAAAGGCGGCAATCCAGCCCATGTTGGCTGATGAAACCCCTTCAGCTATAAAATCAGCTGCCCATTTGATAAATCCAGATTGAGCAAGGGCAGTTGCCAGAGCCATCAGGCCGCCCATCCAGAACATCGCATCCCAGGCGCCCTTTTCAGAAAGGATATCCTTCCAGGTGAGAACCTTTGTTACCAGCATTATGACTACTGCAAGCATGGCAATAGCGGTTGCATTAAATTTGGTGATACTGCCGGTTGCCCACAGAAGAAGACACATCAGGAATACCAAACCGAGGATTTTTTCCTGGAAGGTCATCGGCCCCATTTTATTAATTTCCTCGGCAGCAAGATTCCTGGCATTGGGGATCTCACGAAGTTCAGGGGGAGCAAGCCTTAAGAGTACCAGCGGCACCAGGAACAGACAGATAAGGCCGGGAACTATGGCGGCTATACACCATTGCATCCAGGTAAGCTCAACGCCGATAGCACTTTTTGCAAGCCCTACGCACAATGGGTTTCCTGCCATGGATGTCAGGAACATCATGCAGGTAACCGCATCAGCATGAAAGCCTACTTGCATCAGGTACTTGCCTATGCGGCCCGGGTTTTTGTCCGCCTCAGAACCAAAGGCGCTGCTCAAGGACTGAACAATAGGGTAAAACACCCCGCCGCCTCTTGCCGTTGCCGAAGGCATGGCAGGAGAGATGACAAGTTCAGCAAGGCATATTGAATAGCCGAGGGAAACGGCGGTCTTTCCTATGGTCCTAATGATGACAAAGGCGACGCGGCGGCCAAGTCCGGTCTTGATGAAACCTCTCGACAGGATGAAAGCGCATACGATAAGCCAGATAGTAGAATCACCAAACCCCATCAAGGCTTCTCTTGTTGTGAGTACGCCGAGCATGGCGCATAAGGTAAGTGACAGGAATGCCACACCACCCATAGGTATTGGCTGCAGAATAAAACCTGCAATTGTGGCTACAAAAATGGCAAACAGGGTCCATGCTTTAGGCTCAAGTCCGTCAGGAACTGGAAGAAAAAATATTCCAAATCCTAAAACAAGCACTATCAGCCAGTTTTTCATTGACTTTGACATAATTTACCTCATCTCCGGTTAGAAAAAGAGTGTTGTATCAATGTTAGTCAACATCAATCATCGGCTATTTTATGAAAGTGAAGATTCTCTGGCAATGCAGAGCAGTAAACGCTGGGGTCGCTGTAGAAATTAAGATCGCATCTTTGTGAACACAATCACAAATATTGCGTTGTATTTGAAGAATTTAGGCCCAGGATGCGACACTTATCTTTGTGAAGTAAACCGCTCCCATGTTAGTTCTTAAGTCCAATCCTTTGCTTTTTTAAGGAGGCTGCATGCTATTCACTAACTTGATTGTGGATGTCCCGGATTCAGGCGTATGCGTACAAATGAGAGGAAATGATGGTTACGTCTACCAATTTACTGATTCTTGGAAAGACGAAAACGGGAAGCGGAAAA